>NZ_JBBEUD010000001.1:0-358741 GCF_037402475.1 Caulobacter sp. CCG-8
TGGTGTCGCCGGCCGCGAGGGCCACGTCGATGGTCGACTGGCCGCGTTGCAGCGAGTCCTTCACGGCGTTCAGCGAGCTGGAAGTGGCCGACTGGTTCTTGGCCATGGCCCAGATAGCGCCATTGTCCTTGGCGGTACCGACCTTCTTGCCGGTGTTGATGCGTTGTTGCGTGACCTGAAGCTCGCTGTTGGTGGCGTTCAGGTTTTGCAGGGCGATCATCGCGCCGGCGTTCGTGTTGATGCTATTCAGCGGCATCGCAACAGTTCCTATTCAAGGGTTCCGACGTCATTTTGACTGCCGGGAGCTTTTTGCTCATCGAACTAGGAAGCAATGATCGGGCCAAAACTGCCCAGTAGGCAGAAATTGCCAACAGCTTGAAATTGCAAAGTTATAGTTTTGTTTACTGTGATTTTGATGGGCAATAACTGCCGGGCGACATATCGCCTCGGCAAAATATGCCGGGCAATTTTAGGTTGGCTTCGGACAATTCGACGAACGCCGGTCCGTGGAAAAAGAAATGCCGGACGGTCCGTAGACCGTCCGGCTTTGATCGCTTCTTGGAGCCTAGTCGCCGATCACTTGAAGAGCGACAGGATCGACTGAGGCGTCTGATTGGCGATCGACAGGGCTTGAACGCCCAGTTGCTGCTTCGTCTGCAGCGACTGCAGCTTCGCGCTTTCCTTGGCCAGGTCCGCATCGACCAGGTTGCCCACGCCCGAGTCCAGGCTGTCCTGCAGCTTACCCGTGAAGGTCAGGTGCATGTCCAGACCGGTCGAGCTGGTGCCCAGGCTCGCCAGCTTGTTCGTCGCCGTGGTCATCGACTTGGTGATCGTGTCGATCATGGTCTTGGCCGCGGCGGCGGTCGTGAAGGTCGAGGTCGTGGTCAGACCCAGGCCCTTCAGCGACAGAGTCTTGGCGCTCACCGTGTAGGCGACACCGTCCGAGTTGCTGAGGAACTGCAGCTTGGTGGTGGTGCCGTCGACGAGGCTGACGCCGTTGAACTTGGCGTTGGTGACAGCCTTGGTGATCTGGTCACGCAGCGAGGTGAAGTCCGAGACCAGGGCGTTGAACGAGGCGGTGTTCAGCGAGGTGTCGGAGGCGGCCAGGGCCTTTTCCTTCATCTTGCCGAGCAGGTCGGTGATGGTGTCGCCAGCGGCAAGGCCGACATCGATCGTGGACTGACCGCGCTGGAGGGAATCCTTCACGGCGTTCAGCGAGCTCGACGTCGCGCTTTGCATCTTGGCCATCGACCAGATCGCGCCGTTGTCCTTGGCGTTGGAGATCTTCTTGCCGGTGTTGATGCGTTGCTGAGTGTTTTGGAGCTCCGAGTTGGTGGCGTTCAGGTTTTGCAGCGCGATCATGGCGCCGGCATTGGTGTTGATCGAGTTCAGCATGGTGTTTCTCGCCATTTTGGGAGGATTGCCCCGGCGTTTTGCCGGTCGGGCGTTTTGCCCGCGGGAACCATCGCAAGCGGCGGGCCAATCGGCGCCGCGCGGAGAGACTTGTTAAGTCGCTGTTTTCAAATGGATTTCTGGAATACCGCGTTCGCCGCGACGCCGACGATCGCCTGCAGAAACAGCCGGGCGGCAGCTTTTACCGGAAAGGTTTGCCGTCGCCCCCCCCCCCCCTGCCCGGTCGTCCGCGCATTGAAAAGGCGGGCGCCGAAACCGACGCCCGCCTCGCCATGACGGCTCAATTCAAGCTGGCCCGCCGGAGACGGGCCGGGATCAGGCCCCGTCGGAACGGCCGGCCAGGCCCTGCATGATCATGCGGTTGATCTCGATCAGCGGCTCGAAATCCTCCTCCTTGCGCATGATGGCGCTGGAGTGGCGGCCGACCCAGAGGCTGAGCGAGATGATGCTGGCGCGCAGCTGCACCGGCAGGGTGTTCTCCGGCAGCGCGCAGTCGGTCGCCAGGGCCGACCACACGCGCCGGTTCCAGTCGAGCGCGTCGATGCGCGTGGCGATGTCGTCCGCCGGCGCTTCGGACGCGGCCATGAGGGCGCGCGTCACCTGACCGAACAGACGGTATTCCATCTCGCGCGGGTTTTCGGTCCGCGTCGCCGTCTGTTGATAGGCCCTAAGAGACATGCCCCAACCTCTGATCTTCGTACTCGATTAGCTTCCGGCTCAGCATGAGCGCCTTGTAGTACTCGCGGGCCATCACGTGCTTGGAGATGGCGATGCAGTCGCCCAGCACGTCGGGATTGCGCACCACGCCCATGAATTCGGTCAGGCGGGTGGCGAATTCCTCGTACTGGCGCTCGGCGCCGGCCTCGTCCAGGTACATCATCATGACCGGGAAATAGATCCGGCGCGCCGGCGTCGTGGCTTCGTCGGGCTGCATGATGTCCTTCTCACGCAGCACGGAGGCCTTGTTCTGGAGGACCAGCACGCCGCGACGGTCGCCGTTCTGGACGACCGCGCCGTTCAGCACGAATTTCTCGCCGGGTTTCAGCGACAGCTTCAATGGCACAAGGCCGCTCCCTCTTGCATTGCCGTGTCGCCCCATCCGCCGGAATAGCGGTTCGGAGCAGAAGCTAGGCGGAGGCGGTTAACGTCCCCTTGCCAAGCCTGCGACCGGGAGACGCAGCTTAGGATACAATTAAACATACTGACCCAGAGGATGACTCTCTCCAACCGCCAAGGCCTTCAATAGATGTCCCGCAGTCGCGACACCCAGATCTCGGCCGCCGCGCTGGCCGTCGCCCAGGAATCCGTCGCCCAGGCCGTTAACCTTGGCTTCCAGACCGCGACCGGCGACGCCGCCTCGGCCGAGGCCCTGGAGCGGCTGGATCGCCAGGTCCACGAGGTCCGCAACCGGGAGGCCTCGCGGCAGCTGGAGCGCTCGCTGCGCGCCATGCACAGCGGCGACTTCGCCAAGGGCGAGAAGCTGGCGCTCAAGGCCCTGGAGTTCGACGACAAGCTGGGCGTGGCCTGGCACGTGCTGGGCATCGCCCGCGAGAAGATCGGCGATTTCGCCGGCTCGATGCACTGCTACGAGGCGGCGCTGAAGCTGCTGCCCAACCACGATGGCGTCGCCGGCGACCTGGGCCGCCTGGCCTTCCGCCTGAACATGCCGGAAATCGCCGTGAAGTTCTTCGCCCACTACGTCCAGGCCCGCCCCGGCGACCTGGAGGGCGTCAACAACCTGGCCTGCGCCCTGCGCGACCTCAATCGCTGCGAGGAAGCCATCGAGGTCCTGCGCCCGGCCATCAACGACAATCCCGAACAGCCGCTGCTGTGGAACACCCTGGGCACCATCCTGTGCAGCCAGGGCGACGGCAAGACGGCCCTGACCTTCTTCGACGAGACGCTGCGGCTGGCCCCGCGCTTCGGCAAGGCCTACCACAACCGCGCCTACGCCAAGCTCGATCTGGGCGACGTCGAGGGCTCGCTGGCCGACTGCGACCGGGCGATCGCCTTCGCCGAATCCGCCGAGGACTTGGCGACGATGCAGTTCGGCCGGGCCACCACCCTGCTGTCCCTGGGCCGGGTCGGGGAAGGCTGGAGCGCCTACAAGGCCCGGCTCTCGAAGGACCTGAGCGACGCCCCGCGCTTCACCATCGACGCCCCGCGCTGGAGCCCAGGCATGGACCTGGCCGGCAAGTCGCTGATGATCTGCGCCGAGCAGGGCCTGGGCGACGAGGTGATGTTCGCCAACATGCTGCCCGACGTGGTCGAGGCGCTCGGGCCCGACGGCAAGCTGACCCTGGCGGTCGAGCGTCGGCTGGTCTCGTTGTTCCAGCGCTCGTTCCCGAACGCCGCCGTCTTCCCGCACAAGACCGTCGCCTATGAGGGCCGGGTCTATCGCGGCGCGCCCGAGATCGAGGACTGGAGCGGCGTCGACTTCTGGGCCCCGATGGCCGACCTGCTTGAGGTGTTCCGGCCCAGCCTGGCCGCCTTCCCGACCCGTCCCAGCTTCCTGACGGCCGATCCGGCGCGGGTCGCGCACTGGCGGCGGGTCCTCGAGGAGAGCGCCCCCAAGGGCCCCAAGGTCGGCCTGCTGTGGAAGAGCCTGAAGCTGAACGGCGAACGGGCCCGCCAGTTCTCGCCCTTCCTGCTGTGGCGGCCGATCCTGGAGGTTCCGGGGGTCACCTTCGTGAACCTGCAGTATGGCGACTGCAGCGAGGAGATCGCCCTGGCCAAGGCCGAGTTCGGCGTCGACATCTGGCAGCCGCCGGGCATCGACCTGAAGCAGGACCTCGACGACGTCGCCGCCCTCTGCTGCGCGATGGACCTGATCGTCGGCTTTTCCAACGCCACCACCAACCTCGGCGGCGCCTGCGGCGCGCCGATCTGGATGCTGACCGGCGCGGCGTCCTGGACCCGGCTGGGCGCCCAGACCTGGCCCTGGTACCCGCGGACGCGCTGCTTCATCACGCCGGACTTCAACGACTGGAACCCGACCATGCGCGAGGTCGGCGCCGCCCTGCGCGAGCGCTTTCCGGCCGCTTGACGGAAAAGGCTTCGCCACGAGGCCACCGCATTTCGGCGGTAGACGAACGCCGGAGTTCGGGCTTGAAGTTCCGGACCTAACCTTGAGTACGCCCTTGCCGCTCGCCATCCTCCAAGCTCGCATGTCGTCGACGCGGCTTCCCGGCAAGGTGTTGGCCGATCTGGCCGGCAAGCCGATGATCCTGCGGCAGATCGAGCGCCTCAAGCGCGCCACGCGACTGCAGCGGATCGTGGTGGCCACCTCCGACCAGGCCAGCGACGATCCGCTGGCCGTCTGCCTGATCGCCGCCGGCGTCGAGGTGTTCCGCGGATCGCTGGACGACGTGCTGGCCCGCTATATCGGCGCGATCGAAACCTTCGGTCCGACCCGCACGGTGGTGCGCCTCACCGCCGATTGCCCCCTGGCCGACCCCGACCTGATCGACCAGACCCTGGCCCTGCACGAGCGCTCCGGCGCCGACTACACCTCCAACACCCCCGCCCGGCGCAGCTTCCCCAAGGGGCTGGACGTCGAGGTCTTCGAATCCGTGGCCCTGAAGATCGCCGCCGACGAGACGAGCGACCCCTACGACCACGAGCACGTCACCCCCTTCCTCTACCGCCACCCCAACCGCTTCAAGATCGAGGGGCTCGAACAGGCCGCCGACGAGGGCGACGTGCGCTGGACGGTGGACCGGCCCGACGACCTGGACTTCGTCCGCGCGGTGTACGATGGACTCTACGCCGCCAATCCGACCTTCACGTCGGACGACGTCCGGGCCTTCGTGCGGGGCCGGCCGGACCTGGCCGCCCTGGGGGGAGATCGCCGCGTATGACCACTGGAGCCTCGGACGCCCCGTCCCACGCCGTCGTCCTGCGCGACGTGACCGAAGGCGATCGTCAGAGGCTGCTGGACTGGCGCAACAGTCCCGAGGTCGCGGCCTACATGTACACCGACCACAAGATCGGCCAGGCCGAGCACGACCGCTGGTTCGACGGCATGGCGAGCGACGCCCGCCGCCGATACTGGGTGATCGAGGTGGACGGCGAACCCGTGGGCCTGGCCAACCTGGCCGACATCGACGCCAGGAACCGCCGCTGCGCCTGGGCCTACTACCTGGCCAGCCCGTCGGTGCGCGGGCTGGGCGTGGGGTCGTATATCGAGTTCTGGATGATCGAGTACGTCTTTGGTCCCCTGGGCTTCGACAAGCTGTGGTGCGAGGTGCTGCTGTCCAACGAGAGCGTCTGGAAGCTGCACGAGCGCTACGGCTTCCAGCGCGAGGCGCTGTTCCGCCATCATGTGATCAAGGACGGCGCGCCGGCCGACGTGGTGGGGCTGGGCCTGCTGGCCCAGGACTGGCCGGCCCGGCGCGAGGAGATGGCCCGGCGCCTGCTGGACAAGGGCTACGCGCTTCCCTTCGCATGAGGGCCTTCGCCCAGCGCGACCGACGGAACAATCGTCACGGACGACGGGTTGAATCCGGGACCGCGGGGGCGTCGCCCTCGCCCTTCTGGTTTCAGGGAGCCCGCCATGCCCACCGACACCGACTATGACGACCAGGACGGCGCCGAGGTCCTGGACGAGACCAATCTGACCGAGGACGGCGACGACATCGCCAATTTCGACGAACTGGACGACGTCTACGACGTCACCCAGGCCGACGGCGATGGCGACGAGGACGAACAAGACGATGACTTCGACGACGAGGACGCCGACGAGATCGACGACGATCTGGAACGCGAACGCGACGACGAGGGCCTGGACGTCGAGCGCGAGCCGCTCAGCGCCATCGCCGGCGACGACGAGGACGTCGAGGACTCGATCTCGGACGACGACGACAGCGCCGCCGACTTCGAATCGACCGAGCTGGCCGAGGACGACATCGAGTCGCTCGGCTACGCCCAAGAAAGCTGAGACGTCGGAGCTGAGACGTTCAAGACGGTCGGGCCGGCGTTGAAGCGTTGTTCCTCAGCGCCTAGATTCACGGGGCGAGAGGAGAGCCGCCATGTCCGACGCCGCGCCCGAATCCGAAAACGACGACCAGAGCGAATATCTCGAGGACCAGTTGGAGGAAGGGCTGGAGGACAGCTTCCCGGCCAGCGATCCGCCTTCGGTCGCCCGCCGGCACCGCAAGCCGCCGCCCGAACTGCTGAAACCGCGCGACGGAGCCTGACCACAAGCCGGCTTGATCCGGCCGACCGTTGGTCTGTAGGTTAGTCCTGATTTGAACAACTGTTCGAGGCGGTTCGCTGGAGCCGCCGTCAGGAAACCGTATGAGCTCGCGCTTCGAAGGCACCGCCGATTACGTCGCCACCGACGACCTGAAGGTCGCCGTCAACGCCGCCGTGGCGCTGGAACGTCCCCTGCTGATCAAGGGCGAACCCGGCACCGGCAAGACCGTGCTGGCCTACGAAGTGGCCAAGGCGATGAACGCGCCGCTGCTGACCTGGCACATCAAGTCCACGACCAAGGCCCAGCAGGGCCTCTACGAATATGACGCGGTGACCCGCCTGCGCGACAGCCAGCTGGGCGACGAGCGGGTCAAGGACGTCCGCAACTACATCAAGAAGGGCAAGCTCTGGGAGGCCTTCGAGGCCCCGGTCCGCCCCGTCCTGCTGATCGACGAGATCGACAAGGCCGACATCGAGTTCCCCAACGACCTGCTGCAGGAACTGGATCGCAACGAGTTCTACGTCTACGAGACCGACGAGACGATCGCCGCCAAGGTCCGGCCGATCATCATCATCACCTCGAATAACGAGAAGGAGCTGCCCGACGCCTTCCTGCGGCGCTGCTTCTTCCACTACATCCGCTTCCCCGAGGAGGCGACGATGCAGGCCATCGTCGACGTGCACTTCCCGGGCATCAAGCAGAAGCTGGTCGCCGAGGCCCTGCGGATCTTCTACGACATGCGCAAGGTGCCGGGCCTGAAGAAGAAGCCGTCGACCTCGGAGCTGCTGGACTGGCTGAAGCTACTGCTGGTCGAGGACATCGACGAGTCCACCCTGCGCGAGAAGGACCCGACCAAGCTGATCCCGCCGCTGCACGGCGCTCTGCTGAAGAACGAGCAGGACGTCCACCTGTTCGAGCGCCTGGCCTTCCTGGCCCGCCGCGAGGGTTCGGGAGCGCGGCCCGGACAATAGGGCCGTTACCGCGATTTCATTGGATTTCCGAGCGCCGCCGGACCACGTTCGCGTCGAACGGGAGATTCCTTTTATGCGACACCTGACGCTGCTGGCCGCCGCGAGCCTGGTCGTTCTCGCCGGCGCCTGCTCGCCCAAGGTCGAGGTCAGCCATGGCGACCACAGGACGCCCGGCAAGCGCGAGCCGCTGCGGGCGATCAGCCGGCTGGACTGCCCGGACAAGCAGGGCGAGCTGACCCGCGTCAGCGCCGCGGCCGACGGCCAGACCTGCCTCTACAGCGGCCAGAACGCCGAGGTCACGCTGAGCCTGGTGGCGCTGAACGGCGGCGACGCCGAGGCCGCCCTGGCGCCGATCGAGGCCGACCTGAAGACCCTGATGCCGGCGGTCAAGGCGCCGCCTCCCCCGCCGCCCGGCGGCAAGGCCCGTGGCGACAGCGCCAAGATCAGCCTGCCCGGGATCAAGATCGACGCCCACGACAAGGGCGCCGACATCAAGATCGGCGGCCTGACGATCAACGCCAACGACGACACCGCCGAGGTCAAGGTCGCCAAGAACGTCACGATCCGCGACGGCGACAGCACCAAGCGGGTGACCGAGCGGACCAGCGGCGGCAATTCCAACGTCAGCGTCCAGTCCACCAACGAGGACGAGGGCGACACCGAGATCCACGCCACCAACGACGGTGCCCAGATCCGCCAGCGGCGGGGCGGCGACGGCGTGCGCGCCACCTTGATCCTGGCCAGCGACAAGGCCGTCAGCGGCTACCGCGTCGTCGGCTACGAGGCCCGCGGCCCCAAGGGCGGCCCGCTTGCCGTGGCCGTGGTCAAGGCCAAGGGCCGCGACGGCAGCGACCACGACATCTTCGAGGACATGAAGACCCTGGTCCGCCACAACGTCGGCGGCTAGATCGGCGTCACCTCCATGACCTTGTAGGTCAGCGGCCGGCCGTCGTCGTCGGTGACGGTGACGTATTCGCCCAGGGCGAAGCGATGCTGGCCCAGGCGGTGGACGGGCTCGTCGTCCAGGTCCTCGCCCTCGTCATAGTCGAAGAACCAGCGCTCGCCGCGTCGGTTCAGGCGGCCGTCGGCGGCGTCCTCGTCGGGGGCGAAGCGGCGGACCACGCACTCGTCCTTGGCCTTGGCGTAGGCCGCGGCGTCCAGGTGGCCGTCCTCGGTCAGCGGCGCGGTCAGGGCGTAGCCCCGGTGGTCGTCGCCTCCCGCGAACTTGGTGCCGGGATTGCGGGCCAGGCGCATGACGATGCGTGACAGGGACATTTGAACGCCCTCCTTCTTCTTCTGGAACAAAGCTCTAGTGCGACAGGAACAGCGAAGGTCCGTCGCTGTTCAGCAGGCTCCGGGTGGTGCCGCCGAAGATGAACTCCTGCAGGCGCGGGTGGCCGAAGGCGCCCGCCACCAGGAAATCGGCGCTCACGTCCTTGGCCGCGCCCAGCAGCAGGGCCGAGGCGTCGCCGCCCGAGCCCTCCAGCACCTTGGGCTCGGCCTTGACGCCTCGGGCCGCCAGGAACGCGACCAGGCGCTCCAGCTCGAAATTGCGCGACGAGGCGCCCGGCGCCCCGGCCACCACGACCTTGGCGGCCTTCTGCAGCAGCGGCAGCGCGGTGCGCATGGCGCGGCTGGCCTCCTTGCCGCCGTCCCAGGCCACCAGCACCGTGCCGCCGACCTTCAGGCCCGGCCGGGCCACGACCACGGGGCGCTGCTCGTCGGCGATCATCTGCTGGAACGACTCCGCCAGCGGCCCCTTGCCGCGCGCGGCGGCGCTGTCGAACACGATCACGTCCGACAAGCGGCCCTCCGCGGCCAGGCCGGCCCAGACGGGCGATTCCAGGCTGATCGCGGTGGCGCGGGCGTAGCCCAGCTCGGCCACCAGCTTGTCGACGGCGTGATGGCCCTCGACGGCGGCTTCCTTCAGGCTCTCCAGCGCCGTGACCTGCACGCCGCCCATGAAACCCTCGCCCATCCAGGGCATCAGATCGGCCATGTCGGCCGGCGCATGGACGCAGGCCAGCTCGGCGTCGAAACCCTCGGCCAGCGTCTTGGCCGCTTCCAGGACGCCCCGGTCGGCGGCGGCTCCGGCCAGCGGCGCCATGATTCTCGCCCAGCTCATGATCGATCTCCCGGGTCTAAGCATTCACACGGTGAGGCATTTCCACAGACAACGGCCCGGCCCTCATTGATCTTTGTCAACCGATGGGCCAACCCAGCTAGAGTGGGGCCAGACTGTGTAAGGCCTGCACCTTCACCGTAAGGAACGATCTCGTGGCCAAAGGGCTGCATAAAACTCCGCCCCGGGCGTGGCAGCGCATGCTGTCGGGCCGTAGGCTCGACCTGCTGGACCCCTCGCCGATGGACATCGAGATCGAGGACATCGCCCACGGCCTGGCCCGGGTGGCGCGCTGGAACGGCCAGACCACCGGCGAACACGGCTTCTCGGTGGCCCAGCACAGCGTGGTGGTCGAGGAGATCGCCGCCCATATCAAGCCCGACCTCGAGCCGAAATGGCGCCTGGCCGCCCTGCTGCACGACGCCTCCGAATATGTGATCGGCGACATGATCAGCCCGTTCAAGGCGGCGCTGGGCATCGGCTACAAGGATTTCGAGGCCCGGCTGGAGGACGCCATCCACATCCGCTTCGGCCTGCCGCCCAAGGTCCCGGCCGCGATCAAGAAGCTGATCAAGCAGGCCGACCGCGCCTGCGCCTTCTTCGAAGCCACCCAGCTGGCCGGGTTCGAGCACGCCGAGTCCCTGGCCATCTTCGGCCCGCCGCCGGCCGGCTACGATCTGAAGATCCTGCCCCTGCCGCCGTTCGAGGCCCAGGCCCGCTACGTCCAGCGCTTCCACGTGCTGTCGCGCGCCGCCGGCTTCGAAAGCGCCCCCGGCATGGCGTTCGAGACCGAATGACCGGGGGCGGATCGACATCGGTCGTCATCGGCCTGTCGGCGGTCGTGGTGGCGATCCGCGACGGCGAGGCCGTGGTCCTGACCGTGCGGCCGCACGACGCCGTCACCGACGTGGCCAGCCCCCTGCCCGGCCTGCCGTTCGGCCCGTTCGACCCGGCCGGCCACCGCACCTTCGAGCTGGGCCTGCGGGCCTTCGTCACCGAGCAGACCCGGTTCCAGCTGGGCTATGTCGAGCAGCTCTACACCTTCGGCGACGAGGGCCGCGACGCGCCGCGCGCCGAAATGGGAGCCGGGGCGGCCCGGATCGTCTCGGTCGGCTATCTGGGCCTGACCCCGACGGCCGTCGAGACCCAGGTCCCCGACACCGCCTGGGCGCCCTGGTCGGCCTTCTTCCCCTGGGAGGACTGGCGCCACGGCCGCCCCGCCCTGCTGGACGAGGCCATCGCCCCGGCCCTGCGCCGCTGGGCGGGCGAGGACGCCGGCAAGTGGTCGCGCGCCCGCCTGGCCTTCGCCCTGGACGGCGCGCCGTGGAACGAGGAACGGGTCCTGGAGCGCTACGAGCTGCTCTACGAGGCGGGCCTTGCCCCAGAGGCCGCCCGCGACCGGGCCCGGGCCGAGGGCCACGATCCGGCCGAGCCCGCCGCCCTGTCGGCCGCCCTGGGCGAGCCGATGATCTCGGATCACCGCCGCATCCTGGCCACCGGCCTCTCGCGCATCCGGGGCAAGATCAAGTACCGCCCGGTGGTGTTCGAGCTGATGCCGACCGAGTTCACCCTGTCGGCCCTGCAGCGCACGGTCGAGGCCATCGCCGGGGTGCCGCTGCACAAGCAGAACTTCCGCCGCGTGGTCGAGCGCGAGGACCTGGTCGAGGGCCTGGGCCGCCAGGACGCCGACACCGGCGGTCGCCCCGCCGAGCTGTTCCGCTTCCGCCGCGAGATCCTGACGGCGCGGCCGGCCATGGGGTTGTCGCTTCCGTTGCTGCGGGACTAGGCGTCGCATTTGCCTCCTGGCCCTTCAACGCTAGGCTGACCGGCATGGCGAACCTCTCCCGCACACACCTGATCGCCGGCGGCGCGGCCGTCGCCGTGCTGGCCGGCCTGGGCGCGGGCCTGGCCGCCTATGTCCTGCGCGACACCCAGGCCGAGGCCGTCGATCACCGCACCGACGACGCCGAGGCCGTCCAAGGCGCCCGGATCGCCGTCGCCGACCGTTTCCCTGAGGCCCAGGGCGTCGACTTCGGCAAGACCTTCGTCCACTGGGACGGCGAAATCCCCTCCGTCTGCGGCGAGGTCGACATCGTCCAGGAGCAGGACGGCTTCGACGGCCCCGAGCGCTTCGTCTGGTCGCAAGGCGACCTGAAGCTGGAAGAGACCGACGGCAGCGACGCCCTGAACCAGAGCTGGAGCGATCTCTGCGTCTGAGGCGTTGCGGAAAATGATGGCCTATCGTCGAGGCGCGCGCTTCAGAAGTCCAATCTTCGGCAGCCGGTAGAATCCGTCGCGTACAGTCTCGAACCGGAGATATGGTGCGAAGAGCGCTTGAATCTCGGACAGCTTATCTACTTCTCACCCGACTCCGTCGAAGAACGACGACAGGTCATCGGGCGTTGCGACCTCTTGATTACGGTGCATCCGCCTGGATTGCTCGGCAACCGACGCAGGTAGTATGTTCATATACTCCACAACCCGCGCATCGAACAGGAAAGTGGCGCTCGTTTTGGCCTCGTAAAACGCTTGGTCGTGTTGCTGAGGGTTTGCCAGTGGGACGGCTTGGACAAGCAGAGTGCAGGCTTCGTAAATTCGCCAACGCCGATCATATAGATCCAGACGCAATTTCGCGCGGGCGGTCAGCCACTGTTGAAGCGTGATGTATCCGGTGACAAGCCCGACGACGGCGACCGTGCCAGCGCTAAACACCGGCGCGTAGCTCACCAACCAGGGCGTGGCGGCCATGGGCGAACACTGGCTGAATATCTGCATCTTGCCTGCGCCCTCCCACTGTTCCTCCATGTTATGAGCTTGGCCTTAAACCGGGGCAACCTAATGAACTGTCCGTCAGAACCGTGGCGCTGGACGTGGTGGGGTGTCTGGTATCCGTGGGCTGAAGCCAACACTGGCTTTCTCTCGGTGATGCAAAGCGTCATATCGATTGTCGCTTTGGGCGTGGCGATCAGCTTCTTCCTTCATGAACAGAAGCGCGCCAATCAGGCAGAAGCAGATGCCCGTCGTTTGCGCGATGAGGCCGCTCTGGAACGAGCGCGGGAAGCGGAGCGCGTCGCCATCGAACGAACCCAGGCGACACGGCTGGAGCGAGAAGAGCATGTCCGAGCTTTCGGCTACGTCACAGGGGCTGTTATGATGCGATTTCAGGACAAGATTTTCGCCGAACAGGTACAACTTCAACAATGGCCGGAAAGAGACGCAGCCTATGTATCGCGCAGATTGGAATTTCGCCCTCTAGCGGAAAGCGTCAGAGACACCTTGCTCTCGCTATTGTCGGCGGCGCCCCGCGATCCCGCGCTGATCTACGAAGCCCAAAACGCCGTCGAGGTCGCTACTCGAATTTGCCAATACGCGGGTCCTGAGACGGTCGGCGGACTTCGCATACTCATACCCAAGGCTGGCGAAGACCTGCAGTCGGCTTCTAAAGCGTTCTCTCTGCGGATAGAGGAGCTTGCGCCAGTACCAGACTAGTTGGACCGGGTAGTTATCCAAACTGCCGGAACGCCATAGCAAGTGTCTAGTGCTGTGAAACGAAGTGTCGCCACATACGGCTTCGCTGCGAGCCTCCCTTAAAGGAAGATGGGGTTTCCCGCGCCCACCTGCTTCAAACTCAGCGCGTCAGCGATCACCTCCTCCAGCACGCCGAGGTCCACATCCCTCACCGATCTGAAGCTGATGCAGTACCCGGTGACCTTGGCCTTGCCGAGGCGCGCGCCATAGGTCTGCGAGAGATAGGCCTTGTCCTTCAGGCCCATAACGTAAACCGATAGGCCGGACGTGTTGGCGCTCAGGCCGAGCTTATAGAATTCCCTCGTATCTCCGTCCGCATAGGCGAGCGTCTGCGCGCCGTAGCCGATGTTCGGGTTGGAGACGATCTTGCCGTCCGCGTTCCGGCCGTCCAGGAACCACAGGTGGGCGTCGGGCGAGAGGGCCAGGATGCGCCGATGCAAGTCGCGCAACTCCTCGCGCTTCGCCGGCGGCTGGTCGTCGATATAGCCGTCGATCTGCCCGCGCACGTCCATGCCGGAGCCTCCCTGTTCAATCTCGCTCCTCTGGATGACGATCGGACGGGTCCGGAGCCGACACGAGCCGCCGTTTTTCCTCGCCCCTCGGCGGCGGCGCCAGGACCCAATCGCTGATCGTGTCCAGGAAACCCGGCACGTAGCCCGGGGTCAGGGCGGGATATTCGGCCGTGGCGCCCGTGCCCGCCTTCCAGAACTGGTGGTTGGCCTCGTCGAACGTCCGGACGGTCAGATCGGCCTCGCGCAGGCCCCGGCTCAGCAGGCCGGCGTTCGGTCGGGACGGCACGAGGCTGTCGCGCGCGCCGAACAGGGCCAGCACCGGCGCCCGGACCGTCGGCAGGGCCGCGGCCGGCGAATAGTGGATCACGCCGCAAAGCGTCTCCAGCGCGGCGATCCCGCAACGGGTCGGCAGCAGCCGCACGGTCGAAAGCCCCGCCCGCAGGACCAGGCCGTTGACGGCGACGCCGGCCCGGCTCCGGCCGGCCAGCCGCCACTGGTTGGTCTGGTCGGTGACCACCTGGTCCAGCACCGACTGGCCCGGTCCCGCCATCAGCACGACGAAGGCTACCGCGTCGGGCGCCTGGGCCGCCGCCTCGGTCGCCACCCATCCGCCCTGGCTGTGCCCCAGCACGCCGATCCTGCGCGGGTCCACCGCCGGATCCTGGGCCAGGCGGCGGAGCATCAGGACGGCGTCCTGGGCCCGCCCCTCGATGGTCTCGCCGCGCCAGCGCCCGCCGGACCCGCCGACGCCCCGTCGGTCGGTGATCATCACCGCCACGCCGTCGACCGCCAACCGCTCGGCGATCACGCGATAGGCGGGGAAACCCTGGATCCTACCGTCCCGTCCGTTGCCGCCCGAACCCGCCAGGATCACCACGCCGGGCGCGTCCGCCCGCCCCTCGGGCGACAGCACCGACCCCGCCAGCACGACCCCGTCGTGGGCCTTGATCGTGACCGGCGTCTCGCGCCAGGCGCCGGCCAGGGCGTCGCGCGGACCCAACAGGCAGAGCGCGAGGAAAGACAGGGCGAAGGCCGTCGGGAACTGACGCATGAAAGGCTGGAACTCCGATGCGGGAAAGCGCCGGGCGACCGCCGCGGCCAGCCAGGGATCGGGCTCGGCCGGGGCCGCCTCAAGCGGGAATTCGTGAAACGGACCGCCGCCTTCGTGTAATGGCCTGGTCCATGACGATTCCCTTTGGCGCTTCGCCGATCGGTCGCCGGGCGTTCCGGCGCGAGCATCTTCGCGAGGCGATCGTGATGCTGGTCTGCGCCGCGATCGTCGTGGCCATGGGGCCGTTCGGCGCGGTCCCGTACCGCGACTGGCCGGCGCGGACCCTGTACTGGCTGCGGATCATGGCCCTGCGCTATGCGATCGTGCGGCCGTGTCTGGCCCTGGCCGGCGCCGTCGCACGGCGCTGGAAACTGCCCGAGGGCCCGGCCTGGGCGGCGGCGTCGGTCGTGGCCGCCGCGCCGGTGACCGCCCTGGTCTGGTGGCTCGGTCCGCATCCGGACCTCACGCGACCGCCCCCGTCGCTCGCCGATTTCCTCGACGCCTATGTCCAGGTGCTGGTCGTCACCGCCTTCGTGGTCCTGGCCCTCTGGCTGGCGCGAGCAGGCCAGGACCGGACGCGCGGGCGCGCCTCCGGACAGTCGGCGACGCCGGCGGCCGAGGTGAAACCGGCCCTCGCCCGGCGCCTGCCGCCCGGCCACGGAGCGATCTTCGCCCTGTCGATGGAGGACCACTATGTACGGGTCCACGCCCAGGGCGGCCAGACCCTGCTGCTGATGCGGATGGCCGACGCGGTCGCCGCGGTCGAAGGGCTGGACGGCGCCCAGGTCCACCGGTCGTGGTGGGTGGCGCGGTCGGCGGTCGAGCGGTGCGAGCGTCGCGGGCGGCGCTTCTGGCTTCTCCTGCCGGGCGGCCTGCCCGCGCCCGTCGCGCGCGACCGGGTCAAGGCGCTGATCGCCCGGGGATGGCCGCTGGAGCGGTCGTGAGCACTCGCCGAAGGAACGCCGCGCCTCCCGCGCACATTCAAGCCGGATGCACCGCGCGCGCCACGCCCTGAATCCCCACACCGAGACCTTCGCCCTGGCCGCCCTGCTCGGCCTGGGCGCAGCCCTGGCGGTCTTCCAGGACGTCGCCGACGACCAGAACGAGGCCGACGGCCAGGCGTCAGACTGGAAGATCCTCAAGGCGCTGCGGCGCGACGGCGATCCATCCGAGCCGGTCGGGCCAAAATGGCTCAAGGAGGGCCTGACCGAGGCCAGCGCCCTGGGCGGGATCACCGTACTGGCCGGACTGACCGCCGTGACGGCCGGTGGCCTGGCCCTCGCCGGCAAGCGCCGCGAAGCCTTGCTGACGGCCGGGGTGTTCGCCGGGGCCCTGGTGCTGAGCGAGGGGCTGAAGAACCTGTTCAAGCGCAGCCGGCCGCCGGCCGGGTACCGCGCCGCCGAGGCGGTCAACGAAAGCTTCCCCAGCGGCCACGCCCTGCTGTCGGCCGCGACCTTCCTGTCGCTGGGCATCCTGTTCGCCCAGGGGGCCAAGGGCACGGCGTTGCGCGCCTACGGCCTGGCCGTGGGCGCGACGACGGCCGCCGCCGTGGGATTCAGCCGGGTGTTCCTCGGCGTCCACTGGACCAACGACGTGCTGGGCGGCTGGGCCGCCGGCTCGGCCTGGGCGGCGACCTGCTGGCTGGTGGGGCGCGAGCGACGCTAGGCCGACCGCCCTACTCGGCCGCGTGCGTCTCCGGCGTCGCCTTCCCGTCCCGCTCCAGCCGCGCCCGCCACTTGGCCTTCAGGGTGTGGGAGGTGTCGCGCGAACCGTCGTGGCTCCAGCCCGGCGGGCCGAAGACATAGCCCAGGGCGTGGCGCGGGTGGGCGGCCACGTCCTTGGCGATGCCGATGAACTCGTGGAAGACGTTGGTCAGCAGGTTGAAGCTGGCCAGGTTCTTGACCGTGCCGTAGCGGCACGGCTCCTCGTCGACCTCGGGGATGAAGGTGCCGAACATCCGGTCCCAGATGATCAGGATGCCGGCGTAGTTGGCGTCCAGGTAGCGGGCGTTGCGCGCGTGATGCACCCGGTGGTGCGAGGGCGTGTTGAACACCGCCTCGAACCAGCGCGGCATCTTCTTGATCGCCTCTGTGTGGATCCAGAACTGGTAGATCAGGCTGATCCCCTTCTGGATGGCCACCATGGCCGGCGGGAAGCCCAGGAACGACAGCGGCAGCCACAGCAGCCACGTGCCCACGACGCCGCCCGTCCAGGTCTGCCGCAGGGCGGTCGACAGGTTGTAGTGGGTAGAGGTGTGGTGGTTGACGTGGCTGGCCCACCAGAACCGCCGCTCGTGGGCGATGCGGTGGAACCAGTAGTAGGTCAGGTCCTCGGCGAAGAAGAGGATCACCCAGGCCCAGACGGCGGTCATCGGGATCGTGAAGATCCGGTGCTGCCAGACCCAGATGGTGGCGGCGAAGATCGCTCCGCCCAGGATCGCGCCGGCGATGCTGCTTCCCAGGCCCATGGTCAGGGACATGGCGGTGTCCTTGGCCTCGTAGCGGGCGTTCGCCTTGCCGAGGCGCGCCAGGACGATCTCCAGGATGACGGCCAGGACGAAAAAAGGAATAGCAAGCTGCACGGGGTCGAAGGTTTTCATGCGAACTCCCGCGGCGGCCAGGCGCCGTCCTTCAGGGCCAGGCGCGGGGCGCCGTCGGCGGTCTTGAGGCGGAGGAAGCCCTTGTCGGGCCGGGCGGCCAGGGCGGCGCTCCAGGCCAGGTCGCGGGCCACGTAGCCGTCGCCCTTGCGCCAGGCAACCAGGGCCCGCTCGCCCGACCGCGCCACCAGACCCGCGCCGTCGGCGGCGATCCATAGGGCGTCGACGCGGTCGTCGGGGAACTCCACGGCCAGCAGGGCCCGGGCGCCCTCGGCGTCGAGCGGCGGGGTCGGGCGCGAAATCCGCGCCCAGGCCGCGATGGCGACCAGCAGGCTGACGGCCACGGCCGAGCCCACCAACTGAATCAACAGCGCCTTGTCCAAGCGACGCTTCCTCCCAAACTTGACGCCAGCGTCACGCTTCAGGGCGCCGGCGTCAAGCCGCTCCGCCGAGGCATGGCGACGCGCGTCGGTCGAAAAGCGTCTTTACGCTGAGGCTTGCGCCGCCCTACGGTACCGCCAGGGTTGTTCAGCGCTCGCCGAGCCGAGCCTCTTGGGGGAAAACGATGTCGTTGATGTTTGAGCCGTTGCGCCGGTACGCCGATTTCGAAGGGCGTTCGCGACGGACGGAATATTGGCTCTTCTTCCTGTTCCATGTCCTGGTCGCCGTGGCCTTCACCATCGTCACCGTGACGTTGGTGGTCGCGGGTGCGGAGGCGAACAAGAGCCAGGGCCAGGACGGCGTTGGAGCCGCCTTCGTCGTCTGGATCCTGGTCGCCATGGCGGGCGCGCTGGCCCTGATCATCCCCACCCTGGCGGTCCATGTCCGCCGGCTGCACGACATCGACCAGTCGGGCTGGATGGTTCTGCTGGGCCTGATCCCCGGCGTGGGCGGGATCATCCTGCTGGTCTTCCACCTGATGGACGGCACGCCCGGTCCCAACCGCTACGGCGAGGACCCGAAAGGCCGCCTGCCTTACGGCGCCGGACCGACCGTGCATCACCATCACTACGCGCCCGGCGCGGAGCCGCCGGCGGTCTGACCGCGAGCCTATGTCGGAATCAGAACGCGCGCCCCGGGATCGAGGCGCGCGTTCTTCGTTTCAGGGGGCCTGGCGCCTAGAACTTCCGGGCGTAGCCCACCGACACCACGTTGGCGTCGGCCGCGTCGTCGTCGCGGTACTGCTGACGGGTGTAGTCGACGCGGACGCCGTTCTTGTCGTCGAACTTGTACTGGGCGCCGACGCCGTAGTTGACGCTGTCGGCGTCGAACTTGTTCTCGACCCCGGCCACGGTCTGCTTGAACTGGCTGTTGCCGTAGCCGACGCGGCCGATCAGGTCGATCTGCGGGGTCACCGGCAGGAAGCCCACGCCGTAGACCGCGGCCTGGTGGGTCTGTTCGATGCTGGAGCGGACGCCGGCCTGGTCGATGTTGTCGTCCTTGACGCCGCCGGACAGTTCGCCCTCGACGCCGAAGTGCGGAGTCAGCTTGGCGCCCAGGCGGCCCTGGACGGCGCCGGTGTCGGCGCCCTCGGCGCGGGACCCGGCGTAGCCGAGCGTGCCGTAGACCCCGGTGTCCTGGGCCTGGGCCAGGGCGGGCATCGAGGCGAGCGAGATCGCGACCACGGGAGCGGCCAGCACGGCCGCCGACATGAGAGTCTTCATTGTTGTACTCCTTGGTACTGGCGAGGCTGGGGGAGCGCCTCGACGGTCTCAGGGATAGCCTTGCCGTTGGGCCGCCATTGGACCCTGGCGAGCCCGTTTGGGGCCATTGCGTGTCGATCGCGACACGTCCGTGGCGATTGTGGCGGCTTGGAATCGTTCCCCTTCCCGGCCCGAAAGCGGAGAGGTGTGACCTTCCTGCCGCGCGGGGAAACGTGACGGCTGCGCCAAGCGTGCTATTGATCGGGCAAGAACCGAAAGGCGTGCCCCCCTTAATCTTGGCGGAGGCTCGCCAACGTCACCGGGATCGCCGCCTTGCCTAAAGCCGTCATCGTCGCCACGGGGCTGTACACCCCGCCGTTCAGCGTTTCGAACACCGAGCTGGTCGAAACCTTCAACACCTATGTCGAGCGCTTCAACGCCGCCAACGCCGAGGCCATCGCCGCCGGCGAGGTCACGGCCCTGCTGCCCTCCTCGCCCGAGTTCATCGAGAAGGCCTCGGGCATCAAGTCGCGCTTCGTGATGGACAAGACCGGGATCGTCGATCCCGAGGTCATGCGCCCGATCCTGCCCGAGCGTCCGAACGAGGAGATCTCGATCCTGGCCGAGATGGCCGTCGAGGCCGCCAAGCAGGCCATCGCCCGCTGGGGCAAGCCGGCCTCGGAGATCGGCGCGGTGATCTGCGCCGCCTCGAACATGCAGCGCGCCTATCCGGCCATGGCCATCGAGGTGCAGCAAGCCCTGGGCATCGAGGGCTTCGCCTTCGACATGAACGTCGCCTGCTCGTCGGCCACCTTCGGCATCAAGACCGCCGCCGACTTCATCGCCACCGGCAGCGCCAAGGCCGTGCTGATGGTCAATCCCGAGATCTGCTCGGGCCACCTGAACTTCACCGACCGCGACAGCCACTTCATCTTCGGCGACGTGGCCACGGCCGTGATCCTGGAAGAGGAAAGCCAGGCCGAGGGCGGCTGGGAGATCCTGGGCACGCGGCTGAAGACCCAGTTCTCCAACAACATCCGCAACAACTTCGGCTTCCTGAACCGCGCGGCCCCGGAAGGGATCGGCGCGCGGGACAAGCTGTTCGTGCAGGAAGGCCGCAAGGTGTTCCGCGAGGTGGTGCCGATGGTCAGCGAGATGATCGTCGAACACGCCGGCGACATCGGCGTGGAGCCGACGGGGCTAAAGCGCCTGTGGCTGCACCAGGCCAACATCAACATGAACGAGATGATCGGCCGCAAGGTGCTGGGCCGCGATCCCGCCCCCGGCGAGAACGTGATCATCCTGGACACCTACGCCAACACCAGCTCGGCCGGCTCGATCATCGCCTTCCACACCGCCAACGACGACTTCAAGCCGGGCGACACCGGCCTGATCTGCAGCTTCGGCGCGGGCTATTCGGCGGGCACGGTGTTCGTTCGCAAGCGGTAGCGGCTGGGGACATGCGCTTGTGCGTGTCCCCAACTCCAGGCGCGGCGCTTGAGGACTGGGGACACGCGCTAGCGCATGTCCCCGGCCCTATTTCGCCTATTCCGCCTTCGGATGGGCCGCCTTCCAGTCCATGGCCCGGCGGATGCGGGCGCCCACGGCCGGGTGGTCGTAGAACAGCACCTCCTCCAGCCGGCTGGGCGTGGCCGCGCGGTATTCGATGGTCTTGACCAGGGCCTTGGACAGGCCGTCCGGCTCGTTGAAATGCTCCAGGCTGTAGTGGTCGGCGTCGCTTTCGGCGATGCGGATCAGGCTGTTGGTCACCGGCGTGCCCAGCAGCGACAGCACCGCCAGGATCACGCTCAGCACCGGCAGGCCCGCCGGATCGGCCAGGCCCTTGATCGTGTCGCCGCCCAGCAGGGCGCAGACCGGCGCGAACAGGCGGTCGACCAGGAAGAACGACACGATGGCCAGCAGGCTCATCACCCCGGCGATCCACAGCGAATGGTAGTGGGCGTAGTGGCCCATCTCGTGGCCGACCACGCCGCGCACCTCGGCTAGGTCCGCGCCCTGCTTGAACATGGTGTCGCTCATCGCCACCCGCGCCGAGCCGAACAGGCCCGAGACGTTGGCGGTGTAGGCGTTGGACTGCTTGGAGCCGTTGTAGACGAAGATCTTGTCGGCCGGGATGCCGTTGGCCTTGGCCATGGCCACCACCTGGTCGCGCACGGGGCCGGCCGGCGCGGGCGTGTAGTGGTTGAAGATCGGCTCGATATAGATCGGCGACAGCACCATCAGGATGGTGATGAAAACGGCCGTCAGCCCGCCGCTCCAAAGCCACCAGGTGCGCGGCGCCCTGCGGATCAGGGCGTACAGCGCCATCAGGAACAGGCCGAACGCCACGGCGCTGATCGCCAGGCTGATGGCGCTCTCGCCCAGCCAGCCGCCGAACGCCTGGCTGGTCAGGCCGTACTGCTTCTGCCGCCACCAGCCGGCGTAGGCCGACCAAGGCAGGCTCAGGACGCCGTCGATCAGCAGGTAGACGACGCCGACCGCCAGGCTGACCAGGACAGGCCGCGGCTTGCGGCGCTCCATCCGGCGGCGCAGGCCCACCAGCACGCCGCTGCGCACGATCAGGAAAGACACCAGCACCGAAACCAGGAAGCCCCACAACAGCAGCCAGTGGCCGCCCTGGGTGTAGGCCGTGGCCTTGGCGTGGGCCTCGGGCGGCAGCTGCGCCAGATAGGCGGCGGTCGCGGCGGCCGGATCGAACAGGACCATGGAATTCCCCGATGAACTACGCAGCCTCGCAGGAAGCCAGACCGCGGGCCGGCCGTCAGGTTAAATCTCGGTCAGGTTGGGTCCGGCGCGCTCCCGGCGACGCTTGCCTCTGGCGGCGGCGCGTGGGGCGTATAGAAATGCGCGCCTGACTTTCGTCTTTCGAGGCTTCGCATGCGATTCCCCGCTCGTCGTGAATTCCTGACCGCCCTGGGCGTGGGCGCCGTCGCGCTCGGCCTCGGCGCCCTGGCCGCCTGCGGGGGCAAGACCGGCGACGTGACCGAGACCGGCCTCAAGCGCGTCGAATCGACCAAGGTCCTGCGCGTCGGGCTGGAAGGCACCTATCCGCCGTTCAACTTCCAGGACAAGGACGGCCAGTTGGCCGGCTTCGAGGTCGACTTCGCCAAGGCCCTGGCCGCCCAGATGGGCGTCAAGGCCGAGTTCCACCCCTCGCCGTTCGCCGGCCTGCTGGGCGCGCTGGAATCCAAGCGCATCGACGTGGTGATCAACCAGATCACCATTACCCCCGAGCGGGCGGCCAAGTACGACTTCTCGCGGCCCTACACGGTCTCGGGCATCCAGATCATCGTCCGCAAGGGCCAGACCGGCATCGCCGCCCCCGCCGACCTGGCCGGCAAGAAGGTGGGCGTGGGCCTGGGCACCAACTACGAGACCTGGCTGCGGGCCAATGCTCCCAAGGCCGTCGTCCGCACCTATGACGACGACCCCACCAAGTACCAGGACCTGAAGGCCGGCCGCATCGACGCCGTGCTCAACGACCGGCTGGTGGCCGCCGACTTCGTCAAGACCACGCCCGACTTCGAGGCCTCGGGCCCGCCGTTCGCCAGCCAGGGCATGGGCGTGGCCATGCTGCGCGATCCGGCGATGAAGGTGACGATCGACCAGGCCATCGACGCCCTGCGCGCCAACGGTCAGCTGGCGGCCATCTCGATCAAGTGGTTCGGGCAGGACGTGACGAAGTGATATCCCGCGCTAGGATCGGGGCCATGTCCCTGTCCGTGTCCCCGGCCTCCGCTCGATGAATCCCGCCCTCGACCTCGTCGCCCAGTCCGCGCCGCTGCTGCTGAAGGGCGCGGTCTACACCGTGCTGCTCAGCGTGATCGGCATGGGGGTGGGCCTGGTGATCGGCTTCGGCCTGGCCCTGATGCGGCTGTCGCGCAGCCCCCTGCTGCGTTGGCCGGCGGCGGTCTATGTCTCGGCGATCCGGGGCACGCCGCTGCTGGTCCAACTGTTCCTGATCTATTACGGCCTACCGCAGCTGGGGATCGAGCTGCCGCCGCTGCTGGCGGCCGGGATCGGCTTCTCGATCAACATCGGCGCCTATGCCGGCGAGATCCTGCGCAGCGCCATCGCCGCCGTCGACAAGGGCCAGTGGGAGGCCGCCAGCGTGCTGGGCATGAGCCGCGGCCAGACCCTGCGCCGGGTAATCCTGCCCCAGGCCGCCCGCACCGCCGTCGCGCCCCTGTCCAACAGCTTCATCAGCCTGGTCAAGGACACCTCCCTGGCCGCCACGATCCAGGTGCCCGAGCTGTTCCGCCAGGCCCAGCTGATCACCGCCCGCACCTACGAGATTTTCGCCATGTATCTGGCGGCCGCCGCCGTCTACTGGGTCCTGTCCAGCCTGCTGGCCCTGGGCCAGACCCGTCTGGAACGCCGCGCGGAGGGCCGCAGATGAGCGCCATCGACGCCAAGGGCCTGGTCAAGCGCTTCGGCGCGACCACCGTCGTGAACGGCGTCGACCTGACGGTGACGCCCGGCGAGACCGTCGCGGTCATCGGCCCCAGCGGCTCGGGCAAGAGCACCCTGCTGCGCTGCCTGGCGGGGCTGGAGGTCATCGACGGCGGGACCCTGACCGTGGCCGGCGTCACAGCTGGATCCAAGCCGCCGCTGGCCCGCGCCCTGAAGGGCCGGGTCGGCTTCGTCTTCCAGAGCTTCAACCTCTTCCCGCACCGCACGGCCCTGCAGAACGTGGCCGAGGGCCTGATCGTGGTGCGTGGCGTCAAGCCGGGCGAAGCCCACGACAAGGCCCGCGCCCTGCTGACCAAGGTGGGCCTGGCCCACCGGGTCGACGCCTATCCGCGCGAGCTGTCCGGCGGCCAGCAGCAGCGCTGCGCCATCGCCCGCGCCCTGGCCATGGACCCGGAGGTCATCCTCTTCGACGAACCGACCTCGGCGCTCGATCCGGAACTGGTCGGCGAGGTGCTGACGGTGATCCGCGACCTGGCCGCCGAGAAGCGCACCATGGTCATCGTGACCCACCAGATGGACTTCGCCCGCGATGTGGCCGATCGGACGCTCTTCATGGATGACGGCGTTATTATTGAACAAGGCCCTTCCGCCGCCGTGCTCGGTTCGCCTAAGGAAGAGCGCACGCGGCGATTCCTCAGCAAGGTGAGCGGCCTAAGGTCATAATTTGGCCTCCGGCGCCCCTCACCTCCTCTCCGCCGACGCCGTGTGCTGTGAGGCGAGGTCCTGTGAAACCCTATATCGATCTGCAAGGCGCTTCGGGCGCTGTCTACCGTTACAAGCTGGCCGAGGATCGCGATCCCCGGACGACCATCGCCGGCAATTTCGTCTTCGTCGATGCGGCGGGGACTGTCGTCTACGCGGGCGAGGCCAACAACCTGCACGGGGCCGGCAACCGCTTCCCCGAGGCCTCGCTGAAGCACAAGGCCGAGTATCTCTACACCCGCCTGAACGTCTCGGGCGCCTCGCGCTCGGATGAGCTGCAGGACATCGTGGCGGCCGTCCGGCCGGTCATGAACAAGGGCGAATAGGCCCTTCCAGGATCCCACGGCTGACAGAATCGTCGCCCCGGGATCCGTCCGACCTCGTACGGTCGAGCTTCCTTTCGCAATCAGGTACGAAAAGAGAACATCGGCGGCGTCCACATCCGGCGCAGGCTTCGCTATGGTGGCGTCAGCATGCGCCCCGAGATTCTCTTTCCGCTGTTCACGCCGGTCTCCACGCTGAAGGGCGTGGGGCCGCGCGTCGCGCCGCTGGTCGAGCGCCTGGCGGGGCCGATCGTGCGCGACGTGCTGTTTACGACGCCCCAGGGCCTGATCCGCCGGACGGTGACCACCAGCGACCGCGCCGTGGACGGCCAGGTCCAGACCTTCCTGGTCACCATCGACGCCCACCTGCCGCCGCAGCGCTCGGGCCAGCCCTGGCGGGTCCGGACCTGGGACGAGCACGGTTTCGTCACCCTGACCTGGTTCAAGGGCCACGGCCCTCACCTGGAGCGCCAGCATCCCGTCGGCGCCAAGCGGGCCGTCAGCGGCAAGGTCGAGCGCTTCGGATCCGAGATCCAGATCGCCCATCCGGACTATCTGCTGGACGCGGAGAAGGCCGGCGAGATCCCGGCCGTCGAGCCGGTCTATCCGGCCACGGCCGGCCTGCCCTCGCGCACCTTCCGCAAGTTCGCCCAGGAGGCCCTGGAGCGCGCCGCCGCCCTGCCCGAGTGGCAGGACCCGGCCTGGCTGGCCAAGAGCGGCTTCCCGGGCTGGCGCGAGGCCCTGGCCCTGGTCCACAACCCGCAGGCCGAAATCGACCTGTCCCCGATGTCGGTCGCCCGCCGCCGACTGGCCTTCGACGAATTGCTGGCCCACCAGCTGGCCCTGGCCCAGCGCAAGGCCGGCAAGCGCTCGCACCCCGCCCCGCGCATCGTCGCCGGCGACCTGTCCGACGCCGTCGAGAAGGCCCTGCCCTTCAAGCTGACCGGCGCCCAGATCCGGGCGCTGTCGGAGGTGCGCGGCGACATGGTCAGCGGCGAGCGCATGGCCCGGCTGCTGCAGGGCGACGTCGGCTCGGGCAAGACGGTGGTGGCCATGCTGGCCATGGCCGACGCCGCTTCCAGCGGCCTGCAATCGGCCCTGATGGCCCCGACCGAGATCCTGGCCCGCCAGCACTACGAGACCCTGGCCCCGCCGCTGGAGGCCCAAGGCCTGGCGGTGATCCTGCTGACCGGCCGCGACAAGGGCTCGGTCCGGGCCTCGAAGCTGGCCAAGCTGGCCGACGGCTCGGCCGCCGTGGCCGTGGGCACCCACGCCCTGTTCCAGGACGACGTCGCCTTCCACGCCCTGGGCCTGACCATCATCGACGAGCAGCATCGCTTCGGCGTCAATGAGAGGAAGCGCCTGCAGGACAAGGGGACCGGCGCCCATCTGGTGGCCATGTCGGCCACCCCGATCCCGCGCACCCTGGAGCTGACGGTGTTCGGCGACCTGGACGTCTCGCGCATCGACGAGAAGCCGCCGGGCCGCACGCCGGTCGCCACCCGCGCCGTCCCGACGCCGCGCATCCCCGAGATCATCGCCCGGCTGAAGGCCGCCTCGGAAGCCGGCGCCCAGGCTTTCTGGATCTGCCCGCTGGTGTCTGAGTCCGAAAAGATCGACCTGCGCGACGCCGAGATGCGCGCCGCCTCCCTGCGCCAGGCGATCGGCCCCAGCGTCGGCCTGGTCCACGGCCAGATGCCGGCCGCCGAGAAGGACGCGGTGATGCAGGCCTTCGTCGACGGCGAGGTCAGCGTCCTGGTCGCCACCACCGTGGTCGAGGTCGGGGTCAACGTGCCCAACGCCAGCATCATGGTCATCGAGCACGCCGACCGCTTCGGCCTGGCCCAACTGCACCAGCTGCGCGGGCGCGTGGGGCGCGGGGCGCGCGAGAGCTCGTGCGTGCTGCTCTACGACCCGCCGCTGTCGGAGACCGCCCAGCAGCGGCTGGACATCCTGCGTCGCTCCGACGACGGCTTCGAGATCGCCGAGAAGGACCTGGAGCTGCGCGGCGGCGGCGATCCGCTGGGCCTCAAGCAGAGCGGCTTCCCCGCCTACCGCCTGGCCGACCCTGTCGCCCATCGCGACCTGATCGCCGCGGCGGCCGACGACGCCCGGCTGATCCTGGCCCGCGACCCCGACCTGACCAGCCCGCGCGGCCAGGCGGTGCGGACCCTGCAGGAGCTGTTCGACTGGAAGGCCGCCTCCCCCTTGAATGACGCTGGGTGAAGCGAGGGAGGCTGGCGACATGGACGTCTCCGCCGCCCTTTCCGCCCTGGCCCCGCGCCTGTCCACCGCCGCGACGGCGGCGCTGAATGTCCGCCGGCTGTCGGGCGGGGCCAGCCAGGAGACCTGGACCTTCGACCTCGACGACGGCACACCCTTGATCCTGCGCCGGCGGCCGCCGGGCGGGGCGATGAGCGCCGCCGCCCTGCCCCTGTCGACCGAGGCCGCCCTGCAGGCCGCCATCGGCCCGCGCGGCGCGCCCGTGCCTGAAGTCGTCCGCGTCTGCCAGCCCGCCGACGGTCTGGGCGAGGCCTACGTCATGCGCCGGCTGTCGGGCGAGACCCTGGGCAAGCGGATCGTGCGCGACGAGGCCTTCGCCGCCGTCCGTCCTGGCCTGGCCCGGCGCTGCGGCGAGGTGCTGGCGACGATCCACGCCACGCCCCTGGACGGCCTGCCGCCCCTGAACGTGTCGGACGCCGCCAGCGAACTGGCGCGCTACGAGACCGTCTACCGCCAGTCCGGCGCCCGGCGGCCGGTGTTCGAGGCGGCCTTCCGCTGGCTGGAGGAGCGCGCCCCGCCGCCGCTGCAGCGTCCGGTGCTGGTGCACGGCGACTTCCGGAACGGCAACCTGATGATCTCGCCCGCCCCGTCCCCCAAAGGGGGCCTGGTGGGGGTGCTGGACTGGGAGCTGGCCCACCTGGGCGACCCGGCCGAGGACCTGGGCTGGATTTGCGTCAATTCCTGGCGGTTCGGTGAATGGCGACGACCGGTGGGCGGCTTCGGCGACTACCAGGAGCTGCTGGACGGCCACGCCGCGGCCGAGGGCGAGCCGGTGTCGCTGGACCGGCTGTTGTTCTGGCAGGCCCTGGGCTCGCTGAAATGGGGCGTCATGTGCCTGATGATGTACGCCAGCTTCGCCAGCGGCGCCGACCGCTCGATCGAACGGGCGATGATCGGCCGTCGGGCCAGCGAGACCGAGATCGACCTGGTGCTGCTGATGGAGCAGGCCGCATGATCACCCACCCGACCGCCGCCGAACTGACCGAGGCCTTGGCCGGCGTCGAGGCGGGCCCGCCCGGCGACGCCCGCGCCGCCTTCATCGCCCGGGTCGCCGACAACGCCCGCGCCACCCTCGAACGCGAAGCGGCCCTTGGACCGGCGGCCGAGGCGGCGGCGGTGGAACGGCTGCGCGCCCTGCTGGAACGGGACGGCGACTTCGAGACCCTGAACGCCGAGCTCTGCGCCCGGCTGCGCGACGGCCGCCTGGCGCCGCTGGACCCGGCCGTGCTGGCCCATCTGAAGGCCGGCGCCCTGGACCAGGTCGCGATCGACCAGCCAAGCTACTGGGGTTTGGCGGCGCTGCGATCTGAAAGCGCGCCCCGTTGAGAATCCCTCCACCGCTCATCCCGGCGAATGCCGGGACCCAGATGGAATGGCTTTGAGGCTGACGCCAGGAACTCGGAGCTCGTCCAGTCATCCACACCGCCACAGGATCTGGGTCCCGGCATTCGCCGGGATGAGCGGATTTGGGGGATGACTATTGAGGGACGGTCGCCGTCGCGGTCCGCGCCTTCAGCGCCGCCACGCGCGCCAGGGCGTCGGCCTCGATGTCGGCCCAGAACAGGTTGAAGCCGTCGACCTTGCGCCGGTCGGTCCAGGACCCGCTATCGCGCAGAGAGGTCGACTTGGGCCGGCCCGTGTGCAGCAGGCCGTTCTCGCACTGCGCCCAGACCTGGCGCTTCAGCAGGGCCGGACGCGAGCCCCACTCCAGCCCCGTGGCGTTGGCCGCGCCCAGGTTCAGCTTGGCCGGGGCGCGGATCTCGTTGCGGGCGCCCAGCAGCGGATTGACGCACAGCGGCGCCCGGCCGTCGATCGTGACCAGTTCGCCGTCCCGGTTCCAGACCAGCGAGCGGTTGGACAGCTCCTGGGCGCGCTGGAAATCGCCGTCGGTCAGCGACGCCCAGGCGACCACGCAACCGGCTTGATTGCGACCGGCGCAGGCCGGCGCGGGCGCGTCGGGCCCGAAGGTGTCGGCCGGCACCACGGTCTCGATCAGATAGACCCCGGCCAGGCGCTCGCGCAGCGCCGCATCGGGGACGATCTCCTCCTTCAGCAGGCGATCGGCCAGGACCCCGCCCTGCTCCACCCCGACCAGCACCAGCGGTCGTCCGCCGTTGTCGTGCTCCAGGTAGTAGCGGAAGGCGTCGCGGACATCGTCATAGGCGAAGCGCCGGGCGTCGCGGGCGTCGTCGCGCAGGGTCAGGAAGGTGTAGAGGCTGGCTTGGCGATAGTGCGGCGCGAAGATCCGCCCGACCCGCGCGAACGGCGCGGCGTAGTTGGGCAGCATCACCCGGGACAGGTCGCGCTCGGCCTTGACCTGGTCGAACGGCGCGTTCCAGTCGCGGCCGCCGTCATAGCTGGTGGGATGGACGAAGAAGACGTCGGCCGTCACGCGGGCCGCCGCGTCACGCTGCGGCCGCAGGGCCCAGGCGTCGGGCTTGGCGTAGTTCGGGGCCGGCGGCGGGTCGTAGGTCTGGAAGGGGATCTTGGGGTCGAGGGTGGTGCGCAGGATGTCGTAGCGCCAGTAGAACGCCGCCGACACGACCATCGCCAGGAACAGGACCGTCCCCGCGAAGATCCAACGCTTGAAACCCTTGAACCGCTCGGCCATGGCCCCTCGTTACACGAAGCCGGGCCAAGGCGCGAGCCGGCGCGGAACCCCTTACGCGCCTTCCTGTCCGATGATCGCCACAGAGCAGACGTTGCTGGCCGGCGCGCCGCCCAGATTGTGGGTCATGCCGAACACCGGGTCCTTCAGCTGGCGCTCGCCGGCCCGTCCCTGCAGCTGCAGGTACATCTCGTAGAGCATGCGCAGGCCCGAGGCCCCGATCGGGTGGCCGAAGCATTTCAGCCCGCCGTCGATCTGGCACGGTAGGCCGCCGTCGGCGTCGTAGAAGCCGTCCAGCACGTCGCGCCAGCCCTGGCCCTCGGGCGAGATGAACAGGTCCTCCATGGTCACCAGCTCGGTGATCGAGAAGCAGTCGTGCACCTCCATCATCGAGATCTGCTCGCGCGGGCGCTCGATGCCGGCCTCGCGATAGGCCTTGCCGGCGGCGATGCGGGCGGTGTGGAAGTGGCTGCCGTCCCAGCCGTTGTACTGGCTCTCGTAGCCGTTGGAGACCGACAGCTGCAGGGCCTTGACCGTGACCAGGTCGCGCTTGCCCAGCGACCGCGCGATCTCGGGCGTGGTGACGATGGCGGCGGCCGCCCCGTCCGACACGCCGCAGCAGTCGAACAGGCCCAGCGGCTCGGCGATCATCGGGGCGTTCAGCACCTGCTCCACCGTCACCGCCTTCTGCAGGTGGGCCTTGCGGTTCTTGGCGCCGTTGGCGTGGCTCTTGACCGAGACGTGGGCGATGGCCCGCTTGAGGTCCTCGCGCGAGACCCCGTGCTTGGCGCGGTAAGCGCTGGCCAGCTGGGCGAAGTTGCCGGGCGCCGAGCCGTTGGGGATGACCTGCGGCGCCAGCGTGCCGGGATTGCCGACCGGCAGGCCGCCGTAGCCGGTGTCCTTCAGCTTCTCCACGCCCACGGCGATGGCGATGTCGGCCGCCCCCGCCGCCACGGCGTAGACCGCGCCCCGGAAAGCTTCCGAGCCCGAGGCGCAGAAGTTCTCCACCCGGGTGACGGCGATGTTGGGCAGTCGCAGGGCGATCGACAGCGGCGTGCCGCCCTTGCCGGTCCCGAGCTCGTCGATGTGGGTCGAGAACCAGGCCGCGTCCAGCTGACTGGGCTCGATGCCGGCGTCCTGCATCGCCTCGACATAGGCCTCGACCATCAGGTCGTCGGGCCCGGCGTCCCAACGCTCGCCGAACTTGCTGCAGCCCATCCCCAGGATGGCGACCTTGTCGCGGATGCCCTTGGCCATGGTGATGCTCCCTATTCCGCCGCCAGGGCGGTGTTCTTGGCCATGGCCGCGCGGTCGGGGGCGGCCTTCCAGAAGTAGCGGACGAAGCCCCGCTTCTCGTCGACGTCCTTGATGCGGAACACCATCTTGACCGGCAGGCCGCTGTCGACCTCGCCGGGCTCGACGTCGGTGATGTCCATCATGATCCGCCCGCCGCCCTCAAAGACGATCATGCCGTAGTGGTTGGGCGGGCTCATGGAGAAGGTCAGGTAGTCGGCCGAATAGCTGAGGACCGACGCCTTGCGCTCGGCGAAGCGGTACGGCTCCTGGGTGTCGACGCCGGGATTGTTGGGCGCCACCGAGATGCGGGTGCGCGGGAACTGGACCACGCCGGTCTCGCGGCAGCGGCCGCCGACCAGGCCCAGGATCATGTCCTGGTTGCGGTAGAGGGTGGTCAGGGCCGTCTTGTTGTCCTTCTCGGCCCGCATGCCCTTGTCCCATTCGACCAGGCCGTTGAAGGTCAGGAATTTCAGATAGTTGGTCTCGTCTTTTCGATCGGCCAGCGAGCCCGCGACGCCGCGCGCCGGGCGGTTGTTCCCGACGCCGTCGCCGACGCGGAACACCAGGGCCTCGGCGCCCTGGCCGAACTGGGCGACCAGGATCACCTCGCCCGGCTTGGCCTGCTCCAGGGCATGGGCCAGCATCAGCGGGCCGTGGGCGCAGCCGGCCTCGCCCAAGGTCAGGGCCAGGTTGTCGCGCACCGCCTCGGGGGCGATCCCGATCGTCTTGGCCAGGCTGGTGGCCATGCCCGAGAACGTCGACGGGAAGCAGAAATGCGAGACGTCGGAAGCGCTTAGGCCCGAAACCTCCAGCGCCCGCCGGATGGCCGGCGGGACCAGCTTGACGATGCCCTCGTTGCGGATCCAGCGCTCCTCCCAGCCGTAGTCGAAGTCGCTGTCGGCGCCCCGGAAGTGGTCGACGAAGTCGTCGGTGACGCTGCCCTGGCCCAGGAACTCGGCGACGCCGCCCTCGGCGTCGATCACGAAGGCCGCCGCGCCGTCGCCGTTGTCCAGCTCCTGGGTCGAGGCCGCCCGGGCCCGCCGGTGCTCGCCGGTCGCCACCAGGGCGCGCCGGGCCGCCCCGCCCTTCACTGCCGCCAGGGCCTGGCCCAGGGCCGAGAGGCCGCAGCGCTGCGAGCCGGTGACGTCGGCCGAAGCGATCGACGTCTCCAGGGTCAGGGCGGCGGCGACGATGCCGGCGTTCTGGCGATCGACGAACGGCGCCGTGGTCGAAGCGAAATAGAGGGCGTCGACGGCCGAGCGGTCGTCGTCCGGCCCCAGGGCGTCGCGGGCCGCCTCGACCGCCATGGTCAGGGCGTCCTCGTCCCAGTTGGCCATGGACCGCTCACCCTTGGCCTTGGCCCGCAGGTTCGGCGCGACCCAGGCGTTGGCCTCGGTGACCGCCTTGCGGCTGAGCCGAAGACGCGGCGCATAGGCGCCCCAGGCGGCGATGCCGACCATGTTCCACTCCCTGACCATCGCCCGTTTCGGCGACTTATCAGCGGTTAGCTTACGCTCGCGGAAGGGGTCGGCAAGTGTGACCTGACGTCAGGCGCGCGCCGATCAGCGATAGGGATCGTCGGTGTTCAGGAACCCGGCCACATAGTCCTCGACGCCGTCCTCCAGCGAGGTCATCGCCGCGTTGTAGCCGGCGGCGCGCAGGCGGCTCATGTCGGCCTCCGTGAAGTACTGGTACTTGCCGCGCAGCACTTCGGGCATGTCGAAATAGTCGATGTCGGGCTCGCGGCCGATCGCCCGGAACGTCGCCTCGGCCAGGGCCTTGAACGAACGGGCCTTGCCCGAACCCAGGTTGTAGACGCCGTTGACGTGCGGGCTCTTGGCCAGCCAGGCGACCACGTCGGCCACGTCGCGCACATAGACGAAGTCGCGCAGCTGGCCGCCGTCTTCGTAGTCGGGGTGGTGCGACTTGAAGAGCTTCACGCCCTGCCCTTCGGCCACCTGCGGCCAGATTTGGCAGACGACCGACTTCATGCCGCCCTTGTGCTGCTCGTTGGGCCCGTAGACGTTGAAGAACTTCAGCCCCACCCACTGGGCCGGCGCATGGCCGCGGGCGGCTTCGCGGACGGCGTAGATGTCGAACAGGGCCTTGGACCAGCCGTAGGCGTTCAGCGGCCGCAGGGCCTTGAGGCTTTCGATGTCGTCCTTGCCGTCGAAGCCCTGCTGGCCGTCGCCGTAAGTCGCCGCCGAAGAAGCGTAGATCAGCCGCCGCTTGTGCTGGGCGCACCAGCGCCACAGGTCGCGCGACAGCACGAAGTTGGATTCCACGATCAGGTCGGCGTCCGGCTCGGTGGTCGACGAGATCGCGCCCATGTGGATGACCAGCTCGACCTCGTCGCCGCGCTCGGCCAGCCACTCGAACAGGTCCTCGGGCGGAACGAAGTCGGCGATCGGCGACTTGGCCAGGTTCTTCCACTTGTTCTCGGCGGCCTCGCCCAGCCAGTCGCAGACCACGACGTCGAGGCTGTCGTCCTCGCACAGCTTGGCGACGATGTTGGAGCCGATGAACCCGGCGCCGCCGGTGACGAGGATGACGCGTCTGGACATGATCCGCGTTATGGCACAGGGGGCGACAGGAACAAGGTGTTGGACTGGGCGTCGGAGTGAACGTGCGGATCGATCGGGACGGCCCTGTCATCGTCTGGCTGCGCAACGACCTGCGCCTGGCCGACAACCCCGCCCTCGCCGCCGCGGCGGCGCCCGGCCGGCCGGTGATCCCGCTCTACATCCTGGACCAGACGCCCGGCGTGCGACCGATGGGCGGGGCGTCCCTGTGGTGGCTCGACAAGTCGCTGGCCGCCCTGGCCGACGCGCTGGAGGCGATCGGCTCGCGCCTGATCCTGCGGCGCGGCCCGGCGCGCGAGGTGCTGGCGGAGGTCGTCGCCCACGCCCGGCCCGCGGCCGTGGTCTGGAACCGCCTCTACGACGCCGCAGCGATCGACCGCGACACCGACATCAAGGCCTGGCTGAAGGACGAAGGCGTCGCCTGCGAAAGCTTCGACGCCGGCCTGCTGAACGAGCCCTGGACGGTGAGGAACGGCGCCGGCCAGCCCTACAAGGTGTTCACGCCCTACTGGCGCGCGGCGCGGGAGCATCTGCACCAGGTCCATGTCGAGCCCGCGCCCAAGGCCCTGGCCGCGCCCGAGCACTGGCCGCGCACCGAGGCGCTGGCGGGCTGGAAGCTGCATCCGACGAGGCCCGACTGGTCCAAGGGCTTCGACCTGTGGACGCCCGGCGAGGCCGGCGCGCGGGAGCGGCTGGACGACTTCCTGTCGGGCCCGGTCGACGACTACCAGCGCAAGCGCGATCTGCCGGGCGTCGAGGCCACCTCGCGCCTGTCGCCACACCTGCATTTCGGCGAGATCGGCCCGCGCCAGGTCTGGGTCGCCGCCCGCAACGCCGTCGAGGCGGGCGACGCCCCCGCCGGCCAGATCGAGAAGTTCCTGTCCGAGATCGGCTGGCGGGAGTTCAACCACGCGATCCTGTTCCACCATCCCGACCTGCCGAAGACCAGCTTCCGGCCCGAGTTCGACGCCTTTCCCTGGGTGAGCGACCACGCCGGCTTCGAGGCCTGGACGCGGGGCGAGACCGGCTATCCGATCGTCGACGCCGGCATGCGCGAGCTGTGGGCCACCGGCTTCATGCACAACCGCGTGCGGATGATCGCCGCCTCGTTCCTGGTCAAGCACCTGCTGGTCGACTGGCGCCGGGGCGAGGCCTGGTTCTGGGACACGCTTGTCGACGCCGACCTGGCCAACAATGTCGGCAACTGGCAGTGGGTGGCCGGCGGCGGGGCCGACGCCGCACCGTATTTCCGGATCTTCAATCCGATCGCCCAGGGCCAGAAGTTCGACCCCGCCGGGACCTATGTCCGCCGCTGGATCCCGGAACTGGCCGGCCTGCCTGATGCGACGATCCACGAGCCCTGGAAGGCCGCGGCGCAACTGAACGGCGCGGCCAAGCGTCTCTATGGGGAACCGATCGTGGGGCATTCGGCGGCGCGCGAACGCGCGCTCGAGGCCTATCGCGGCCTCAGGGGAGATCAGGCGCTCCACGCGGCCAGGTAGTAACCCCATTTACAGGTCGGTCCCGAGAGTTCTTACTTTCGTCATCAAGTTTGGGATGGGACCGTCGATGACCGATATCCTGCCTTCGACCTGGCCGGCCACGGCCCGCGACCCGGAACTGCGTCGCGCCCCGGCCGCCTTCCGCACCGCCCTCCGCCTCGCCGTGGAGAACTGGGCGGCCGGCAACCTGACCTTCGTCCTGCCCTCCGGAAAGCCGATGCGCATCGTCGGCAAGGCGCCGGGGCCGGACGCGGTGGTTCGCATCCACGACTATCGCTTCATCCGCCGGGTCCTGGCCGCCGGCGGCATCGGCTTCGCCGAGGGCTATATGGCCGGCGAGTGGGACACGCCCGATCTGTCGGCGGTGCTGGAGGCCTTCTCGCTGAACTTCGACCGGCTGACCGCCCTCGTGCGCGGCAATCCGGTCATGCTCGCGGTCAACAAGCTCTACCACCTGTTCCATCGCAACGACCGGGCAGGCTCGCGCAAGAACATCCACGCCCACTACGACCTGGGCAACAGCTTCTATTCGCGGTGGCTGGACCCGACGATGACCTATTCGTCGGCCTTGTACGAAGCGCCCAGCCAGCCGCTGCACCAGGCCCAGCACGCCAAGTACGCGGCCCTGGCCCGCTCGATCGATCTCAGGCCCGGCCAGCACGTGCTGGAGATCGGCTGCGGCTGGGGCGGCTTCGCCGAGTTCGCGGCCAAGGAGGTGGGCGCCAAGGTGACCGGGGTCACCATCTCGCAGGCCCAGCACGACTTCGCCAGGAAGCGCCTGTTCGACCAGGGCCTGGCCGAGAAGGCCGACATACGGCTGATCGACTACCGCGACGTCCAGGGCCAGTTCGACAGCGTCGCCTCGATCGAGATGTTCGAGGCCGTGGGCGAGGAGTACTGGCCCACCTATTTCGGCAAGATCCGCGAGGTCCTGTCGCCGGGCGGCCGGGCCGGCCTGCAGATCATCACCATCCGCGACGAGCTGTTCGCCCGCTATCGCAGCCGCACCGACTTCATCCAGCGCTACGTCTTCCCGGGCGGCATGCTGCCCAGCGAGGCGCGGCTGAAGCAGGAGACCGACGCCGCGGGCCTGTCGTGGACCGGCGTCACCCGCTTCGGCCAGAACTACGCCGACACCCTGGCCGAATGGGCCACGCGGTTCGAGGCGGCCTGGGAGGACATCAAGGGCCTGGGTTTCGACGAGCGGTTCCGCCGGCTGTGGCGGTTCTATCTCAGCTATTGCGAGGCCGGTTTCCGCACGGAACGCACCAATGTGATCCAGCTGGGTCTCGCCAGGGTCTAGCGAAGGCCGGCCGTCGTGCCGACCTTTGACCTGCATCCCCGCGCGAGCGCGCGTCCGAGGTCGGCCCGATGAACCTCTACACCCTGGTCCTCGATTTCCACGGCGGCACCTACATCACCCAGTTCGAGGCCGACACGCCGACGGACGCGGTCGCCGCCTGGTGCAAGGAGCTGGAGGACGAGCAACTGCTGGGCGACGCCTCGTTCCCCGTGGCCGAGGGCATCATGGTTGACGCCATCGAGAACCACCTGGTCGAGGTGGAGGGCCTGCACGGCGCCTGGTGCGCGGCGGCGACGGTCAACGGCGCCCTGGCCCTGCTGAACGTGATCGTCACCCAGCGCCTGGATTGAACCTGCGCTGAAACGGGCCCAGAAGCGTCCACGAGGGTCGCCTTCAGGAAAACTGGCCTTGCTTACCGGGCGCGCATCACGATCTACCCTACCGACCTTACGACCGGCCGGACCGAAGAGATGACCGTAAAGACCAGCGTCCTGGACGCTATCGGCGACACGCCCCTGATCCGCCTCAACCGCGCCAGCGACGCCACCGGCTGCGAGATTCTCGGCAAGGCCGAGTTCATGAACCCCGGCCAATCGGTCAAGGACCGCGCGGCCCTGGGCATCATCCGCGACGCCGAGGCCAAAGGCCTGTTGCGGCCCGGCGGCCGGATCGTCGAGGGCACGGCCGGCAACACCGGCATCGGCCTGGCGATGGTCGCTTCGGCCCTGGGCTACAAGACCACGATCGTCATTCCCCGCACCCAAAGCCAGGAGAAGAAGGACGCCATCCGCCTGCTGGGCGCCGAGTTGGTCGAGGTGGACGCCGTCCCCTACTCCAACCCCGACAACTATGTCCGCTACTCCGGCCGCCTGGCCGAGGAGCTGGCGAAGACCGAGCCGAACGGCGCGATCTGGGCCAACCAGTTCGACAACGTCGCCAACCGACAGGCCCATTTCGACACCACGGGGCCGGAGATCTTCGAACAGACCGACGGCAAGGTCGACGGCTTCATCTGCGCCATCGGCTCGGGCGGCACCCTGGCCGGCGTCGCCGCCGCCCTGCGGGCCCGCAAGCCCTCGGTGAAGATCGGCCTGGCCGACCCACACGGCGCGTCGCTGTACAGCTGGTACGCCGACGGCGAGCTGAAGGCCGAGGGCAATTCGATCAGCGAGGGCATCGGACAGGGCCGGATCACCGCCAACCTGGAAGGCCTGGCGATCGACTATCCCTTCCGCGTCAGCGACGAGGAGATGCTGGAGCAGGTCTTCGACCTGGTGCAGCACGAAGGCCTGTGCCTGGGCGGTTCGACCGGCATCAACGTGGCCGGCGCCGTGCGCATGGCCCGGGCCATGGGCCCCGGCCACACCATCGTGACCGTGCTCTGCGACCACGGCTCGCGCTACCAGAGCAAGCTCTTCAATCCCGCCTTCCTGGCCGAGAAAGGCCTGCCGACTCCGCCCTGGATGTAAGGCCAAGCTCGGCATACGGGTAATGGGCATCACGCTGACCGAGAAGTTGCGGAATTCAACCATCCGGTGCAGGATCGAGGGAAGTCGCACCGGGAGGGCCTGATGGCTTGGAAGGGTATCGTCGGCAAGAGCTTCTCGCCGGAAGGGTTCGAGACCTATTGCGAAGGCCTGAAGTGGTCGACCTGGCGACCTAATTTCATCGTGTTGCACAACACCGGCGTGCCGTCGCTGGATCAGCGCCCGCAGGGCCTGACCGAGCAGCACATCAAGAACCTCGAGGCTTATTACCGCGACAATCAGAAATGGAGCGCGGGACCGCACCTGTTCGTCGACGACAAGCAGATTTGGGTCTTCACGCCCCTGACCACGTCCGGCGTCCACTCGCCCAGCTGGAACAGCGTGGCCCTGGGCATCGAGATGCTGGGCGATTTCGACAAGGACGCCTTCGACACCGGCCGCGGCGCCCTGGTGCGCGATAACGTCGTGGCGGCCATGGCCACCCTGTCGGCCGTGCTGGGCCTGGACCCGAACACCATGCGCCTGCACCGCGAGGACCCCAAAACGACCCACGCCTGCCCGGGCAAGAACGTCAAGAAGCTGGAGGTCATCCAGCGGGTCCAGGACAAGATGGAGGAAGAGGCCAAGGAGCACAGCCTCAGCGAGGCGCATCCGTAAGGTTCCGCTGATCCCGGCGAATGCCGGGACCCAGATGGAATAGCGGCGTGGCGGACGCCATGGCCTCCACGCCCCTCCAGTCATCCGCACAGCCATAGGATCTGGGCCCCGGCATTCGCCGGGATGAGCGGGTCAGGGGGAGCGTGGAAATGCAGGCCCAATCGCTTGCCCCTCACCGCCGATCGCGTGATCTTGCCCGCCTTCTCGAAGGGGCGAGTCGGACCCCGAAAGGCTTATCCTCATGACCCACGCCGATCCCCTCGTCTCGACCGCCTGGCTGGCCGCGCACCTCGATGCGCCGGACGTGCGCGTGGTCGACGGCTCGTGGCACATGCCGGCCGCGAAACGCGATCCCAAGGCCGAGTACGAGCAGGCCCACATCCCGGGCGCGGTGTTCTTCGACATCGACGAGATCTCGGACGAGACCTCGCCCCTGCCGCACATGCTGCCCTCGCCCATCAAGTTCGCCTCGCGGGTCAAGAAGCTGGGCCTGGGCGACGGCTCGCGGATCGTCGTCTACGACACCAGCGGCATCCTGCCCGCCGCCCGCGTCTGGTGGGAATTCCGAGCCATGGGCCACGAGGACGTGGTGGTGCTGGACGGCGGCCTGCCCAAGTGGATCGCCGAGGGCCGCCCGGTCGACGACCTCGCCGTCAGCCCGCAGGAGCGCCATTTCACCCCGCGCTACCAGGCCGACATCGTCCGCTCGATCGACCAGATGAAGGCCAATCTCGACACCCGCCGCGAGCAGGTGATCGACGCCCGCGCCGCCGGCCGCTTCGAGGGCCGCGACCCTGAACCCCGCGCCGGCCTGCGCGGCGGCCACATCCCCGGCTCGCGCAACGTGCCCTTGTCGGCCATCCTGGCGTCGGACGGGACCATGCTGCCCGCCGATCGCCTGGCCGAGGTGTTCAAGGCCGCCGGGGTCGACATCGACAAGCCGATCGTCACCACCTGCGGCTCGGGCATCACCGCCGCCGCCGTCTCCCTGGCCCTGGCGCGGCTCGGCAAGCCCCGAGCGGCGGTCTACGACGGGTCGTGGACGGAATGGGGCGGCCGCGAGGACGTGCCGGTGGCGACGGGCGCGGCCGCACCGGTCCAAGTCTAGGCGACGCCCCGCACAAGGAAAAAGCCCATGAGCAGCCAGTACTCCCACCAGGGCGTGATCGACGCGATCAGGAAGGGTGACCTCCCCCGCCTCAAGGCGGTCTTGGCCGTGGCCGAACAGCATCTGGCGACGTACGGAGATGTCGCCACCATGGTCCAACTGCTCAGGGTCGAGATCTCCAAGCTGGAAGAGCATGAAGGCTGAGGTCGCCGGGAACCCGCAGGCCGGCGCACAGGCTCCGGCGGAGCGGTCCAGCCGATCTCCAGTCCCCTGCAGATTTCCCACCTTGAACGGGTTCGCCCCCGCGCCGTAAACGACAAGGGCTTCGTCGTCGCCCGAGTTCAGCCCGAGTCCGCCCATGCCCCTGGATGAAGAAACCCGCCTGATCCGTCGAGGCGCGCCGCCCAGGGAGGGCACGGTGCTGGCCCGCACGGTCAATCCGCCGGTCCAGCGCGGCTCGACGGTGCTGATGCCCAACGCCGCGTCGCTGTACGACGACGACCAGCTGACCTACGGCATCACCGGCCTGTCCTCACCCGCCAACCTGCAGCTGGCCCTGGCCGAGCTGGAGGGCTCGCCGGACGTGACCCTGTACCCCTCGGGCCTGGCGGCGATCACCGGCGTGATGCTGGCCCTGCTGAAGGCCGGCGACGAGATCCTGGTGGTCGACAGCGCCTACAAGCCCACCCGCCGGTTCTGCGACCGCGTCCTGACCCGCTTCGGCGTCAAGACCACCTACTACGACCCCGCCCTGTCGCCCGACGCCCTGATGGCCCTGTGCGGGCCGGCCACCCGGATGATCCTGCTGGAGGCCCCCGGCTCGCTGACCTTCGAGATGCAGGACATCCCGGCCATCGCCGCCGCCGCCAACGCCCGGGGCGTCCTGACCCTGATCGACAACACCTGGGCGGCCGGCTTCTACTTCAAGCCCCTGGCCCACGGGGTGACCATCAGCGTCCAGGCCCTGACCAAGTATGTCGGCGGCCACTCGGACGTGTTCATGGGCAGCGCCGCCACCGCCGACAACGTGATCGGCAACCAGCTGGGCGACGCCATGTGGGACATCGGCTGGTCGGTGTCGCCCGACGACGCCTACACCGTGCTGCGCGGCCTGCGGACCCTGACCACCCGCCTCCCCGCCCACGAAGCCGCCGGTCTGAAGATCGCCCGCTGGCTGCAGGACCGGCCCGAGGTGTCGCGCGTGCTGCACCCGGCCCTGGAGACCGATCCGGGCCACGCCCTGTGGAAGCGCGACTTCACCGGCGCCTGCGGCCTGTTCGGCGTGGTGCTGAGCCCCTGCTCGCAGAAGGCCGTCCACGCCTTCCTCGACGCCCTGGACCTGTTCGGCCTGGGCTTCTCGTGGGGCGGCTACGAGAGCCTGGCCATCCACTGCGACCCGCAGCTGAAGAACCGCACCGTGCCGGTGAACCTGGAAGGGCCGCTGCTGCGCCTTCACGTGGGCCTGGAAAGCATCGCCGACCTCAAGGCCGACCTCGAACGCGGCTTCGAAGCGCTGGCCAAGGCGTAAATCCATCGCGACGGCGCGGCCCGGAAGGTCTAGAGAACCGCCTCGTTCGAAAGGCCCGCCCATGACCGTCCACATCGCCCTGCTGCGCGGCGTCAACGCCGCCGGAAACCGCCAGGTCGCGGCCGAGGAGCTGACCGCCCTGCTGACCGAGCTGGGCCATGCGGACGCGCGCACCGGTCCCAAGGTCGGCGACCTGGTGTTCGCCAGCGGCGGACAGACGGGCGCCGAGTTGCAGACCCAGATCGAGACCGCGCTGATGGACCGCTTCTCGCTGCGCACCGACGTCTATGTCCGCACCGCCGACGCCTGGCGCGCCCTGGTCGCCGCCAACCCGTTCCCCGAGTTCGCCGCCCAGGACCCGGGCTGGCTGATGACCCTGTTCCTGAAGGACGCCCCGGACAAGAAGGCCGTCGGCGCCCTGCGCGCGGCCATCCGCGGCCGCGAGCAGGTGCGGGCCGAAAGCCGCCAGCTCTACGCCGTCTATCCCGACGGCGTCGGCGGCTCGAAACTGACCAACAGCCTGGTCGAGAAGACCCTGGGCGCGCGGATCACCGGCCGGAACTGGACCACCGTCCTGGCCCTGGAGGCGATGCTGGACGGCTAGGCCCGCTTGGCCATCGGCATGGTCGTGATCAGCGTCTTCTGCAGGTTCGCGCCCGCCGGCACGGTCCGCCCCCAGCTCGCCCCGCCGTAGTTCCAGCCCTTGTTGATGTCGAAGCTGACGGCGACCTGAGCCTGGCCGGTCATGTCGATCAACAGGCTTTGCGAACTCGAGGTGTTGAGCACGGCGCCGGGGCCGAGGCCGGCGGTCGAGAACGTGACCAGGAAGCTGTCCTTCGGCGCGAAGATGTCGCCGCCCAGGCCGTAGAGCGGCGCCGACACGAACGGCGTGGTCGGTCCCGCGCCGAGACCCGCCGTCAACGGGTCGGTCGTGCCGTTGAGCACGGTCACGCCGCGGGGATTGCCACCCGGCGTCACCGTGGGCGGGCCGCCGGCGACGTAGGTGAACACGTCGCCCAGCACCACGTCGGCGCCGACCGATACGTCGATCACGCTTCCGCTTGTCGTCACATGGGCCTGCAAGGTCGATGGGATCGCGAGCGTGGTCTGGCTCAGGAAGTCCCCGACCGCCGCCCAGACCAGCGCCTTGGCCCCGGCGTTGTTGGTGTCGATCGCCCGCAGCGCATAGAGCGCGTAGCCCAGGTCCTTGAGAGCGGCCAGGGTGGTGGGGTCGACGGCGATCTGGATTTCCTGGATCGTGGACATGGCGGCTCCGGCGGCGGCGTTGCGAAAGGCGAAGCTTGCGCGAACTCGGGCCGCAGCACAATCCAGGAGCGAACCGTCAGCCGGGCTTGGGCAACCTCAGCAGCCGCCAGGCCGCCGCCGTGCCGATCAGGCCGAACACGCAGGTCCCGTAGGCCGCATTGGCCAGGAACCCGCTCCAGGCCAGGTCCAGGTGCGCGAAATAGCGGGTCAGCAGCAGGGAGACGCTGCCGACATAGCCGCAGGAGTCGGCGACATAGATCAGGAAGCCGGCCGTCCCCACCTGCCCCGTCGCGGCGATCAGCCGGTCGAACAGCATGCCGTTGAAGGGCGTGTAGGCCATGTAGACGCCCGCCCCCGTCGCGATCATCCAGGCCACGGGGCCGATCAGGCCCAGGCGCCAGCCCAGGGTCGCCAGGCCCAGCAGGGCGAAGCCCAGGGCCACGAAGGCGAAGTTGAAGCCGACCGCCCGGCGGTTGTCGCGCACCAGACTGAGCACGCCTAAGCCCACCAGCACGATGGCCGCCACCGGGATTTCGGACAGCGAGAAGATCGCCGCGGCGTTCTTGAAACCCAGCTCGGCCCAGATCTCGGCGGCGAAGTTGTCGCGGAAGTCGCGCAGGGCCGTCAGCACCACATAGACCGCCACCAGCAGGGCCAGGGCCGGGGCATGGGCGGCGAACATGGCGGCGCGGGCCTTGGCGTCCATGGGCGCGCGGCGCACCCGGGCGGCCTCGTCGGCCGGCGACGGCGGCGGCAGCTGGGTCAGGGCCGCCACGGCCAGCAGCAGCAGCGGGGTGAACAACAGCCCGGCCATGGCGGGCATCCAGCGCTCGTCGACGCCCTGCAGCAGCAGGCTCTTGCCCACCGATTTCACCACGCCCGAGGCCAGGATGAAGCTGGCGCACAGCATGGCCCCCAGCACCTCCGACAGCCGCCGCCCCTCGACGAAGCCGAACACCAGGCCCCAGATCATCCCCAGGCACAGGCCGTTGACGAACAGGGCCAGCGGGCCGATCGCCGCCGGGCCGCCGCCCAGGCCCAGCAGCGACAGCTCGGCCACGCCGATCAGCGCCAGGATGGCGATCCAGCGCCGCTCGGGCCGCATCTCCGAGATCACCTTGATGCCGATGATCTTGGACACCGCGTAGCCGGCGACCTGGGCGATCACCAGGGCGACCTTGAAGTCGATGGCCAGCGGCCAGCCGGCCATGTGCTCGTAATGCGCGGCCGTGAACGGCTTGCGATAGGCAAACATCGAGAAATAGGCCGCGAAGGCCGCCAGCCCGCCGTAGAGGGCGAAGGCCCACGGCGGCGCCTTGGCCAGGGCGCGGGCGATCGGGCTTTGAGTCGGTGTCGTGGTCCCCATGAGCTCATGGGCGGGTGGAATGGGGCGATCCGTCAAGCCCGGCCGGGGGCGCTGCCGGGGACATGCCCTTGGGCGTGTCCCCATCCGCATCCACGGAGCCAGGTTTTGGGGACACGCCGCAAGGGCATGTCCCCGGCGGCATCAGGCCGTTCGCGCCACAAGCGCCTCGTCCGCCACCGCGCCCAGCGCCTGGGCCGCCACTTCACCGACCACGATGACCACCGGACCGCCCTGGCCGTCCAGGCGATCGCCGAGGGTCGCCAGCGTGCCGTGGGTGATGCGGGCGTCCGCCCCGCCCGCCTGCTCGACCGCCACGGCGGGCGTGCCGGGCGCACGGCCGGCGGCGACCATCCGCTCGCAGAGGGCGCCGGCCATCTCGCCGCCCATATAGACCGCCAGGGTCGCCTCGGGATCGCCGGCCGCGCTCCAGTCGCCGCTCAGTGCGCCGGCCTCCAGCCGGGCCGTGGTGAACACCACCCGCCGGGCCTCGCCGCGATGGGTCAGCGGAAAGCCGAACTGGGCGGCGGCGGCGCAGGCGGCGGTGACGCCGGGCACCACCTCGACCGACACCCCGTGCTCGCGCAGGAAGGCCGACTCCTCGCCCACCCGGCCGAACACCGAAGGATCGCCGCCCTTCAGTCGCACCACCCGCAGGCCCTTGCGCGCCAGGCGGAGCATCAGGCGGTTGATCTCATCCTGGTGCATGCTGGGCTTGCCGGCCCGCTTTCCCGTCTGGATGCGCACGCAGCCGGGCGGCGCCAGGGCGATGGCCTCCTCGCTGATCAGGGCGTCGTAGAGCAGCGCCTGGGCGCCCTCGACGGCCCGGACAGCCCGCAGGGTCATCAGGTCGACCGGGCCGGGACCGGCGCCGACGAGCAGGACTTGAGCGCTAGACATGGACGGGCTCCTTGCTGGAGACGGAGGCGGAAGCGGCGATCATCCGGGCGATTTCGGGACGGCAGGACCCGCAGTTGGTCCCCGCCCCCGTGGCGGCGCCGACGGCGTCGGGGCTGGCGGCCCCGGCGGCGATGGCGGCCTGCACGGCCTTGGCGCCCACCTTCAGGCAAGCGCAGACCAGCGGCCCCTTGTCGGCCGGCGCGCCCGGCGGGCGGCCGAACAGCAGGGCCGAGCGGGCCTGCGCGCCCAGCACCGGCTCGGCGAACAGCTCGGCCAGCCAGTCGCGCGGCGGCAGGCGGCCGGTCAGGGTGACGTACAGCACCGCCGTCAGCCGGCCGTCCTGCACCCACGCGTCGCGCCGCGCGCCGGTGGCGGCGTCCTCATAGGTCACGAGTTCGCCGGTCAGGCCCTTGGCGAGGACCTTGCGCAAGGCGGCGCGCTCGACCTCGTCGCCTCGGCCGGCGAACTCGTGTTGCTGGCAGGCGTCGTGGGGGATACGCCGCCAGACGAGGTCCAGCCCGGGGGGTAGAGACAGGCTGTCCCGCGTGAGGAAGAAACCCTTCCAGGTCTCGCGATAGGCGCGGATCCGGGCGGGGGTATGCTTGAACTCCGGCTGGCCGGACGTGGGGTCCAGGTTCGGTGCGACCAGGGGGTTGGTGCGGCCCGACGGCGCGAAGGCGTCGGTCCAGTGCATGGGCATGAACAGGCCGCCGGGGCGCTGGCGGTCGGTGACCTTGGCCAGGGCCACGGCCTCCCCGCGCGTCGTGATCACCCGCGCCAGGGCGCCGTCCTTGACCCCCAGGGCCTCGGCGTCGGCGGGGTGGACCTCGACGAACGGCTCGGGTGCGTGGCGGCACAGGTCCGGCGCCAGGCCCGTGCGGGTCATGGTGTGCCACTGGTCGCGGATGCGGCCGGTGTTCAGCGACATCGGATAGGCCGCGTCGACCGCGTCGGCCGGCCCCTTCGGCCGGGTCGGGACCATGCGGGCGCGGCCGTCAGGGGTCTGGAAGCGGCCGTTCACGAACAGCCGCGGCGTGCCCTGCCCGTCCGCCGCAACCGGCCACTGCATCGGCAGGAGTTCGGCGTAAGCCTCGGGCGTCAAAGCCGAAAGTCCAGACAGGTTCAGGACGCGGTCCGTATTCTCATAGGCCGTCAGGCGCGCCCATTCGCGGAAGACGCTGGCGTTGCTGGCCCAGCCGAAGCCGTCGAAGCCCATGGCTTTGGCGACGTCGGCCACGATCCGCCAGTCGGCGCGGGCCTGGCCGGGCGCCGGGAACAGGGCCCGCTGGCGCGAGATCCGGCGCTCGGAATTGGTGACCGTGCCGTCCTTCTCGCCCCAGGCCAGGGCCGGCAGCTTGACGTCGGCGAAGGCCGTGGTGTCGGTCTCCACGCAGTCGGACACCACCACGAACGGACAGCGCTCCAGCGCCTCGCGCACCCGGCCGGCGTCCGGCAGGCTGACGGCGGGGTTGGTGGCCATCACCCAGACGGCCTTGATCTTGCCGGCGTGGATGGCCTCGAACATGTCGACGGCCTTCAGGCCCGGCGCGCGGGCTGTGTCGGGCGCGCCCCAGAAGCGGGCCACGCGGTCGCGGTCGGCCGGGGCGAAGTCCATGTGGCCGGCCAGGGTGTTGGCCATGCCGCCGGTCTCGCGCCCGCCCATGGCGTTGGGCTGACCGGTGATCGAGAACGGGCAACCGCCCGGCTTTCCGATCCGTCCAGTGGCCAGGTGGACGTTGAGGATCGACAGCCCCTTGGCGGTGCCCTGGGCCGACTGATTGGCGCCCATCGAGAACAGGCTGACCGTACGCTCGTGGGCCGCGAACAGGTCGAAGAAGGTTAGCACATCCTCGACCGGCACGCCGCAATCGGTGGCGACGGCGGCCGGCGACTGGTCCAATTCCTCAAGCGCTTCCACGACTTCCGCGAAACCGTTCACGTGAGCGGCGATGTAGTCGCGGTCGACGGCGTCGATGCGGATCAGGTGGGCCAGTAGGCCGTTCCACAGACGCACGTCGCTCTGCGGGGCGATCGCCAGGTGCAGGTCCGCGCCCTCGGCGGTGTCGGTGCGGCGCGGATCGATGACCACGTGCTTCTGGCCCCGCGCCCTCGCCGCCTCCATGCGCCGGAACAGCACCGGATGGGTCCAGGCGGCGTTGTGGCCGCTGAACACCACCAGGTCGGCCAGGTCCAGGTCCTCGTAGCAGCCGGGCACCAGGTCGGCGCCGAAGGCCTGCTTGTGGGCCGCCACGGCCGAGGCCATGCACAGGCGGCTGTTGGTGTCGATGTTGCCCGAACCGATGAAGCCCTTCATCAGCTTGTTGGCGACGTAGTAGTCCTCGGTCAGCAGTTGGCCCGAGACGTAGAAGGCCACGCTGTCGGGGCCGTGCCTGGCGATGGTGTCCTTGAAGCGCCTGGCGACCAGGGCCGTGGCGTCGCTCCAACTCGCCGACTTGCCGTTGATCGTCGGCTCCAGCAGCCGGCCCTGCAGCCCCACCGTCGCCCCCAACGCCGTGCCCTTAGAGCACAGGCGGCCGAGATTGGCCGGGTGGGCCTTGTCGCCCGACACCGACAGGGCCCGTTCCTGGGCGACCGCGCCCGAGACGCCGCAACCCACCCCGCAATAGGGGCAGGTCGTCTTGACGTTCGGGACGGCCGATCCGTCAGCCATGGACGTCGAGGCTCAGCAGCAGGCGGCCGTCGCGGACCTCCAGCGGCACCACGGGGGTGCAGCCCTTGCCCTTGTCGGCGCCCATGGCCTCGCCCGAGGCCAGGTCGATGTTCCAGCTGTGCAGCGGGCAGGTCACCGCCCGGCCGTGGACGATGCCCTGGCTCAGCGGCCCGCCCTTGTGCGGACAGGCGTCCATCAGGGCGAACACCTCGCCGTCGCCGGTGCGGAAGATGGCGATATCGCCGCGCGGGCTGGGCACCCGGCGCGCGCCCCGGCGGGGCACGTCCGTGACCGCGCCGACATCCACCCAGACCGGGACTTTCACGTGCGCGTTCATGCGGGGACGAACTCCATCCGGCGGCTCATGGGGGTGAATTCCTCGGTGTGGCGGCCGGCCACGCGCTCAGCCCACGGATCGAGGCGGGCGAAGCGCTGCGAGAACACGAAGCGGTCGTAGAGGGCCTTGCGCTGGTCCGGATCGGTGACCTTGTCCTGGATGCTCTCCAGCCCCACGCGCGCCATCCACTTGTAGACCCGCTCCAGGTACCAGCCCTCCTCGCGGTACAGTTGCATGGCTGCGGCGATGACCCAGACGGCCTCGTCCTCGGTCGCCACCCGGGTCAGCACCTGGGTGCCCTGGATGTGCAGGCCGGCGGCGCCGCCGATGTGGATCTCGTAGCCGCTGTCGACGCAGACCACGCCGAAGTCCTTGCAGGTGGCCTCGGCGCAGTTGCGCGGACAGCCCGACACGGCCAGCTTGACCTTGGCCGGTGCCCACGAGCCCCAGAGGAACTTCTCCAGACGGATGCCCAGCCCCGTGGAGTCTTGGGTGCCGAACCGGCACCAGTCGCTGCCGACGCAGGTCTTCACCGTGCGCAGGCCCTTGGCGTAGGCGTGGCCGCTGACCATGCCCGCGGCGTTCAGGTCGGCCCAGACGGCCGGCAGGTCGTCCTTCTTGACGCCCAGCAGGTCGATCCGCTGGCCGCCCGTGACCTTGACCGCCGGGATGGCGAACTTGTCCGCCACGTCGGCGATGGCCCGCAGCTCGTCGGGCGTGGTCATGCCGCCCCACATCCGCGGAACGACGCTGTAGGTGCCGTCCTTCTGGATGTTGGCGTGGACCCGCTCGTTGATGAAGCGCGACTGCTTGTCGTCGCGATACTCCGACGGCCAGGCGCACAGCAGGTAGTAGTTCAGGGCCGGACGGCACGAGGCGCAGCCGTCGGGCGTGGTCCATTCCAGGGCCTGCATGACCGCCGGCATGGACTTCAGCTCCCACTCCACGATCGCCTTGCGGACGTCGGAGTGCGGCTTGGACGTGCACTTGCACATCGGCTTGGGGCCGGTCTGCTCCTTGAAGCCGTCGCCCAGGGTCAGCTTCAGCACCTGCTCGACCAGCGGCGTACACGAGCCGCACGAGGCCGAGGCCTTGGTCACCGCCTTGACGTCGTCCAGGGTGGTCAGGCCCTGGGCGGTGATGGCGCCGACGATCGCACCCTTGCAGACGCCGTTGCAGCCGCAGATTTCCTGCGTGTCGGGCATGGCCGCAACGGCGGCGTTAGGGTCCAGGCCGGACAGCCCTTCCGTGATGGCCTGGCCGAAGATCAGGGTCTCGCGGATGTCGGTCACGCTGGCGCCCGACCGCATCAGGTCGAAGTACCAGTTGCCGTCGGCGGCGTCGCCGAACAGCACCGCCCCCGCCACCTTGCCGTCCTCGATGACCACGCGCTTGTAGACGCCGCGCCCGGCGTCGCGGAACACGATGTCCTCGCAGCCTTCGCCGCCCGAGAACTTGCCGGCTGAGAAGACGTCGACGCCCGACACCTTCAGCCGGGTCGACAGGACCGAGCCCTCGTAGGCCCCCTCCCCGTCGGTCATGGACTCGGCCAGCGAGCGGCACATGTCCCAGATGGGCGCGACCAGGCCGTAGCAGTTGCCCCGGTGCTCGGCGCATTCGCCCACGGCGAACACCGCCGGGTCGGAGGTGCGCATGGCGTCGTCGACGAGCACGCCGCGATTGACCGCCAGGCCGGCGTTGCGGGCCAGGGTCGAATTCGGACGGATGCCCACGGCCATGACCAGCAGATCGCACGGCAGGGTGCGGCCGTCCTTCAGCTTCAGGCCGGTGACCTGGCCGTCCGCTCCGACGATCTCTTCCGAGTGAGCGCCCAGCACGGTCTCGACGCCGCGCTCGGCCAAGGCCTCGCGCAGCAGGAAGCCGGCGCTCTCGTCCAGCTGGCGTTCCATCAGCACGTCCATCAGGTGGACGACCGTGGCGGCCATGCCGCGCCGGGCCAGGCCGTAGGCGGCTTCGAGGCCCAGCAGGCCGCCGCCGATCACCACGGCCCTGGCGCCGGGCCTATTGGAGGCGGCGACCATGGCCTCGACGTCGTCCAGGTCGCGGAAGGTGACCACGCCCTTCAGGTCGATGCCCGGCAGCGGCAGGCGGAACGGGTCGGACCCCGTGGCCAGGATCAGCTTGTCGTAGGCGACCTCGAGCCCGCCCTCGGCGACCACCTTGCGGCCTTCCAGGTCGACCGCCGTGACGGCGCGACCGGCGTGCAGGGTGATGGCGTTGTCGGCGTACCAGGCCTCGTCGTTGATGACGATGTCGGCGAAGCTCTTCTCGCCCGCCAGCACCGGCGACAGCATGATGCGGTTGTAGTTCACCCGCGGCTCGGTCCCGAAGATCGCGATCTCGTAGCGGTCGGGATCGCGCTTGAGGACTTCCTCGACCGCCCGGCAACCGGCCATGCCGTTGCCGATGACGACCAGCTTTTCCTTGGTCATGGTTCTGCTCACTGGAAGAGGAAGGTCAGACGCGGATCGGACGGGCGTCGCCGCCGTGCAGGGTCGGCCAGACCGCGCGCCAGCGGGCCTTCAGGCCGGTCAGGGCGACCAGGGCGAACACCGCCAGGGCCGCGAAGCCCAGCAAGCCGACCTGGTAGGAACCGGTCATCTTCTTGGCCATGCCCAGGGACGAGGCCAGGTAGAAGCCGCCGATGCCGCCCGTCATGCCGATCAGGCCGGTCATGACGCCGATCTCCTTGCGGAACCGCTGGGGCGCCAGCTGGAACACCGCGCCGTTGCCGGCGCCCAGGGCCAGCATCGAGAACATCAGCACCGCCAGGGCGACCCAGGCCGAGGGCAGCTGGAAGCTGGCGACCGACAGGCCGGCGGCGGCCAGGGCGAAGACGAAGGTCAGGGTCCGCACTCCGCCGAAGCGGTCGGCCAGCGCCCCGCCGACCGGGCGGATGAACGAGCCGGCGAACACGCAGGCGGCGGTGAAGAAGCCGGCGATCACCGGGTCCAGGCCGTATTCGGCGTTGAAGTAGATGGTCAGGGACGAGGCCAGGCCCACGAAGCCGCCGAAGGTGACGGCGTACAGCAGCATCAGCCACCAGGCGTCCGGAACCTTCAGGACGTCGAGATACTCGGTCAGCTTCTTGGGCGCGGGCTGTTCCGGCGCGTCCTTGGCCAGCAGCATGTAGACCACGAAGGCCACGGCCAGCGGGATGGCGGCCAGGCCGATAACGTTCTGCCAGCCGAAGGTCTTGGCGAGGATCGGCGCGAACAGGGCCGCCAGGGCGGTGCCGCTGTTGCCGGCGCCGGCGATGCCCAGGGCCAGGCCCTGATGCTCCTGCGGATACCAGCGCGAGGCCAGCGGCAGGGCGACGGCGAACGAGGCGCCGGCCACGCCGAGGATCAGGCCCAGGGCCAGGACCTGGTGATAGTCGTGGATGCCCAGGGCCCAGGCCCCGACCAGGCCGGCCAACACGATCAGCTGGCCGATCATGCCGGTTTTCTTGGGACCGATGCGGTCGACCAGCACGCCGTTGACCAGCCGCAGCACCGCGCCGGCTAGGACCGGGATGGCGACCATCAGGCCCTTCTGGGCGGGGTCGAGGTGGAACTCCTTGGCGATGGCCACGCCGAGCGGGCCCAGGATCACCCAGACCATGAAGCTGAGATCGAAATACAGGAACGCGGCGAACAGGGTCGGCGTGTGGCCGGCCTTCAGGAAATCACGAGAGATCATGATGCGCCTCGGATGTTGCGTGTCTGCGAGAGCGGGGCGTCATCGCCCCGGGCGGGTGACCGCATCCGAGCGGTCGTCTCTGGCAGCCACGAACGCCGTTGTCCGAAGGCTTGATGTCAGTGGAACTTCAGGCTGCTGACGGAGTCACGCACCATGTTGCGGTGCAGTGCAAACGACGGTCTCTTCGTACGATCTTCGTGCGATTGCCTAACTTGAAGGCAGCGACAATGCCCACAATTTGGGCAAAACGCGGCTAGGGGCGCATTCGGCCGATCGGAAAAGCCGCCGCGTAGCTTGAGGCTTTCGCCGGGTCGAACGACGCGCCGTCGAACAGCCCCCCGCCGGCGGGGGCCGCGTCGGCGAACACCATCGCGGGATCGACGATCGGCCCCAGGGACAGGGCCGCCTCGCGGAAAAGGTCGGGCCGGTAGACCGCGTCCGCGACCTGGTCGAGGTCGAGCTCCGCCCGGACCTGCCCCCAGCGGACCATCTGGGACAGGAACCACAGCGCATGCTCGCGACGCGGCAGGCCGGCGGCGTCGCGGTGGAAGACGATCTCGGACTTCAGCGCCCGAGCCACGACCTCGGCCTCGACGCCCACATGGTCGGGTCGCGACAACAAGGCCACCAGTTCGGCGTGGTTGCCGGGCTCATCGGCCCAGGCCGCAGCGCGGATCAGGGCGCGAAGGGCGGCGCGCAGCTCGTCGCCATGGCGCTCGGCCCAGCCGGCCGTGACACCGAACACCTTGTCCGGGCCGCCCGGCCACAGCTGCGAGGCCTTGATCAGCACCTCGCCCAGGCCCTCGTCGACGGCCACGGCGTTCCACGGCGCGCCGACGCAGAAGCCGTCGATCTCGCCCAGGCGCAGATGCTCGACCATGCGCGGCGGCGGCGTGACCACCAGGCGCACGTCGCGGTCTGGGTCGATTCCCGCCTGGGCCAGCCAGTAGCGCAGGGCGTAGTTGTGCATCGACTGCGGGAAGACCATCGCGAAGGTCAGGATCGGCGCGTCCTGCGCGCGACGCTGTTCGACCAGCTTGGCCAGGGGCGCGGCCGTGATCAGGGGCGCGGCCATGCCCTCGGGGTCGATCTGGCGCAACTGGGCCCCCAGCCGCGTCGAGACCGTGATCGCGCTGCCGTTCTGGTTCAGGGCCAGCGGCGCCAGCATCGCCGACCGCGGATCGTTGAGACCGGCGGCCAGGGCCATGGGCGCGAGCATGTGCGCGCCGTCCAGGGCGCCGACCAGCACCTTGTCGCGGATCGTGGCCCACGACGCCTCGCGGCTGAGCGTGACCTCCAGCCCCTCCTCGGCGAAGAAGCCCCGCGCCTTGGCCACCACCAGCGACGCGCAGTCGGTCAGGGGGATGAAGCCCAGCGTCAGGTCGGCCAGCCCGCTCATGAGGCGTCGCCCTTCAGCACGCCGGCGAAGGCCAGCAGGTCGGCCGCGACCTGGCCGATCGGCTTGCCGCGGTCCATGGCCAGCTTGCGCAGCAGACGATAGGCGCCGTCCTCGTCCAGGCCGCGCTCCTTCATCAGCAGGCCCTTGGCGCGCTCGACGGTCTTGCGCGACTCCAGGTCGGCCTTGGCCTTGGCCAGGTCGCCGCGCAGCTGCTGGGTCAGGGCGAAGCGGCTCATGGCCACGTCGAGGATCGAGCGGACGCGCGCCGGCGCCAGGCCGTCGACCACATAGGCGGCCACCCCGGCCCGCACGGCCTGCTCGGCCAGGCCCGGTTCGGAGCGGTCGACGAACATCACCACGGCGCGCGGATTGTGCTGCCCGGCCTCGCGCAGGCTTTCCAGGGTGTCGCGGTCGGGACTGTCGGCGGCGATCACCACCACGTCCGGCGCGAAGGCGGCGGCCTCGCGCTCGTCGAACGTGGCCGCCCGACGCACCTCCAGCGGCTGCACGCCCTCCAGTCCCTCGGCCACGAGGGCGGCGCGCGCGGGATCCGGATCGATGACGAGGACGCGCATGCCCTCCGCCCTAAGGCTCTCGGGCGACGGGGGGGAGCGGTGAAGGTCCGTCACGGGCGCAGTTGCTCTATCAGCCTGGAATTTGCGCACCCTAGCCTGAAATAGCGGCGCCGGAAGGCCGTGACGGACCTTCAGATCGTCACCGTGCCCCGCGTAGCCGGATCCAGGCCGCCGGCTTCTTGCCCGTCTTGGCCGACACCTCGTCGCGCACCGCGCCGAAACGCGGGTCCAGCAGCGCGGCCAGGCCGTAGGTGCCCACGGCGTTCGACACGTCCCACGGGTGGGGCGCGTATTCCTTCTGGCCGGCGGCGGCGCGGTCGCGGTCGAACTGGATCTTGGAGTTGGCGAACTCGATGTGGGTCTTCTGGCCGCGCGCGTACGGGACCAGCCAGTCCAGCGCCGAGGCCAGGCTGACGTCGTTGTCGGCCTTCCAGTTCAGCCAGTCCTCGCCGTGCGCCTTGGCCGACAAGGCCGCCATCATCAGCGGGTCGAGGTCGTAGGTGACGTAGTGCAGGGCGTCGCGCTCGTGGAAGTCGAACACCGACCCGTCGGGCTGGATGTTGGTCGAGACCTGGGCGCGGTAGGCCGCCCTCGCCCGCTCGATCAGCTTGGCGTCGCCGGTCTGGAAGGCGGCCATGGTCGCCAGCTTGACGCGGTGGCTCTGCCAGTTGGTGTTGAAGTTCTTCGGCTTGGCGTCCATCGCGTCCAGATAGCCGACGGCCATGCCCCGCCACATCTTGTCGACCTTGGCGCGGGTCGCGGCCGGCAGGTCAGCCTCGGTCAGGTCGGTGGCCATCAGCAGCGTGTCGAAGCCGGTCTCGTCGATCGGGTTGAACGACGGCTCGTAGATGTCGGCCCAGGCCTCCAGATAGCGGCCGGCCTGGTCGAGATAGGCGCGGTCGCCGGTCAGGCGCCAGGCCAGGGCCAGGTTCAGCACGATCGGCTGGTCTTCCTTGGCCTTCAGGCTGATCTCGCGGATGCCCTTGCCCGGCAGGGTGCCTTCGGTGTGCAGCTTGGGGATCGCGCCCGGCGGACGGTCGAGGGCGGCCTTGGCCTTGGAAATCACCTCCTGGGCCGCCGGGGCCTGGGCGGCGCCCTTGGCATAGTCGGGACCGAGGATGGCGTAGTCGCCGGCCAGGGCGGGCGAAGCCAGGAGGGCCAAGGCGGCGGCCGCGCCCATCAGCAGGGTCTTCATGTCACGCGTCTCTTCAGTACTGGGTTCAAAGAAAAAGGGCCGGGCTTCACGCCCGGCCCTGCAGGAGGGGATTAGAACTTGGCGCGCATCGTCACCTGATAGGTGCGCCCGTCGTAGTCGATCCGGCGCGGCAGCATCGGGTCGTTCTCGTACTCCGACCGGGTGGCGTCGGTCAGGTTGAACGCATCGACCGAGACCGTCAGGTCCTTGGTGATGTTGTACGAGGCCGAGGCGTCCAGCTGGCTGCGCGCCTTGACGGTGCGGGCGTCGCCGACGAACGAGTTGCCGGCGGCCAGGTCGTACTTGTCACGCCAGTTGTAGACCAGGCGGACGCCGAACTTGTCGGACTCGTAGTAACCGATGACGTTCAGGTTGTTCTTCGACACGCTGGGCAGGGTGATGTCCTTGCCCGCCGTGTCCTTGCCGTCGATGTTGACGAACGAGTAGTTGAACGCGCCGCCGAAGTTGCGCCAGAAGCCCGGCAGGAAGTCGAAGTTCTGCTGGATGTTGAACTCCAGGCCGGTGACGGTCATCGGGCTCTGGTTGGTCTTGCCGCTGATGTTGACCTGGGCGTTCTTCAGCCCCCCGCCGGCGCCGGGGAACTGGTTGGAGCTCCTGCAGACCGGCGTACCGCTCGAATTGTCGATCGTCAGCGTGCCCATATCGACATCGATGCCCGGGATCTTGCCGTTCGCCGGGCAGAGGATCGCCGGATCGGTGATCGGGCCGATATAGCCGTCGATCCGCTTGCGATAGGCGGCCACCGAGATCAGGCCGCCCGGACGGTTGTACCATTCCAGCGACAGGTCGAAGGAGTCCGAGGTGTAGGGCTTCAGGTCCGTGGCGCCGATGGTGACCGTGTAGACCGGGTCGATCGGCGTGGTCAGGGTGACCGGCACCTGGACATAGGTGGTCGGTACGGTGTCGCGCGGCTGCGGACGGACATAGGTGGAATAGGCCGCGAAGCGCAGGATCAGGTCTTCGCGCAGATCGGCGGCCAGGATCAGCGACGGCAGCCAGTAGTCGTAGTCGTTCTTGGTGGTCTTGGTGCTCAGCGAGTGGTTGACCGGCCCGCCCGCACCCGAGATGTTCGCGCCGCAGTTGTTGCAGTTCAGCGCATTGATCTCATTCTCGGTGTATTCGTAGCGGACGCCGAGCGCGCCGCGCACCGGAACGCTCAGCACGTCGGTCTTGAACTTCGCCGTGGCGTACAGCGAGTACACGTCGTTGGCGTTGCTGAAGTTGTTGTTCCAGTAGTTGCCGTCCCAGTAGTTGTTGACAAAGCCGTACGGGGTCAGGAAGACGCCCGGGGCGCCGAGCGTGAACTGGGCGGGCAAGGCGTTCGGGTTGATCGGCGTGATCGCCGCCAGCACGCGCTGGACGTCCAGGCCCATCCAGTTGGAGGTCGGGCCGCCGGCCTTGCCGCCGAAGAAGTCCTTGGCGTAGCCCAGCTGGGACGCCATGTCCGGCGTGATGTTCTGGGTCTGGGCGCCCAGGGAGGTGTTGCGCGAGCCGCTCGAGACGAACTCGTTACGCTCCGCCCGGCCGCCGAACAGGATGCTGGTCAGGAACGGGTTGTCGGAGAACGAGCGCTCCAGGTCCAGTTGGAACGAGTCCAGCTTGTTGTCGGCGTTGCCGTTAGTGCCCGTGATGCCGAACTTGTCGCCGGTGATGTTCGCCGCCTGGCCGGGCATCGGGGCGCTGGCCTGGGTGGCCGAGGCCGGGGCCGCCGCGATCGGGAAGCCGCCGTTGGGCAGGTGGGTGGCGTGCGGCGTGACCAGGGTCGCCATGTAGTTGGCCAAGTCGGTCCCGCCCAGATTGACCGAGGTGGTGATGCCGTTCAGCCCGGCCGAACCCAGGTTGCGGTAGGGGTTCTGGACGATGTCCAGCTCGATCTGGTTGGCCTGGGCCTGGGCGCGCGAGATCGTCAGATTGGCCGTGGCGCGCCAGTCGTCGTTCTTGAACTCCAGGGTCGGGTTGATGGCCCAGGTCTGGTTCTTGGCCGGCTCGGAGCGGACCGAGTCGAAGGTGTTGATGTTCTCGGCCGAGAAGCTGTTGATGTAGGCGCGCGGACCGTTGGGGGTCTGGACGATGTAGGGCGTGCCGATCTGGGTGATGTGGGCCACCGCCGAGGCCGCGACCAAGCCGGTGTTGGTGCCGTTGCCCGGGCCCGCATCGATATAGAGGATGTTGTTCGTCGCATCCTTGAGGTTGCGCTTGGTGATGAACGCGTTGGCGCCCAGCTTCCAATTCTCGTTGACCTGCCATTCGAAGCCGGTCGCGGCCGATAGCGTGGTGCCGCGGTTGTACTTCACCAGCTGGCGGGTCTGGCTGGGATAGTAGACCCCGCCCGGATTGGCGGTGACCAGGGCGTCATAGACCGGGTTCGAGCCGGCGGCGGCCTGGTTGCCCACCTGGATCGCGCCCAGCTTGTTGGCCCAGGAGTTCACCGTGATCGAGTCGCGGCGGAACTTCTCGTCCTTCCAGCCCACGACGCCGAAGATCGCGAAATCGTCGCTGAGGTGGGCGTTGTAGCCCATCGAGGCCAGCGGGCTGCCCAGGTTGCCCAGGTCGTTGTACTCGTACGAGACCTTGGCGAAGCCGCCGTCCTTGCGCTGCAGGGCGGGCGCGATGCGCAGGTCGATGTTGCCCGACAGGCCGCCGGCCAGGTCGGTGGCCATCGGCGACTTGATCACGTTGATCGACGTGAAGATGTCGGAGTTGAACGCGCCCAGCGGGGTCGAGCCGTTCAGGATCGGGTCGGCGAAGGCGCCGCCGTTCAGGGTGGTGCGGGCGAAGGTGCCCGGCAGGCCGCGCAGGCTGATCGTGGCGTTGCGGCTGTCGGCCTCGCGATTGATCTGGATGCCGGGGACGCGCTGGATCGCCTCGCCGACGTTGAGGTCCGGGAAGCGGCCCAGGCCGTCCGACGAGATGCCGTCCGAGATCTGCAGGGTGTCGCGCTTGGTGGCGATGGCGTTGGCGTAGGCGGCGCGGAAACCGGTTACCACGACAGTGTCGACGACGCTGTCATCGGCCGGGGCCTGTTCGGCCTGGGCGGGCGCGGCCTGTTGCGCCTGAGCGACCGAGCCCAGCGCCAGAGCGGCGCACGAAGCCAGCAGCGCGGTCCGCAGGACAAGAGTGTTTCGAACGGTGGTCATGATCCCTCCCCTGGCGCGTCTGAGTGGGCGCCCTTATGCGGCGACTTATCCGACCAATCGAGAAATGTGTCAATGATTGGTAATGCCACTTTTCAAAGTGGCAGAACTTTCTGGTCAGGCCAAAGCCCTGAGAGGCAAGACCAGAACCGGAAAACAACCCAAAATTGGATTTCACCGGGGCGCAGCCGACCCCGGAATTGGCGAATCAGATCGCAAACGGCGCCAGCGCTCGTTGCCGTTCGATGACAGAGCTCGCCATCAGTCAGCCGGCGACCCGATACTGGTCTAGCCAGCTCAGTGGATGACGCCGCTCACCTTCAAGCCGGCGATGTAGCCGCCGCCGGCGATCATCAACGGCGCGGCGGGGTGGACGCCGTCGGTCGTATAGGCGGTTCGCACGAGCGTGGTCGCGGGATGGGCCGCCGTGAACTTCGAGTGCATGCCGAGGGTCTGGTTCGAAGCCGGTCCCGTCGTCGAGGAGACGTAGATGCGCTCGTTGTCGACGACCAGGCTTTCGCCGAGCTCCGCGACGGCGCTCATGTCGACGGAGCAGTAGAGCGCGCCCGCCGACACGTTGGCCAGCAAGGCTCCCGTCACGCCGGGCGCCTTCCACTTGCCGGGACTGGCCCCGTCCTCGTAGGTCGTCCTCATGTCGATCGCCGTGACCCAGGCGGGCCGATCGGCGGATGTCAGCAGCCAGTTGAACCACAGAGGCTGCACGCCATCGGGATAGGCGGCGCTCGGCAGGGGCGTCTGGTCCGCCACCGTGGTCCAGTAGGTCCCAGGCGCCGAGGTCGTCCAAGGCTCGCCGAAGAAATGGAACACCGGCGTCGACGGGCAGTGCGCCCGCCAGAAGCGCCACCAGTTCGTCGTCGCCTTCTTGATCGCGGGAAGCGACAGCAGGCCCTGGTTGATGTCGTTGGGCCCGATGTCGGTCGCGATGCGATTGAACGGCGCGTTGCCGATCGCCCTGAGCGCGGCCATCCGCGCCGCGAACGCGCCCGTCGCCTCGGACGCGGTGTTGAGGGCGTAGGCCCCACTCTGCGAGAAGTTGCCGAACGCCATCCGTCCGCCCGTCGTATCGTCCAGCCCGCGCATGATCGCGCTGGTCACGCTGCGCTGGGCCTGCCGGTACACGAGGTCGCTGGTCGGGACCTGGCGGCTGGTGCCGTTGATCAGGAAGACCGGCGAGGTTCCATCCCATCCCTTCGCGACGGCGAAGCAAGGTGAATAGGATTGCGTCGAGCCGGGATTGGTGACGGCGATCGCGCCGCCGAGCCGTTTGCCGGTCTGGACGGCGGAAGTGCCTTCGTTCCCTTCGCCGAGGTCCGATCCGACCGTGGACGGATAGATCGAAACCAGCTGATAGCCGCCGACCGGCACCGACTTCTGGACGCGGATATAGGCATGGCTGTTGGCCGCCGGCGCGAACCCGACCACCTCGTCGGACAGCACGACCTGTCCGGCGGGGATCACGACGCTGGTCGAGCCGCCGTTGAAGGTCACGGGCCAGGCGTTCGTGCCGACGGGGTCGTCGGTGACCGTGGCGAACTCGATGGTCATGGCGGTGTTGGCGGGGCGTTCGGGGCCGACCGCGCCCGCCAGGTAGAAGTTGGCGAAGGCGAAGCGCCAGCCCGTCGCGGTCCAGGCGGGCGTCGCGAAATAGGTGTTCGACAACTGGAACCGATTGCCGGCCCCGGCGCCGCCTGTCGATGTCACCGGAAAGACGAAGCGGGACGCGGCGAAGGCGTAACCCGCCGTCGTCAGGACCGGCAGCGGATCGGTGATGAAGATCCGCAGGGCGTCGACCTTCGGGCTGTTCCGGCCCGCCAGATAGGTCTGGGTCACCAGAAGATCGAGATCGCCCGCGACGACGGGCGCGGATCCCCGCACAACTTTCCAACCGTTGTAGTCGTCGCCGGTAAGGATGAACCGGCCGTCGTTGGGACTGATCGACAAGAGCGATCCGGGTGTCTTCCCGACGAGGGTCCCCACCACGGTCCCCGCCGGCGCGGTCGGCGAGATCGCATCCCCGGAAAGGGAGAGATCAGGCATCTCGACCGTCAGTTGGAGATAGAGCGCGTTGACCGCGGCCGTCACCGCGCTGTCGACGATCGGCGTGATCAGGGCCTCGAGCTCGGCGTTCGTCGGGGTGTGCCCGATCATGGCCACGCCGGCGGGCCAGGCGCCCGCCGCCTTCGGGCCGTAGATGAACCAGGCGGTCGTATCGATCCAAAAGTCGCCGTCGACGCCATCGCCAGGCGCAGGCGGCGCCGTCCCGTTCAGCAGTGACATCGACACCCCCCGGTCCGACCAGCGGGACTTCGCGTTCGGCGCGCCCGTTGAACCGCTAGGAGAACGCCGATTCGCGAGCGGGGCTATACCTCAAGGTGATCGGCGCCGGCGCCGAAGGTCGCGGACCCGACCGTCAGGTCGGCGCCTGCCAGCCGCCGCCCAGGGCCTGGATCAGCGCCACGGCCGTGGTCTGGCGCGCCACGGTGGCGGTCACCAGGGCCCGCCGGGCGGACAGCGCCGAGGCTTGGGCCGCGACGACATCCGTGTAGGCCACCTGCCCGGCCTTGTACTGGTTCAGCAGCATCTGCTCGGTCTGGTCGGCGGCGTCCGAGCTGGTCTTCAGCAGGGCCTGGCGGCGTTCCAGCGCCTGGGCCGCGGTCAGTTGGTTCTCCACGTCCTCGAAAGCGGCCAAGGCGGTCTGGCGGTAGTCGGCCACCGAGGCGTCGTAGGACGCCCTCGCCTGCTCCACCCGCGCCTTGCGCGCGCCGGCGTCGAACAGGGTCTGGGCGGCGGTCAGGCCCAGCGACCAGGTGTTGGCCGAGGCCGAGAACAGATCGCCGAAATCGGTGCCGCTGGTGTTGCCGGCGGCGCTGAGACCGATGGTCGGGAAAAAGGCGGCGCGGGCCACCCCGATGTCGGCGTTGGCGGCGGCCACCCGGCGCTCGGCGGCCGCGATGTCCGGACGGCGCTCCAGCAGGGTCGAGGGCACCCCGGCCGGTATCTCGGGCACGCGGGCGCTCCAGTTGGGGTCGGCGGCCAGGCGGAAGCCGCTGGCCGGCTCGCCGATCAGGGTGGCGATGGCGTTCTCGTAGGCCGCTCGGGTCTGGCGCAGGCTCTCCAGCTCGGCCTGGGCTCCGGCCAGCTGGCTGGTGGCCTGCAGCACGTCCGACTTGGGCGCGATGGCGGCGGCGTAGCGGTTCTGGGTGATCTGCAGGCTGCGCTGGTAGCCCTCGACGGTCCGGGTCACCAGGGCCAGCTCGACGTCGGTCTGGCGCAGGCCCAGATAGTTCACCGCCAGCTCGCCCTGCATGGACAGCTTGGCGCCGGCCAGGTCGGCCGCGCTGGCCTGCTCGCCGGCCTTGGCGCCGTTGATCCCCTGGCGGATGCGGCCCCAGAGGTCCGGCTCCCAGCTGGCGCCGAGGCTGGCCTGGTAACGCGCGGCGTTGCCCGAACCGCCGGCTGAATTGACCGAGGCCGAGCCGCCGGCCTTGGTGACCGAGCCCGACAGGTCGACCACCGGGAACAGGCTGGCCCGCTGCTCGCGCGTCAGGGCCCGCGCCTGCCGGTAGTTGGCCTCGGCGGCGGCGATGGTCTGGTTGGAGACGTTGACCTTGGCCACCAGGGCGTCCAGCGCCGGATCCCCCAGCAGGGTCCACCAGTCGCCGCGGTCGAGCAGATCGCCGGGCGTGGCGACCTTCCAGCCGTCCAGGGCCTTGTAGGTCGCCGGCAGGGCCGTGGCCGAGGCGGTGACGTCCGGCCGCTGATAGGCGGGCCCGACCGTGCAGGCCGACAGCAGGATCAGCGAAGCGCCGGCAAGGACTCCAGTCTTGAAGATGGGGGGCTTGAAAGCAGGCATCAGACTGGCTCCGGCGCGGAGGGCATGTGGGCGAGATAGCGCTCGTCGCGCTTCTTGCCCCGCAGGCGGTCGAGATAGACGTAGACGACCGGGGTGGTGATCAGGGTCAGCAGCTGGCTGGCGATCAGGCCGCCGATGATGGTGATCCCCAGCGGACGGCGCAGCTCGGCCCCCTCCCCGAATCCGATGGCCAGGGGCAAGGCGCCCAGGGCGGCGGCCAGGGTGGTCATCAGGATCGGCCGGAAGCGCAGGAGGCTGGCCTCGCGCACGGCCTCGATGGCCGAGAGCCCGCGCGAGCGCTGGGCCTCCAGGGCGAAGTCGATGATCAGGATGGCGTTCTTCTTGACGATGCCCAGCAGCAGGAACACCCCGATCAGGGCGATCACCGAGAACTCCATCTTGAAGACCAGCAGGGCCAGCATCGCCCCCACCCCCGCCGCCGGCAGGGTCGACAGCACCGTCAGCGGGTGGACGTAGCTCTCGTAGAGGATGCCCAGCACGATGTAGATCGCCACGATGGCGGCGGCGACCAGGAACGGCTGCTGCTTGTTCTGGTCCTGGGCGCTGCGGGCGCTGCCCTGGAAGCTGCCGCGCACGTTGGTCGGCAGGGCGATGTCGGCCTCGGCCTGCTTGATGGCGGCCTGGGCGTCGCTGAGCGAGACCCCGTCGGCCAGGTTGAACGACACCGTCGTGGCCAGCTCGCCGTTCTGGTGGTTGATAGAGGTCGGGGTGGCGGCCTGGGCGACGCTGGAGATCGCCGAGAGCGGCGTCATCGGCGTCACCGCCGTGTTCAGGGCCGAACCGGTCGAGGCGTCGCGCAGGGCCGGATTGACCGCCGCCCCGCTTGTCGAAGTGGTCGCTGTCGCGCCGCTGGCGCGGGTCGGTACATAGACATCGTTCAGCGCCTCGGGTCCCTTCGAGAACCGACGGTCCCACTCCAGGATCACGGCGTACTGGTTGATGTCCTCGTAGATCGTGGCGACCTGGCGCTGGCCGAAGGCGTTGTAGAGCGCGTTGTCGACCGCCCGGGGCGTGACGCCCATCCGCGAAGCGCTGTCGCGGTCGATCGTCACGAAGGTCTCGACGCCGTTCTCGGACTGGTCGCTGTCGACGTCGGTCATGACGTCGGACCGGGCCTTCATCGCCTCGGCCAGCTTGGGGGCCCATTGCTTCAGCGCGTCGCTGGAGTCGCTGGTCAGGGTGTACTGGTAGGTCGAGTTGCTGGAGCGCCCGCCCATCCGCACGTCCTGGACGGGGTTGAGGAAGACGCTGATGCCGGTGACCTTCTGCAGCTGCGGCCGCAGGCGGTTGATCACCACCGAGCCCTTGTCCTTGCGGTCGTCCGCCCCGCTGCCCAAGGGCTTGAGATTGACGAACAGGAAGCCGCCGCCCGCGCGGTTCCCGCCGGTGAAGCCCACCACGGTATCGACCGCCGGATCCTTGCGGATGATGTTCACCACCTGGCGCAGCTTGTCCTGCATGACGTGGAACGAGACGCTCTGGTCGGCGCGCAGGCCCGCCTGGATCTGCCCGCTGTCCTGCTGGGGGAAGAAGCCCTTGGGCATGGCGACGTAGAGCCAGCCGGTCAGGCCGATCACCACCACCAGGATCAGCACCACCAGCGGCTTGGCGGCCAGGGCCCAGTCCAGGCTGTATTCGTAGGCGCGATGGACGCGGTCGAAGCCGGCCTCGAAGAAGCGGGCGATCCGCCCCTCCTGCCTGCCTTCCTTGGGCGGCCGCAGCAGGTAGGCGCACATCATCGGCGTGGTGGTCAGCGAGATGACCAGCGAGATCATCACCGCCGTCGACAGGGTGACGGCGAACTCGCGGAACAGCCGCCCCACCTGGCCGCCCATGAACAGCAGCGGGATGAAGACGGCCACCAGCGAGATGCTGATCGACAGCACCGTGAAGCCCACCTCGCGCGCGCCCAGCAGGGCGGCCTTGAAGCGGTCCATGCCCTTCTCGATGTGCCGCTGGGTGTTCTCCAGCACCACGATGGCGTCGTCGACCACGAAGCCGGTGGCCACGGTGATGGCCATCAGGCTGAGGTTGTTCAGCGAGAAGCCCAGCAGGTACATCACCCCGAACGTGCCCAGCAGCGACACGACGGTCGCCGCCGCGGGGATGAAGGTGGCGCGGGCGCTGCGCAGGAAGGCGCTGACCACCAGCACCACCAGCACGACCGAGATCAGAACGGTCACCTCGATCTCGTGCAGCGAGGCGCGGATCGAATTGGTGCTGTCCGAGGCGACCTGGACGTTGATGTCGCTGGGCAGTTGGGCCCGCAGCTCGGGCAGGACGGCCCGTACGCTGTCGACGGTCTGGATGATGTTGGCGCCCGGCTGGCGGGTGACCAGGATGATGATCGCCGGCTTGCCGTTGAACAAGCCCAGGGTCCGGGTGTCGGCGACGCTGTCGGTGACCTCGGCCACGTCCTGCAGGCGCACCGGCGCGTCGCCGCGCCAGGCCACGACCAGGGGGGCGTAGTCGGCCGCCTTGCGCCCGCCGGGGCTGGTATAGACCTGGAAGCGCCGCCCCGCCCCCTCGACCTGGCCCTTGGGGCGGTTGGCGTTGGCCGACTGCACGGCGGCGCGCACGTCCTCCAGGGCGATGCCGTACTGGTTCAGCAGGAACGGATTGACCGACACCCGCACCGCCGGCAGCGAGCCGCCGCCGATCTCGACGTCTCCGACGCCGGTCACCTGTGACAAGCGTTGGGCCACGATGTTGGAAACCGCGTCGTAGATCTGGCCCGGGGTCTTGGTGTCGCTGGTCAGGGCCAGGATGATCACCGGGGCGTCCGAAGGGTTCTGCTTGCGGTAGCTGGGGTTGCTGCGCAGCGTGGCCGGCAGGTCCGAGCGGGCGGCGTTGATGGCGGCCTGCACCTCGCGGGCGGCGCCGTCGATATCGCGGTTGAGGTCGAACTGCAGGGTCACCCGGGCCGAGCCGGTGTTGCTCTGCGAGGTCATCTCGGTGACGCCGGGGATCACGCCCAGCCGCCGCTCCAGGGGCGTGGCGACGCTGGAGGCCATGGTCTCGGGACTGGCGCCCGACAGATTGGCCGAGACCGAGATGGTCGGATAGTCCACCTGCGGCAGGGGCGAGACCGGCAGCACGAAAAAGGCGGCGATCCCCGCCATGGCCAGGCCGATGGTCAGCAGGACCGTGGCCACCGGCCGCTTGATGAAGGGCGCCGACAGGTTCACGACGGCGCCCCCGGGATAGGGTCGGGATCGGCCCGGTCGGGCGCGACGTGGTCGTCATGTTCGCGGTGGACGCCCTTGTCGGCCGGGGCGAAGCGGTCGAAGGCCAGGTAGATCACCGGGGTGGTGAACATCGTCAGCAGCTGGCTGACCAGCAGGCCGCCGAAGATGGCGATGCCCAGCGGCCGGCGCAGTTCGCCGCCCTCGCCGAAGCTCAGCATCAGGGGGACCGCCGCGAACAGGGCCGCCAGGGTGGTCATCAGGATCGGGCGGAAGCGCAGCACGGCCGCCTGGAAGATGGCGTCGCGCGGGCTCTTGCCCTCGTTGCGCTGGGCGTCGATCGCGAAGTCGATCATCATGATCGCGTTCTTCTTGACGATGCCGATCAGGAGGATGATGCCGATGATGCCGATCACGCCCAGGTCGTTGCCGGTGATCCACAGCGCCAGCAGCGCGCCGACGCCGGCCGACGGCAGGGTCGACAGGATGGTCAGCGGGTGGATGTAGCTCTCGTAGAGTACGCCCAGCACGATGTAGACGCAGACCACGGCCGCCAGGATCAGCCACAGCTGGTTGCTCAGCGAGTTTTCGTACGCGCCGGCCGCGCCGAGGAAGGTGTGCGTCACCGACACCGGCATGCCGATGTCCTTCATGGCCGCGCGGATGTCGTCGACCGCCTTGCCCAGCGAGACGCCGGGCGCGGTGTCGAAGCCGATCGTGGTGGCCGGGAACTGGGCGACGTGGGTCACCTGCAGCGGGGCGGTCTGCTCCTTGATCGTCGAGATCGCCGACAGCGGCGTGGGCGAGCCGCCGCCGGTCTTCAGGTTCAGCAGGCCCAGCGACTCCGGCGCGGTCAGCAGGCCCGGCTTGGCCTCCAGGATCACCCGGTACTGGTTGGTCTCGGTGAAGATGGTCGAGACGATCCTCTGGCCGAAGGCGCTGTAGAGGGCGTCGTCGATGTCCGAGGCCGTGATCGAAAGACGGGCGGCGGTGTCGCGGTCGATGTCGACATAGGCCGCCGCCCCGGTGGCGCTGGCGTCGCTGTAGACGTTGCGCACCGACTTCACCTTGGCCAGACGCTCGGCCAGCTTGCCGGCCCATTGCTTGACCGTGGCGGTGTCGGCGCCCTCCAGCGACAGGCGGTAGAGGGTCGGGCCGGTCTCGGCGTCGATCGTCAGGTCCTGGGTGGGCTGCAGATAGAGGTGCACGCCCGGCACGGCGGCGACGCGGTCCCGCAGCCGCTGCATGATCTTCTCCTGCGAGCCGTGGCGGTCGGCCTTCAGGTTGATCAGCATCTGGCCGGTGTGGAGCATGCTGTTGTTGGCGCCGTCGACGCCGATGAACGAGCTAAGGCTCTCCACCGCCGGATCGTCGAGGATGGCCTTGGCGGCGTCCTGCTGCAGCCCCGCCATGCGGTCGTACGACACCGACTGCTCGACCTCGGTGCGGGCCTGAAGCTGGCCGGTGTCCTGGGTCGGGAACAGGCCCTTGGGGATGACCAGGTAGAGCAAGGCGGTCAGGACCAGGGTCCCGACGCCGACGATCAGGGTGGCCGTCTGGTGTTCCAGCACCCAGGCCAGGCCCTTCTCGTACTTGCCCTCGACCCGCTCGAACACGGCCTGGGACTTGCGGGCGATCCGGCCCTGGTGCTCCTCGCCGGCCGGCTTCAGCCAGCGGGCCGACAGCATCGGCGTCAGGGTCAGGGAAACCACGGCCGAGATCAGGATGGTGATCGCCAGGGTGATGGCGAACTCTCGGAACAGCCGCCCCACCACGTCGCCCATGAACAGCAGCGGGATCAGTACCGCGATCAGCGACACGGTCAGCGAGATGATCGTGAAGCCGATCTCCTTGGCGCCCTGCAGGGCCGCCGCCATCGGCTTGACGCCCTTCTCCAGGTGCCTGGAGATGTTCTCGATCATGACGATGGCGTCGTCGACCACGAAGCCCGTCGCGATGGTCAGCGCCATCAGGCTCAGATTGTTCAGCGAGAAGCCCAGCAGGTACATCACCCCGCACGAGCCGATCAGCGAGATCGGCACGGCCAGGCCGGCGATCAGGGTGGCGCGCAGGCTGTGCAGGAAGAAGAAGATCACCACCACGACCATGACCACGGCCAGCAGCAGCTCCATCTCCACATGGTGGACCGAGCCGCGGATGCCGGTGGTGCGGTCGGCCAGCACCTTGACCTCGAGGGTGGCGGGCAGCCCCTCCTCCAGTTCCGGCAGCTTGGCCTTGATGGCGTCGACGGTCTTGATGACGTTGGCGCCCGGCTGGCGCTGGACGTTGACGATGATCGCCGGCGTCTCGTTCGCCCAGGCGCCCAGCCGGGTGTTCTCGGCGCTCTGCACGACCTGGGCGATGTCGCGCAAGCGGATCGGGGCCTGGTCCTTGTAGCTGACGATCAGGTTCGAATAGTCGTCGACGGTCAGCAGCTGGTCGTTGGCGTTGATCGTGTAGGCGCGGGTCGGGCCGTCGAAGCTGCCCTTGGCGCTGTTGGCGTTGGCGTTGCTGATCGCGCTCTGCACATTGGCCAAGGTGATGCCGTAGCTGGCCATGGCCTGGGTGTCGGCCTGGATCCGGATGGCGGGCCGCTGACCGCCGCTGAGCGTGACCAGGCCCACGCCCGAGACCTGGCTGATCTTCTGGGCCAGGCGGGTGTTGACCAGGTTCTGCACCTCGGTCAGCGGCAGGGTGTCGGAGGTCACCGCCAGGGTCAGCACCGGGGCGTCGGCCGGATTGACCTTGGCGTAGACCGGCGGGGCCGGCAGGTCGGCCGGCAGCAGGCTGTTGGCCCCGTTGATCGCCGCCTGCACCTCCTGCTCGGCGACGTCCAGGCTTTCACCCAGGTTGAACTGCAGGGTGATGATCGAGGCACCGGCCGTGCTGGTCGAGCTCATCCGCGCCAGGCCGGCCATCTCGCCCAGCTGGCGCTCCAGCGGCGCGGTGACCGTCTGGCTCATCACCTCGGGGCTGGCGCCGGGATAGAGCGTCTGGATTTGGATGGTGGGATAGTCGACCTGCGGCAGGGCCGACAGCGGCAGCAGCCGGAAGCCGACCAGGCCGGCCAGGACGATGGCCGCCATGAACAGCGCCGTGGCGACCGGCCGCTGGATGAAAGGACGCGAGGGGTTCATCGGCGCGGCCTATTCGGCCTGTTGCTGACGGCGACGGCGATGTTCGCCGCCTTGCCCCTGACCGCCCTCGCCCGGCTTGCCGGCCCACTGGCCTTTTCCCTTGCCCTTGCCTTGGCCCATGCGGCCGGCGGCCTGGCCGGGCAGCTGCACCTTGCCGCCTTCGCGCAGGCGGTCGCCGCCCTCGGTGATGACCTTCTCGCCGACCTTCAGTCCACTGACAATCGACACCTGGGTGGTGGTCGACGGCCCGGACGTGACCTTGCGCTTGTGGACGACCTGCCCTTCGCCCAGCACCCAGACGAAGGCGCCGTCGCTGCTCTGGCGCAGGGCCGTGGCGGGCACGACGACCGCGCCCTGGATGGTGTTCAGCTCCAGCCGGACATTGACGAACTGGCTGGGGAACAGCGCCCCGCCGGCATTGGGGAAGCGGGCCTTGGCCTTGACCGTACCGGTGCCCGTGTCGACCAGGTTGTCCAGGGTCGAGAAAGTCCCCTTGTCCAGCGTGGTGGTGCGGGTGCGGTCCAGGGCGATCACCGGCAGCACGCCGGCGCCGTTGGCCCGGGCCGCGATGCGCGGCACGTCGTCCTGCGGGACGGTGAACTCGACGTCGATCGGCGAGACGGTCGTGATCACCGCCACACCGCCGGCGTCGCCCGCCCCGATGTAGTTGCCCGCGTCCACGACCCGCAGGCCGACCCGGCCGCTGACCGGGGCGACGATGCGGGCGTAGCCGACGTTCAGCCGCGCCGTGCCGACAGCGGCCCGATCGGCCATCACCGTGCCCTGCAGCTGCTTGACGGTCGCGGCCTGGGTGTCGACATCCTGGCGGGCGATGGAGTCCTGGGCCAGCAGGGTCTGGTAGCGGGTCAGGGTGACCTGGGCGCTGGCCAGCTGGGCCTCGTCGCGGGTCAGGTTCCCCTGCGCCTGCATCAGGTCCATCTGGAACTGGCGCGGATCGATCTGCACCAGCGGCTGGCCGGCGCGGACCATCTGGCCTTCCTTGAACATCACCTGGGTGATCACGCCCGAGACCTGAGGCCGGACGGTGACCGTCGCGGCGGGCTTCACCGTGCCCAGGGCCTCGATGATCACCGGAAGGTCGGCCTGGGTCGCGGTGGCCACGGCCACGGTGCTGGCCGGACCGCCGCGCCGTCCGCCGCCGAACCCGCCGCCCGGGCCTCCGGGACCGCCCGCTCCGCCGCCCTCGCCCTTCGGCGCGTGCATCAGGGTCCAGGCCAGCCACACAATTCCGACCAGAACCGCCAGGGCGATCGCACCGCCGATGATTTGCGCCTTGCGGCTGACATGACGGATCGGCGGACGGGGTTCGGTCATCGAGATCTCAGGCGCGCGTGGCAAGGGACGGCGGATCGCCGCCGCGGCGTCCGCACCATCAAACGCCACAATGGCGAAACGGATGCTCGGACGGCCGCGAAGGAGATCACGCCTAGGCTTACTTGCCCGGTCACGTTTGCCTGAACATTTCAGACGCGAAACTTGCCGCGCCGCAACTTCGCCTAACTGGATTAGCGAGAGGCGTAGTCCTGAAGGGTCAGGCCGCGTTCAGTCGCCAGGCGAAGCGCGTGGCGATCGACACGGCGCCGTCCTTGCCGCCGGCCGGCCCGTCCAGCGTGTCGCTCTCGATGAACTGCAGGCCGGCTTCCTTCTGCGAACGCCAGACCACGCGGGTCAGGTGGATCCGCTTGGCGATGGAGTCCACGAGGAACGCGCCCTCGGCGGGCAGGTCCAGATCGGCGATCGCGATCCGGGCGCCGCCTTCGGCGATGTCGATCAGCGAGACCTTCCAGGCCTTGCGGCCGTCGACCACATAGGCCTTGCGCTTGGTCGGCGTGCGGGGATGGGCCCGCTGTTCGACACCTGGTCTGGATTCGGTTTCGGATCGCATGGCGGCGACCCTAGCCAAGCAGGGTTAACGGATGGCGCCCGCCGCGCCGTCCAGGTCGCGATTGACCAGCAGGACGTTGACGCGCGGCTGGCCGATGAAGCCCAGCAGGCGCCCCTCAAGGTGGCGGTCGATCGCCGCGTCGACGGCCCCGACCGTCATCCCCCGGGCCTTGGCGATGCGCGGCGCCTGGAAGCGGGCGTAGGCCGGCGAGATTTCCGGATCCAGACCCGAGCCCGAGGTGGTCACCGCGTCGGCGGGGATCGCGACGCCGGGGTTCTCGGCGCGCAGGGTCGCCGCGTCGGTCTTCTCGCGCTCGATCAGCTTGTCGTTCAGCGGACCCATGTTGGAGCCGCTGGACGCCGAGGCGTCGTAGCCATTGCCGGCCGCCGACGGACGCGGATGCAGGTACTCGGGCTTGGCGAAGCCCTGGGCGATCAGGGTCGAGCCGACGACCGTCCCCTTGGCGTCCTTGACCAGGCTGCCGTTGGCCTGGGCCGGGAACGCGGCCTGGGCGACGCCGGTGACGGCCAGCGGATAGGCCAGGCCCAGCAGGGCCGTGAACAGGCCCATCGAGACCAGGGCCGGACGAAGATGCGAAAGCATGGCTGTCTTCCTCTCTAGAAGCTGGCTTTGAGGGTGGCGACGGCGCGGCTGTCGTACAGCTTGCCGAAGTCGTGTTGGTCGGTGTCGACGTAGCGCAGGTCCAGGGCCAGCTTGTCGTTGATGGCGTAGGCCGCGCCCAGGTTCCAGGTCGTGTAGTCGCCCGAGCCCTTGTAGGTCTGGCGGCCCAGGGCGCCGGAGACGCTCCACTTCCCGGTCACGGGGTAGCTGCCATTGACCTCGTAGTAGGTCGCCTCGTCGGCGGCGCCGAAGCTGTCGGGGCTGTAGAACACCGCCGCGCCCAGCGAACCCTTGCCGGCCGGGACCGAGCCGGCGACCTTGAACTCGGTGTTGGCGTAGCCGGCGCCCGACGGTGCGCCGACATAGCCGTAGTAGATCACGCCGAGATCCAGGGTCGCGGGACCCAGGGTCGGCTTGAAGCCGGCGTAGAGGTCGATCTCGGCGTCGGTGTCGTCGCCGAAGTCGACGTTCGAGGCCCAGGTGCCGGCGTAGACCTTGCCGGCGGTCAGGTCGACGCCGCCGAACACCTGGGGGTTCTCGTCGGTCTGGCTGACGCCCCGGAAGACATAGTCCGAGGCGACGCCGACATTGTAGCTCAGCTTCGGGGCGTCCTGGGCCTGGGCCATCCCGGCCGAGAGGGCCAGGACGCCGGCGGCGGCGGCGAGGAGGCGGAAAGCGAACTTGGTCATTTAAGTCGTTCTTTCAGAAAAGAAACTGGGTGGATTTCGAAGGTTGTCGTCAGAAGGATTGGCCGATCAGGGCCGCCACGAAGACCAGCCCGATCGCGCCGGCCCCGAACAGCAGGTCGCGGAGGATCGGACCGGACATCAGGCCAGGCCCAGGGCGGAGATGATCATGTCGATCAGCTTGATGCCGACGAACGGGGCGACCAGGCCGCCCAGGCCGTAGACGGTCAGGTTGCGCGACAGCAGCTTGCCGGCGCCGATGGCGCGATACTTCACGCCCTTCAGGGCCAGCGGGATCAGGGCCACGATGATCACGGCGTTGAAGATCACCGCCGACAGGATCGCGCTCTGCGGGCTGTGCAGGCGCATGATGTTCAGAGCGCCCAGGGCCGGCAGGGCCACCACGAACATCGCCGGGATGATGGCGAAATACTTGGCCACGTCGTTGGCGATCGAGAAGGTCGTCAGGGCGCCGCGGGTGATCAGCATCTGCTTGCCCACCTCGACGATCTCGATGACCTTGGTCGGGTCGCTGTCGAGATCCACCATGTTGCCGGCCTCGCGGGCCGCCTGGGCGCCGGTCTGCATGGCCACGCCGACATCCGCCTGCGCAAGCGCGGGAGCGTCGTTGGCCCCGTCGCCGCACATGGCCACCAGGCGTCCCCTGCCCTGCTCCTCGCGGATCAGCCGCAGCTTGTCCTCGGGGGTGGCCTCGGCCAGGAAGTCGTCGACGCCGGCCTCCGAGGCGATGGCGGCGGCGGTCACCGGGTTGTCGCCGGTGATCATCACCGTGCGCAGGCCCATGCGGCGCAGGTCGGCGAAGCGCGCCTTGACGCCCGGCTTGACCACGTCCTTCAGGTGGATGACGCCGACCAGGGCTCCGTTCTCGCTGACCGCCAGGGGCGTGCCGCCCGAGCGGGCGATGCGGTCGACGGCGGCGGTGAGGTCCGCCGGGATCAGCTTGGGATCCAGGGCCAGGCTGCGATAGACCGCGTCCACCGCCCCCTTGCGCCAGGACATGGTATCCCCCTTGCCATCTGTGGCGTCCAGGCCCGACTGGCGGGTGCTGGCGCTGAAGGCGATCGCGGTCGCGCCCTCGGGGACGTCGATGACGATCCCCTGGTTGCGGCCCAACTCGACGATCGAGCGGCCTTCCGGCGTCTCGTCGGCCAGCGAGGCGCTGACGGCGGCGCGCAGGGCGGTCTCCGGAAGAACGCCCGGCGCGGGGATCACCTCGGTGGCCATGCGGTTGCCGAAGGTGATGGTGCCGGTCTTGTCCAGAAGCAGGGTATCGACGTCGCCCGCCGCTTCGACCGCCCGGCCCGAGGTGGCCAGGACGTTGTGCTTCATCAACCGGTCCATGCCGGCGATGCCGACGGCCGACAACAGCCCGCCGATCGTCGTGGGGATCAGGGTGATGAACAGCGCGCCCAGCACCAGCGGGTCCAGCGCCACGCCCGAGAACTTGCCCAGGCCCAGCAGGGTGACGACCGCGATCAGGAAGATCAGGGTCAGGCCCGCCAGCAGCACGGCCAGGGCGATCTCGTTGGGCGTCTTGCGACGGTCCGCGCCCTCGACCATGGCGATCATCCGATCCAGGAAGGTCGAGCCGGCCGACGCGGTGACCCGCACCTTGATCCAGTCGGACACCACGGTGGTGCCGCCGGTGACGGCCGAGCGGTCGCCGCCGCTTTCGCGGATGACCGGAGCGCTCTCGCCGGTGATGGCCGCCTCGTTGACGCTGGCCATGCCCTCGATGATCTCGCCGTCGGTCGGCACCACGTCGCCGGCCTCGACCAGGATCACCTCGCCGGGGACCAGCTTGTGGGCTGGGGTCGGGATGATCGTGCCGGTCTTCTCGTCGATGATCAGCTTGGCGCTGGTGGTGACGCGGGTGGCGCGCAGGCTGTCGGCGGCCGCCTTGCCCCGCCCTTCGGCGACGCTCTCGGCCAGGTTGGCGAACAGCACGGTGGCCCACAGCCAGGCCGAGACCTGGACGGCGAAGCCGGCGGACTGGTGGCCGGCCACCGCCGCGACGGCCGACGCCGTCGACAGCAGGGCCACGATCCAGGTGGCGAAGATCACCGGGTTGCCGGTCAGCTTGCGCGGATCCAGCTTGACGAAGGCGTCCTTGGTCGCCCGGGCCAGGATGGCGCCGGACAGGCCGCCGGCCAGGAGGCCGGGCTTGCGCCGGCCCTCCCCGGCGTGGGTTTCGTAGGTCGTCATGATGAGGTCTCTCAACGGCCGGCGACCGCGGCGAGCACCTGGAAGTGCTCGACGATCGGCCCCAGCGCCAATGCGGGGAAGAATTGCAGGCCGCCCAGGATCAGGATCACCCCGATCAGCAGGCCCACGAACAGGCCGCCGTGGGTGGGCAGCGTGCCGGCCGACGGGGCCAGCTTGGGCTTGGCCGCCAGCGAGCCGGCGATGGCCAGCACGGCCACGATCGGCAGGAACCGGCCCATGGCCATGGCCACGGCCAGGGTGGTGTCCCACCACGGCGCGTTGGCGGTCAGGCCGGCGAAGGCCGAGCCGTTGTTGGCCGTGCCGGAGGTGTAGGCGTAGAGGATTTCCGACATCCCGTGCGGGCCGCTGTGCATCAGGCCCTTGAGCGCCTCGGGCAGCACGGCCGCGATGGCCGAGAAGCCCAGGACGCAGACGGGGATGGCCAGCACGGCCAGGATCGACAGCTTGACCTCGCGCGCCTCGATCTTCTTGCCGAGGTATTCGGGGGTGCGGCCCACCATCAGCCCGGCGACGAACACCGCCAGCACGGCCATCACCACCATCACGGCGATCCCCGAGCCGATGCCGCCGGGCAGGATCTCGCCCAGGTGCATCAGGAACATGGCGATGCCACCGCCCAGGGGCATCAGGCTGGAATGCATGCCGTTGACCGAGCCGTTCGAGGCGCCGGTGGTCATGGCGGCCCAGGCGGCCGTGGCCGGCGCGCCGAAGCGGGTCTCCTTGCCCTCCATGTTGACGCGGGTGTCGACGCCGGCGGCGACCTGGGCCGGAGCCGGCTGAGCCTCGGCGACGTAGATGCCGGCCGCGGCGGCGAACAGCAGCACGGAAGCCGCGATCACCAGGGCGCGCACGTCCTTCCTGGCCAGGACCGAACGGCCGAAGGCGAAGAAGGCGGCCCAGCCCAGCACGTTGATCGACACGGCGGTGATCAGGTTGGTCAGGGGCGTCGGGTTCTCGAACGGGTGGGCCGAGTTGGCGTTGAAGATGCCGCCGCCGTTGATGCCCAGCATCTTGATCGCTTCCTGCGAGGCGACGGCGTAGAGCGAGATCTTCTGGTCGGCGCCCTCCAGGGTATGGGCGGTGAGGCTCGCGGCCAGGGTCTGGGGCAGGCCCAGGGCGACTAGCACGACGGCCAGGACGAACGACAGCGGCAGCAGCACGTAGAGCGTGGTGCGGATCAGGTCGGCCCAGAAGTTGCCGACGCCCCCTTCCCGATTGGCGATGAAGGCCCGCGCCAGGGCCGCGGCCACGGTCGCGCCGGTGGCGGCCGAGACGAAGTTCTGGACGGTCAGCACGACCATCTGGCTGAACGTCGACATGGTCGTCTCGCCCGCATAGCTCTGCCAGTTGGTGTTGGTCACGAAGCTGATGGCGGTGTTGAACGACAGGTGCTCGGAGACCGCCCCGAAGCCCTGCGGGTTCATCGGCAGCACGCCCTGCAGGCGCAGGACGGCGTAGGTGACCAGGAAGCCGACCAGGTTGAAGGCCAGCAGGGCCCCGGCGTAGCCATACCAGGTCTGGCCCTTCTTCGGGTCGATCCCGCAGGCGGTGTAGAAAAACGCCTCGAACGGCCGAAGCACCGGGTCGAGCCAGGTGCGTTCGCCGTTCCAGACGCGCGACATGTAGACGCCCAGCGGCCAGCCGATCGCGACCGCCAGCCCCAGCGTCAGGGCGATTTCCGCCCAGCCTTGCCAATTCATGGAATGCGTTCCGTCAGAACTTGTCGGGCCGCAGCATCGCCGCGACCATGTAGACCGCGACGACGATCGCCCCGGCGCCCCAAAGCACGTTCACCAGCATGGTCAGACGCGCCTCAAACCCACGGCGAAGGCGGCGAAGGCCACGAACAGCCCCGCCCCCAGCGCCAGAAACATCAGATCAGCCATGAAAGGCCTCCCGCTAAACTCGGCGGGACCAGACCACGGAGCGGCGTAAGGGCTCCATGCGGCAGGCGGCGCGACGCATAAGGGCGCCGTAAAGGCCCCGGTCGAGCTCAGCGGCTCGCCGGGGCCTAGGACACGTCGTCCATCGGGACGTGGACGCTGGTGATCTTGACCAGCGGCATCGTCGCGTTCGGCAGGGTGCTGTAGAGGATCACCTCGAAGCTCAGCGTCGCCCCGATGCCCGCCAGCGGCGCGCGATTGGCCTGCAGCCAGCCGTCGACCACCCCGGACAGTTCGGTCAGGGCCGCCGAGGTCGGCGCCGTGGGCGGCATCAGCCCGATCGGCAGGTCGATCACCGGACTGGCCGGATCGGTGGTCAGCGGATAGGCGGCGTCGGCCCCGATCTGGGTGGTGAGATAGGTCGCGCCGTCCGCCCCCAGCAACTGGCCGAAGAACTCGTTCAGATAGGCGGAGATCGCGGCCGGCGGCGTCACCGGCGGGTCCAGCGTGACCAGGCTGTAGGCGTCGTGACGGATCAGCGGCGTGATCGGGGTGGCGAAGGCCACCGGGATCGTCGTGAACACGAAGGCGTCGTTGGTCGTGGCGCCGTTCTCCAGATCGACGTTGCGCTGGATCTGGATCGAGGTGTCCGCCGACTGGAACAGCACGGCGCTGAGTTCCGGGAAGGCGATCGTCTGGGACTGGGCGTCCTTGGCCTCCCGCGTGGTCAGCGGATCGCCGGTGGTCTTGTTGGCGTACTGATAGGCCGCCATCGCGCCCGCGGGCGGCGTCACCGGCGTGGCCGTGAACGTGTCGGGCAGGACCAGGATCACCGGCACGGGCGCATCGGCCCCGCCGACGTTGGTGACGACGATCGTCGCCGGCGACGCGTCGTCGGCCAGGGCCACCTCGACGCGGAACTGCAGGTTCACCGGCGGCGGGCCGACGGGGGGCGCCGCGAAGAACGGCGGTGGCGGGGCCGGCTTGGCCCATTCGGCGTAGGCCGTGGCGAAGCCGGTGACCAGGGTGTTCCAGGCGGTCAGCGCCGCGGCGGCGTTGACGTAGGTGGTGCTGTCCAGCTTGGTGTCCGGCGCCACCTGGGTCAGGTAGGCGTCGAAGTCGGCGAAGATCGCCGGGGCGCAGCCGATCAGGTTGGCCAGGGCGACGAACAGCCCGGTCTGCGGATCCTGGTCGTTCTTCGGGGGATTCACCGGCGCGTTGAACGACACGGTCGCCAGCAGCGAGTCCTGCGCCGCCCGTCGCGCCGTGTAGGTGAAGGTGTAGTCCCACAGCGAAAGCTGGGCCGGCGTCGGGTTGGCGATCGCCGAGCCCGAACCGGTCTGGCCCTGGGCCGTCGGCGGCGGCGGCAGGGCCCGCAGCGGCACCGGGAATTGTTGCGCGCCCGAACCGATCGGGAAGCCGAATGGGCCGGTGGTGAAGGCGATCCAGCTGCTCTGCTTGTAGCCGTCGATCCCCGCCACCGCGGTGATGTCGTTCTGCAGGTGGGTCAGCTGATAGCTCAGGGTCAGCGGGATCGACGCCTCCAGCGTCGGGTCCGAGCAGGTGAACAGGAAGGCCAGCGCCGAGTCGGTGCTGGCGGCTCCCTTGGCGTTCAGGGCGATGCTGGCCGCTGACAGCGCGTAGTTGGGCAGGTCCAGCGGCGGCGCGGTGTTGACCGGCGCGCCGTAGAAGGCCGGCGGACTGGCCGTGCCGGGCGCCTGGGCCTCGTTGGTGGTCGCGCCGGTGACCGGCACCACGGCCACCGAGGTGACCAGGGCGGCGTTGCCCAGTTGCTGCAGCAGGGACTGCTTCAGCTCTTCCTTGGCGGCCGCTTTCAAGGTGTCGTTCGCGGGGCCGACCAGCACCGGCTCGATGGTGCCGGAAATGGTCTCGGCCAGGGCGGCCTTCTGGGCCAGGATCTCGAACAGATCGCCCGCCTGGTCCGGATCCTTGCCGGCGAGGGCCGCCACGATGAAGGCCGGGGCGGCGTAGGTCGGCGACAGGAAGGTGTCGATCGCCGTCAGGGCCTGGGCGCTCCAGACGTTGAGGTCCACGCCGGTGAAGGTGGTCGCCGCCCCCTGCCCCGGGCTCAGGCCCTTGCCCGTGACATAGGCCGGCAGGGTGACCATGCCCGAGGTCTGCGACTTGGCCACCGGCTTGGGCGCGTAGAACAGCGGCTCGTCGCCCAGGGTGAAGGTCAGGCCGTCATTCGAGCCCGCCTTGGCGAAGCGCGTCACCCACACCGTGTAGAGCTGGTTGGCCAAGGGCTCGTCGGGATCGGCCGGGCCGGCCCCGACCCGGTACTGCCAGGCGCTGGTGACGAACGCCGTCTCCATCTGCTGGGCGAACGGCAACAGGGCGTCCTGCGAGTCCTGGGCCGTGGTCGAGTACGGCAGGATCTCGGTCTGCACGGTCACGCCGCCGTCCAGGTCCAGAAGCCGCGGATCGACCAGGCGCGGGTTGCGGCTCTGCAGCAGGAACAGGCGCAGGCGCAGCACATTGTCGGCCACCACCTGGGTCAGGTCGATCGGGACGGTCAGGGTCACGCCGACCGGGCCGGTGGGGGCCGTGCCGCCCGCCGCCGCCGCCGTCGTCTGGGCGCACTGGTTGGCGAAGGCGACGAACTGGGCCGCCAGCGCCGGGTCCATGGCCTGGACGCCGCCCGTCAGGCTGTTGAGCAGCGAAAAGGTGACCGCGGGTCCGCTGACGCCGGACACGTTCTGGCCGTCATAGTTCTGGTTGAGCTGGTAGTAGACCGAGGCGAACACCTTGGCGTCGTTGGCGGCCGCGGGGGCCGGGACGCCGTTGGCCGGCTGGTAGGCGTCGGTGTTCAGGGCCAGGGTGATCTGCAGCTGGGGCGCGCCCGCGGTCCCCGTGTAGAGGTAGGACGCGCTGACGTTCGGCCACTGGCTGAGCGCGATCAGGGTGTCGGTGTAGGCGATCGGCATCGGCGGGTTGTTGAGCGGTCCGTCGTAGCCGGCGGGCGGCGTGTTGAACGGCGTGACCGTCTGGTTGCCGAACAGGTCCAGCCAGCGGAGGCTGAGCTGGGCGACGCCGCCGACGCCCCGGTAGGGGTTCGAAGCGGCCGGCGGCAGGTTCGGCGCCGGATTGGCGGGCGCGGGGTTGATGTTGCTGTTGCTGTAGACGGTCAGCGCCTGCTGGTAGGCGATCGTCGCCGACGCCGCCTGACTTTGCAGCATGGCGCGCCGCGACACCGGGTTGCGGATGTCGGCCCGGGCCAGGGCCGGCGCGTTGGCCCGCATCAGGGCGCTCTTCGGATTGGGCGTCGAGGACGAGCCGTCTCCGGTCGGGCCGAAGGGCAGGCCGGGCTGGCTCAGGCTGAAGAACTGGTTGCCCAGGAAGCCGGCGTCCAGCAGCGAGTACAGCGAGAACATGTACTGCTGGCCGTAGGTCGGGTCGGTGCTGGCGCCCGGCGGGTCGAGATTGGCCCGGGTCAGGGTCACGCCGACATTGCCCACCCCGATCGACGGGTTGGACGAGAAGCTCTGCGGATCGACGTTCAGCGTCGGCGTGCCGACCAGCAGGCCGGTCTGGGCCTGGGCCGCCGCCCCCACCTGCTCCAGGCTCAGGCCGAAATAGCCGGCCACGCCCGAGAAGGTGTCGCCCGCGACCGCCACATAGGTCACCTGCGGGATCATCAGCACCGCGTAGAGCGCGGCGGTGACGTTCGGATTGTAGCCCTGCAGCTGGGCGGCGGTGATCGGCTGGAGGGCGTTCTTGGAGTAGTAGTTGGCGACGGTCGCCCACACATCGCCGCTGGCCACGTCGGCCGGCGTCACTTCGTGGAACATGCCGTTCAGGACGATCTGGGCGCCCTTGTTCAGCCCGGCCTGGGGATTGTCGCGCGCCACCTCGCCGGCGGTCATGCCATAGCGCAGGGAGAACGTCGCGAGGGTGTCCTCGGCGTCGAACGCCGCGGTGTTGGGAGCGGACTCCGAGACCAGGACCAGGGTCGACCGCGTCGGGTCGATGCTGGCGCTGGTCAGGATCGAGTTGCACACGTTGCTGAGCCGCTCGCCCACCGGCGTGTCGCCGGAACGGACATAGGTGACCATCAAGGTCAGGGTGGCGTAGCCGGCGGAGTCGAAGAGCCCCGGCGGCAGGGCCGCGCCCTTGACCAGCTCGTCCCAGTAGAAGCTGAAGCCGCCCGACTGGACCGTCGAGATTTCCCACAGCAGGCGGACGGCGTCGGACGGCTGGTTCAGCAGGTCGTTGATCAGCACCGGCGCGTCGTCCTCGACCGCCAGCGCCCCGAACAGGCGCGGCGGCGGCGGATTGGCCTTGGTGGAGAGGTTGGAGCGGGTGATGAAGCTGTAGACGTCGGAGGCCGCGTGGCCGACCAGGCCCGGGACGTTGGAGCCCTGGTCGGCATAGGCCACCAGCACGCCGTTCACGATGTCCGGCCCCAGGGTGTTCATCTCGATCAGGATGCGCTCGAGCAGCACCGCGTCGCTGGGGGTGGGACCGATCAGCTGATAGGTGTTGGGCGCCATCTGGGTGACCGGCGGCGTGTTGCCCTCGCCGGGCGGCAGCACGGTGTTGGAGTCCGCCGTCGGGGTCTGGGCGCCCGCCGCCTGTTCCAGCTTGCGGATCTGGAAGTCGATCCGGGTGGCGAAGACGTAGTCGTCGACGGCCGTGACGACCGGCATCTGGGTCGCGGGATCGGTCGTCAGGGTGGCCGGCGCGAACACCGGCAGGTGCTGCACGGCTTCCGACAGCGGCATTTCTTCGGTCAGGGCGGCCTGCTGGGTCTCGATCCGGCTGAGCAACGCGGGCGCCAGTCGCCACAGATAGGGTTGGGCCTGCCCCGACCCGCCCGTCTGCGACGTTCCGGGCGGCGTCGTGAGCTTGGCGATCTCGTCCATCCCCGAGGTGTTCCACGGCGCATAGCTGGCGGCGGCGAACTGCTGGGGGGTGAGCGCCAGCGCGGGTTCCGGCGCCAGCGTCAGGTCGGGGGTCACCGTCGGGGCGCTGGGGTTGTAGCCGTACTGCTTGGCCCAGGTCAGCACGACGTTCAGATTGGCCGCCGCCTGGGTCAGGTCGGTGTCGCCGCTGGCGTCGGGGGCGGTCGAACCGTTGATCTGCACCCAACCCAGGGCGGTCGCGTCCCGGGTCAGGGTGACCTTGTAGGACAAGCCGTAGCTGGTGACCGGGAACTGCTGGCCGGTCAGCTGGTAGAGGCCGTACTGGTCTTGGTTGTTCGGATAGAGGAACTTCGGCGACAGCGTCAGGCCGCTGTTGTTGGGCAGGCGCAGGCCCTGGAGCATGAAGCGCGAGACCATGCCGGCGGTCTGGCCCACCGTCTCGCCCGCCGCCACGCCCTGGCTCAGCTGGTCGCCGGTCAGCAGGTCCAGGTTGGACAGATGGACCAGGGGCTCCTGCTTGAGGTCGAAGATGTTGGCCAGGGCCAGGTTCTCCGACCGCGCCACGAACGCCGTCGTGCCCACGCCGAAACGGCCCAGCAGCGCGCCCAGGGTATCGCCGGCGACGGTGGTGTAGACCACGGTCGGGATGATCAGCGGCGCCCCGGCCAGCAGCAGGGTGTTCAGGTCGTAGAGGCTGGATTGGGCCGCCAGAACGTCGATCGAGACCTTCAGCGCCTGCGCCAGGCTATAGAAGCTGTCGCCGAGCGCCGTCGTGACGGACGCCGCGCCGATCGTGATCGTCACGCCGGCCTGCAGCAGGTTGACGGCGTTCTGGTTGCTGACGATCAGGGCCGCCGGGGTGGTCGTGTACTGCGTTCCGCTGAAGCGCGCGGCGATGGCCGACAGGGACTCGATGATCGTCGCCTTGGTCGTGTCGTCGATCCGCGTCTGGACGCTGGACGTGACTCCGTCGAAGTACAGCGTCCCGCCGACGGTCAGCGGGTTCTGCTGGTTGCCGTTGACCAGGTCCTCGAAGGTGAAGCGCGGATTGAGCTCGCCCGTCTGGACGAAGGCCATGATCGCATTGAGGGAATCCCCCGGCCGCAGCACGTAGGGGAACGAGGCGTAGCAGTCGATCGCCGCCTGCAGCAGTTGCCGCGAGATCATGGCGAAGGCGTCTTCGAACAGCACCTGGGCCAGGGATTCCGGCGCCTGGTCCACCGACAACGCCTTGGGCGCCGGCGCGTTGACCTCGTTGTTCAGCGTCGCCGCCAGCTTGTTGAACTCGGCGATCACCGCCGTGCGATAGGCCGGGGTGATCGCGGTCCAGGCCTCGAAGTCGATGGTCACCGTGCTGCTGGGCGCGGTCGGCGACGGCACGGCCAGGCTCAGGCCCGGCATGACCGGGAAGATCACCGCCCCGGCCTTCAGCGCATCCTGCTGCGGCTGGCTGGGCGTGGTGACCAGGTTGACGGTGAAGTTGGACTTCAGGAACGTCAGGATGTCGGTCGCCGCCAGGGCTGGCTGCTGGTCGGGATCGGCCAGGACCGCCAGGATCTCCTTCAGCGTCGCGACGCTGACCGGGGTCTCGGCCAGGGCCGGGCCGTTCGGCGTGACCGGGTGGGACTCGATTACCCAGGGCAGCAGGGCGTCGCACAGGGCGGCGAACGAGGAGCCGGTCTTGTTGCCGTCCCCGGTCGCGGTCGGCGCGTCCATCGAAAACAGGGTGACGAAGGCGCCCTGTTGGTTGGCCAGACTCAGCTGGCTCATGTCCGGCGCCAGCACGGTGAACTGCGGCGTCAGGACGATGGTCAGGGTGGGCAGCACATCGTCGGCGACGGCCGTGTCGGCGACGGCGGAGGCCGAAAGGCTGGCCACGCGCGGCGACCCGCCGAACTGCAGCGCCACCCGGGCCGGACGCTCCAGCGCGCGGAGCGGCGCCGGGGCCTCGTCGAACGCCGCGAACATCAGCGACTGGGTCTGCGGGTCCCACGGCGCGGTGCTGTTGGAACCGATCGTCATGTCCTCCGAGATCGTCGTCGCGAAGGAGAAGCTGATGGAGAAGGAGAACAGGCCCAGATCGATCTTCACCGAGACCGACACCGACACCGACGCCGACACCGACATCGGGATGGCGCGATACGACTCGTAGGTGATCTGCAGCGCCAGGACGATCGACACGTTCACGCTGGCCGAGATGATCGCGAAGTTGATCGTGCCGTAGAGCTTGCCCTGGATCCCGAACTGGCCCCGGAGCCAGAAGTAGTTGTCGGCCTGGACCTCCTTACTGGCGCCGACCAGGGCCGTGCCGCCCGCCACTGTCACGGCGTTCGAACCGTCATACGGGTGCCAGGGCGCGAACACGCCCTGGATGATGCCGAAGAAGGTGACCGAGAAGCCCGCCGACAGGATGCCTTTGTCGATCGAATAGCCCAGGCCCATCTGCAGGCCGATGCCGAACTCGATCACCGGATCGAAGGTGCCCTTGTCGGTCTTGGGAATCTTGGTCGAGGTGGCGTTGCTGAGCTTGGAGAAATAGAAGCCGCCCGACCCCATCACCGGGAACGGGCCGACGATGGCCTGGATCGTGAACGATCCGGAGAAGTCCATGTTGTAGGGGAAGCCCAGGTCGAACGTGAAGTCGCCGTTGGTGTAGATGGCGATGCCGATGGTCGGCAGGGTGACGTTCAGGGCCCCGAAGTTCAGTTGCCGGATCGAGCCCGGCAGCACCAGGTCGAGCTGGTAGACGCCGATGGTCGGCGTCACCTTCTTGTACATGATGTCGATGGCCAGGTCCTTGAGGACCGGGATCTTGTCGCCGTTGAAGCCCAGCCTCAGGCCATAGAGGTCCGGGTCGTTGAACACGACCATGACCTCGATCGAATAGAGATTGCTCTTGTCGTCACCGACCCGGAACAGGCCGATGTCGGTGGCGATCAGCCAGTTGCTGTCGGCGTTGTAGCGCGGCTGCAGGGGCTGGGTGCTGGTGGGATCGACGGGATTGGCGCCGCCCGTGCCGGTGGACGGGACGTTCTCCAGCGACTTGATGACCGCCTGGGTGCTGCTCATGTCGCCGGCGTTGATCGACACGTGCTGGCCCAGGGCCAGCAGGCGCAGATCGAACAGCGCGTTCCCGCGGCCGGGCACCTCCGGCATCTTGGTGACGTCCTGACCCTTGGTCGGGTCCTTGCTCACCAGCGGCTGCCAGGCGGGATCCGACGCCAGCGACGGCGGCAGGGCGCCGGAGATCGAGAACAGGATCTTGCCGGTCTTGGGGTCGCGGGCGAAGTTGAAGCCGTCGATCACCATGAAGCCCAGATTGATCGGCGACGACAACTTGTAGCCGGCGCTGACCGTGGTCGGCGCGTCGGCGGCCAGGTGGAAGGTCAGGAACAGCCCGTCCAGCGAGATCGAGTTCAGCACCGCCCACGGACCCGACAGCGAGAAGTACGAGCGGCCGGTCAGCTGCACCAGCGAGGTGATCAGCGAGCCCAGGCTCCAGCCGTTCAGGGTGACGGTGATGGTCTCGGCGGTGCTGTCGTAGGTGCCGGTGACGCCTTCCCACTGCACGGCCAGGGTCGAGCCCCCGGCGCTGCCGGGCTGGTTGAAGGCGTAGGCGATCGAGACGGTCAGCCCCTGGACCGCCGCCACCGAGATCGTGCCCAGCACCGAGCCGGAGAACTCGGCCCCAGCGGGCCTGGAGCCGTCATAGGCCAGGGCCAGATTGGCCGTGCAGGCGATCGGCAGGCCCGGCAGGACGGTCGTCTCCCAGGTCAGGGCCCCGGAGATGTTGTACTTCGAGGCCGCGCCCGTGGCGGTGGGGATGATCGCCCCGACGGCGAAGCTGTCGACGATCAGGGTCTTGGGCAGGAAGTCCGGCAGGAAGCGGTCCAGGTCGGTGACCGCGAACAGCTCGCGCAGCAGCGAGCCCAGGTCCAGCGGCGCGGCCAGGGCGCTCTGCAGCCGCCACTGCGGCGAGGGCCCCGCCCCTTCGTAGGCGATCAGCATGTTCAGCGCGATCGGCCCGATCGCCATCAGCCCCGACATCGAGGCCGAATAGGTGGTGGCCGCCGGCTTGACGGGCGGCGGCTGGGTGGGCTGGGGCGTCTGGGCCGACAGCGCCATGCGCATGCCGTCCAGCCGGATCAGCGGCTGGCCGTTCCAGGTGATGATGTCGACGGTGACGTCCACCCCGAACGAGAAGGCGTAGCTGGTGTTGGGCGGATCGATCATCAGCTGCACGTCGCTGAAGATCACGGAAATCCCGTCCGGCATGTGCACCAGGCCGCCGGTGACGGCCGGCAGCAGGTTGGCCAGCGAGACCTGGCCCTGGAACTCCGCCAGGATGACGAAGTCCTGGTCGATCGACAGCGCGAACAGGCCGCCGGGATTGCCCTGGTCGTCGGTGAAGACGTTGGGCATGAAGGTGAAGGTGGTCTCGAACAGCAGGAGCTGGCGTGACACCCCGGTCGGGTTCAGCACGGTCCAGTGCAGGTCGAGCGAGGTGATGGTGAGATCGAAATTGCCCGACGGGTCGTCGATCAGCTGGTAGCTGAACCCGTCGAGGGTTCCGATCGACACCGCCGTCGAGGTGATGGTCGGAATGGTCTGGCCCTTCGGCAGCACCGTCGAGACCTGCAGGCCCTTGAAGGCGACCTCGGTGAAGAAGCTCTGCAGCGGCGCCGGGACGTAGGCGATGTAGTTGGTGTTGACCCCGGCGATGGCGGCGATGTTCGCCGGCGTCAGCGGCGTGGAGCCTTCCGGCGGCGACAAGGCGATCGCGTAGTTGTTGGTCGCGCTCTGCATCAGCACCGTGAAGCCCAGCGCCAGCGGCGGCGAAGTGGTGGTCGTGACCACCCCGCCGAAGCTGTAGCTGATGGGCTGCTCGGGCGGCGGATCGTCCTCGTTCACCGGCTCCTCGGCTGGCGGAGCCGGGTCGATCACGTAGCCGAAGAAGGGACCGCTGGCCTCCAGGAACAGGAAGGTGAAGGTGGCCGCCGACAGGGGGGCCGTCAGGTTCATCACGGGGAACGGCGTGTCGTCGGTCACGGTCGAGGCGTCGAACGGTCCGGACATCACCAAGGGGTTGGGCACCGCCGCGCCCGTCAGGTTGGCGATCTGCAGGACGGTCTGGGCGTAGATGTCCAGCACCAGGGCGCCGGCGAAGGTCATGCCGGGCGTCAGGGGCACCGTGGCGCCGCCGGCCGCCGGCCAGCTGGCCGCGCCCGTCGCGGTGGAGAACAGGAAGCTGCTCTGGCTGAAGTTCAGGCCGCTGAAGACCCCGCCCACCATGAACGGGAAGCCGGTGGCGAAGGTCCAGTTGGACAGGTCGGTGCGGATCTGCACCAGCAGGTCGCCGCCGGTCGCCGGCAGGGTGAAGGTCAGGGTGACCGAGGTCTGGCCCGCGGTGGCCCCGAACAGGCCGTTGGTCAGGCTGGCGGTGGTGATGGCGAAGCTGTCGCCCGCGACGGCGCCCACCTGCCCCTGCCCCACCGACAGCCCGGCGGCGTCGCCCAGGACGAAGGCCTGCTTGAGCAAGGCGTCGAAGCCCGCCGGCGGCGTCACCCCGTTGTCGGTCAGATAGGCGGCGTTCAGCACCACCGGCCAGGTGGCGGAGGCGAAGGCGGACTGTAGCGTCTGGAGTGACAAAGCCGCCCCCTATCCGTTGAAGAACAAAGGAAGATGGTCGCTGGTGCTGCGGATCTTTCCGTAGACGTCCCAGCCGAGGAACCAGCCGCGGACGCCCTTCGCCACGTTGAACTGGGGGGCGACATCGGGCGCCGGCCCGTTCGGCGCCATCCACTGCGGGTTCAGTCCCGCCCAGTACCAGTTCACGTCTCGGACGAACGGCTCGGTTCCCTGCGGGACGCCGCCCGGATCCGCCCCGGCGTTGTCGTAGGGCGAGCCGACGACGCCGTTGACGATCGTCAGTTCCGGCGCCGCGGGCAGGCCGCCGGCTCCAGCCAGGTACAGCACGTTGTCGATCGACTCGTTGGCCGAGCCGCGACTGTCGCCGGTGTAGAAATAGCTGGGATAGTAGGCGACCGACGCGGTCTTGCTCCAGCAACGGGCGTTGCCCCTCGGCCGCATGTGCGTGGCGAAGTAGCCGCTGTAGCCGAGCAGCGGGTTCGGCGGCGCCCCGGCCGGCTCCAGCGCCACCGTGTATGGATTGGCCAGGCCGGTGAACGGGGCGTAGCAGTTGGTGTAGGTGCTGTCGGCCACGCGCAGCAGCGCCAGATTGAAATCGCCCAGCACCAGCCGCAGCTCGTTCGCCGCGCCGGCGGAATTGATCGCCGCCATGGTCGTCATGGTCTGCAGGAAGGCGGTCGCCCCCGCGAAATTGGCCGGCGCGTGCACCGCGAAGATGTTGATGGTCCGCCCGCCCGCGTCGAGGAAGGTGGTCTGATAGGGATGGCGCACGTCGACGCCGAAATTGACGTTGGCCGGCGGCATGCCGACCAGACCGGGGAACTCCACCCGGGCGGCGCTGTAGTTCGCGACAGGCAGGCAGTTGTTCCAGGGCGCGGGATAGGCCTGGGCCATCGGCACCGCCAGGTTCGGCACGGTCGGACCGATCCCGCCGTTCCACTGGTCCGGCCCCGTGAAGGTGACGCGGTCGGCGCGGAAGAAGACCGCGACGGCCTCCTTGTTGCCCGTGATCAGGGGCGGGACCAGGCACCAGTTCGCGTCCAGGACCCGCAGGCTGCCCAGCAGCGCCAGAACGCCGGTCGCGCCGCCGCCGCCGCACAGGACGCCGCGGTTGTTGTTGTAGGGCGTCTCGATTTCGACGACGACGAAGATGTCCGGGTCCGTCTCCGTCACGTGCCGGGAGATGTAGGTGAGGCGTTGGGCCGAGGAGAGGTCGACCTTGATCGCCCCGCCCCTCTGGCGCTTCTTGGCGCTGGGGTTCTGGATCTTGTTGATCGCGAAGTTCTCGATGTTCCAGTACAGGACCCGGGTCATGCCGAAACTCCCTCGACGAGCGCGGTCGACTTGCCCTGGTCCTCGATCAGGGCGCCGTACCAGCCCAAGGCGCCCTTCCCGTCCGGTGAGCCGAACACGAACAGGTCGATGCTCGATCCCGATGGCAGCTTGGCGATGCCCAGGAAGCTGAGCGAGATGTCGCTGAGCCTCAGGGTGAAGGCGTCGGCCCCGCCGCCGGCCACCGGGGCCAGCGACAGCGAGATGGTGTCGACCTTCAGGTTGACGACGCCCTGCAGGCTGAAGGCGCTAGCGCCGGGCGCGGCGCCGGGCAATTGCAGCCCGGCGAAGGCGGCATAGCTGGTCGCGCTCTGCGGGGTCTGCGGGCTCCAGGCCATCAGCAGGGTCGAGTTGAAGCCCGCCGCCGACGCCAGCGCTCCGGGACCGCCCATGTTGATCAGGCACGAGACGCCGTACCAGGCCTGGGTCACCGCCGTCTGGGGCGGCGCGCCTTCGTCCAGCACCACGGGCAGGAAGCCCCGCGCGGCGGGCGTCGTGCCGGCCGCCGACACCAGGAACGCCTGGGGCTGCAACGTCAGGCCCGACACTAGGCTGCCCGCGCGCAGCACGCTGTTGGCCAGGTCGAAGGCCAGGTTGTCCTCGACGATCGTGTAGGTGGTCACGTTGGGGCTCGCCACGGGCGAGGACATGTCGATGTGCAGGTTCGAGAACATCAGGCCGCCGGTGGCGGTGGCCGCCGGGGCGTCGGCCGCCATGCCGTAGGACATCAGGTCGAACGCCGTGCCCTGCTGGCTCATCAGGACGGCGAAATTGAAGCTGCCCGAGATCAGGATACGGCTCAGGATGCTGGGCGGCGTGCCGTTGTCGTTGTTGGTCAGGGTGTTGAACACGACCTTCGAGACCAGGACCGAGCGCAGCACGTTGCTGTCGGTGACCATCACGGTCGGCAGGTCGCTCTCGAACAGGTAGGTCCCCTGCCCGCCCTCGCTCTGGTAGTAGCCGGTCAGGACCACGCTGTTGGCCGCCTGGCGCGTGGCGTTGAAGAACGAGGCGGTGACCTTCGAGCCGAACAGCACGTTGGTCGTGACCTGGACGTGACTGCGGAAGTCGACCAGGGCGCTGTTCTCGAACAGGCTCTGCAGCTGCAGCACCGTGAAGTTGTAGGCGCCCGACGACGGCAGGGCCAGGGGCAAGGTGGGCGGCGCCCCGCCGGCCACGCTCTGGGCGAAGGCGGGCAGTTGATAGTCCACCAGGCCGAACAGGCTGCTGGCGCCCGGGATCTTCAGGGTGGTTCCGTCATAGCTGACCGGGCTGACCGAGACGCCGAAATGGTGGGCGCGGAAGTTGGTGAAGTTGATCCCGGCCGCCAGGCCCGCCAGCTGCGGCGGCAGGTCGGTCGGATTGATGTCGGCGCCCAGCACCAGGATGCCCCGCCATTCGGAGCTGGTGACGATGTTGGCGAAGTTGGCGTAGAGCGTGTTGCCGCCCTGGGCGGCCTTCAGCGCGATGTCGATATACTGCCTCAGGGCCTGGGACAGCACGGCGACGCCGATATTGGGGTCGGGGTTGGAGAAGTCGTCCGGGTCGGTCCACGCGCTGGGCTTGTCGACCAGGTCGCTCAGCGTGCCCTCGCAGAACTTCATGATCATGACGTTGCTGACGTTGGACGAGCCGGACTTGGCGCCGACATTGGCCTCCATCTTCCAGCCGGCGATGTCGACGACGTTGGCGAACTGGCCCAGGTGCGTGGGGTTGGTGATGACCGCGAACAGCTGGTTGGTCTGGAACAGGCCCTGCAGCACCGCGTCGACGTCCCGGAACGACATCTGCGAGGTGGGTTCGCCCAGGTCGTTGGACTGGGCCAGGATCACCGCCTCGTAGTTGGCGTGGCCGCCGCTCTGGTCCAGCTGGGCCAGCAGCCCCTGCGGCGTCGTGCCGTTCGGGACGATGGGCGTGTCGGCGGCCGCGCCCAGAGCCGCCAGCTGGGTGGTGCGAAGCGCCTTGGCGGCATGGACCTGACCCCGCGCCAGGCTCTGCAGGGCGTTCCGGCGCGTGGCGCTGAGGACCTTGCTCTCGTACTCGCTCCAGCCGGCGACGGGGATGGCGCCCGAGGCGCCGGCCCAGGCGACGATCGGGAAATCGACGGCGCCGATGGGCGTGGTCGGCCGCAGGGCCCCGGCGACCGTCTTGCTGTTCCCGCTGAACGCCCCGCCCGGGCCATAGAGGGCGTTGCCCTGGGGCTGGGCGCTGTAGGTCGGCGCGTCCCCCTGCCCGGGGACCACCTGCGCCCAGCTGGTGATGTAGGTCGGGGGATCGGTGACCGGCAGCGTCGGCTGGGCCTTGCCGGTGGTCGGGTTGGCGATGTCCGACGGCGGCAGGGGGAACTGCGGCGTGTAGGCCGGGGAAATCCCGACGAACCGCAGCGCGTCCACCGACGCCGCGCCGACCGGGCCCAGGGCGAAGTTCTCGGTGCCGGCCAGGCCGGGGATGAGGACCACGGCCCCGCTCGCCCCCGCCGCGCCGGTCAGGTAGTCGCCCGCCACGGTCATGTAGACGTTCGCCTGGACCGGCAGGAGGTTGGCCCCGATCTGCAGCGGGCCGACGGGCTGGAAGATGAATCCCCCGTCCTGGGGCGTCGGGCCGGTCGGGAGGGCGGCGGCGCTGCGCGGCGTCAGCGTCACGGGGTCGTTGTTGACCGTCCGGAACAGGCTGGCCAGGGCCGAGGTCCCCGGGGCCGCGGCGACGATCGTGCGATAGATCCCCATCGCGGGGTTCGAGGCCGGCCCCGTGCACAGCGGGTCGAGCGGGTCGAACGCCGCCACGTAGCCGAGACTGGGCGTATTGGTCACGTCCAGGAGCTCGAACTGCTGCACCACGTCGCCGCCCGAGGCCTGGCCATAGGCGTACTGCATGCCGATCAGGAAGCCGCCGAGCTGGCTGGAGACGGTCATGCCGCCCTCCAGCACGAAGCAGCCGGACATGTTCCCCGTCAGGGGGATGAAGGCGTAGTCGGAGGGAACGGTCAGCTGCAGCGCCTGGGGCGACCGGTAGCTGATGCCGGGATCCTGCGGGCCGTAGAACTGCAGGGCGTCGCCCGGGGCCGAGATGAAGACGCCCTGCGCGATCGACAGCCACATGTTAAGGCCGACCAGGGCGTTGAACGGGCTCTGCACCGTCCATCCCCCCGCCTGCTGCGAGAACGCGAAGGCGAAGCTGCTGGAACCGGTCGACGAATAGGTCGGCGTGCCGAACACCGGCTGGGTCCCCGCCCGCGGCATCCACACGAAGTACCGGCCAAAGAAGGTATTGCCGTTCGCCAGCCAGGCTTGGACCGTCCCGACGAAGGTGTTGGCGGTGTCGGTGTCGGTAAAGCCGGGCGCGAGCGGCGCGAAGACGAACGACCCGCCGTAGGCGTTCAGCGCGTCATCCAGCGAGATCGGTTTGTTCGGGTTGCCGCCAGCGGGCGGGAACATGTACCCGCACCAACCGGTCGAGCCGCCGCCAGCGACTTGATAGAGGTCGGACCCGAAGACTTGCTCGAATTGAACCGACATCTTTTGGATCTCCGACGACGGCGCCGTCCTGCTGCATCGGGAGCACCCCCTGAAGCGGCCAGAAGGCGATCGCACCGGTGAATCTTGTCGGCGGGATCGTCACGGACGAGAAAGTGCAGTCCAGGACGACCATGCCGTTCGATAGGTTCGAGGGCGGCGTCAGGGTCAGCTGCGCGCCCTTGTTCAGTTTCAGATCGCCGATCACCAGGTCGAAAGGCGTCACGGATACATTCGACGACGGCAACAGAAGGCTGCTGTAGAGCAGGGTCTCGCCCGTCAGGTAATCGACCCGGGCTCCTTCTCGCGCGCCGTTCAGTACAACCGTCCTGGCGCTGAGGTTTCCCGTGAGATTGTAGTTGACGCTGAACAACTCCAAATTGTCGGGGGCGACCCAGGACACGACGTCGCCCTTGAAGGGAACACTCTTGCCGGTGGCGTCCACCACGGCGAAGTCTCCGACCAGGCTCGAGGGGCTGGGATCCTGAACGACCGCTAGGCTGATGGCTCCGCTTGCGCTCATCCCATTGGCCGTCACCGAGAAGTTGTGGGTCGGGGCGGCGTAGGTGAGGACGGCGTCATCGACGAATTGGCCGTTCAGGGTCAGCCTGACGCCAACCTGCGCGACAGCGCCGCTGACGGCGTAGTCGATGGTCAATCCGGAGATGTCGCGCTGGCCGGACCAATCTTGAGCCCGGGCCAGCGCCCCCGAATAGAACACAAAGACCAGCGCCAGAACGCTGAGGCGAAGCATTCAAGCCGTCAGGTCGAGGTCAGGGTCCAGCTGGCGACAAGGCCGTTGTAGTCGTGCTTCGGCTCGTTGGGCGCGCCGAAGGTGATGGCGGCGGCGTTGCTGCCGCCCGTCAGGGCGGTCGGCACGGTCAGGGTGAAGTTGCTGCCGGCATAGATCACCGTGGCCGCGGAGCCCGTGCCGATGATCAGGTCGCCCCCGACGACGCCGACGTTGGACGTCTGGATCAGCGTCGTGGTCCACAGGGTCTGGCCGGCGGAAATGATGTTCACGGTGGCGACGTTGTTCGTCGAACTGCCCTGGGAAGACACCACGGTCTGGATTTGGACGGTGGCGTTCAGGTTCCAATTATAGGTCGGCATTGGTTCACACCTTCTGGTTGGGTGCGCGCACTAAATCGCGGCTTAATTGTTGAGTCAATGGACAAGCGCTACTTATTCGATTATTGCAAAACCGTCACAACCTTTAGGAATCTTGTCGAATAAATTCCCCATAGATACAGATAGTTATAAACAAGCTAGGCAATTCCCGTTCGCGCCCAGGCGCACCTGCTTCCCCCTCGTCGTCGCCCGCGCGCCAAGGTCGCGCCGTCCAGCCACGGCTCCGCTTGGACCCCGCTGGAATCGCGACGCGCGGAACGGTGCGGACGCCATGCTCCAGGCCGCACCCGAAAGCCTCACGACAGCCCTCGACGCCCGAGCCCCGGGGCCGGAACCCGCGAGAATTGGCCCGGACAGGACTGTTATTCCGAGCCTTCCGATCGCCAGACCAGATTCCGATATTGTACAACAATCTTCACATTCAACACGACAAAACGCTTGCCGCCCTGTTCCGCGCGAAATAGGAATGAGGGCGTACGGAACTGGCAGGCTCTCGGTGAAGCGCAACGAGTCCGTGTGAGGAAACGTCTTTGGCAGCCACAGCGAAACCATCGGGCAAGTCCAAGGTGAAGGACGCGGCCGCGAGCTCGGCCCCAACCGCCGACGACCTGGCCCAGACCCTGCGGGTCCGCATCCAGAAGAGCGAGCTCGCCCCGGGCGAGTGGCTTCGCGAGGTCAAGCTCTGCAGCGAATTCGGCGTGGGACGCTCGATCGTGCGCCGCGCCCTGCGGACCCTGGCCGACGACGGCCTGATCGAGATCGAGGAGAACCGGGGCGCGCGCGTCTCCGCGACGACCGTCGAGGAGGTCTTCGACCTCTACGAGGTCCGCGCCGCGCTCTACGGCATGGCAGCGCGCTTCGCCTGCCTGCGGGCTTCGGACACCTTGATCCGCGGCATGCTGACCAAGATCGACCGCCTCCTGGCCGACGCCGAGGCCAAGGCCCCGGCCGAGCAGATCATGGAGGTCAGCGAATCGATCTTCGGCGACATGACCAGCTGCGCCAGCGCAGACGGCCAGCGCATGATCGAGGCCGTGCGCCGCAAGACGCGCTTCCACTTCTCCTACCTGGCCCTGGCGATCAACGCCAACGGACCGGGCCCCTACGAGCATTGGCGTAGGGTCCGCGCCGCGCTGGTCGACCGCGACGCCGACCGGGCCAGCCAATCGGCGCGCGACATCCTCTACTTCATGCAGGGCGAGGTCGCCCGCATCATGCTGGCCCGGGGGCCGCGCCTGATCTCCGAGGCGCCGTCCGCCGAGCCGTCGTCCGCGCCCAAGCGGCGCGCGCCCGCCAAACGGAAACCCGGCTGATGCGACACGCGCTGCTCCGCCTGATCGCGGCGACCGCCGTCTGCGCCCTCGCCGCCGGTCCTGTCGCCTGCGCGGCCCCCGGCGCCGCCCCCGCGATCCACGCGACGGCCCCGTCGCCGGACCTGCAGGCCCTGCTCGACTACCTGCACGACCACGGCAGCACGGGCTTCATCGTCATCGAGGACGGCAAGACGCTGATCGACCAGGCCTGGCCCGCCCCGCAGGACGACCGGATGTTCGCCAACTTCGTCTACGGCCCCGCGCCGGACGGGAGGCTGCTCGAGGACGTCGCCTCGCAGCAGAAGAGCTTCGTGGCGATCCTGGCGGCCATCGCCATCGACAAGGGGCTGCTCGACATCCAGGCCCCGGTCTCCAAGTACCTCGGCTCGGGCTGGTCCAAGGCCTCGCCCGAGCAGGAGGCCGGCATCCGGGTCATCGACGTGATGACGATGAGCTCGGGCCTGAACGAGCAGTTCGGCTATGTGGCCCCGCCCGGCTCGGTCTTCTTCTACAACACCCCGGTCTACGCGATGACCAAGCGCATCGTCGCGGCCGCTGCCGGCCAGCCGCTGGAGACGATCACCCGCGACTGGCTGACCGCGCCGACGGGCATGAAGGACACCGCCTGGCGCCAGCGTCCGGCGGCACTGGCCTCGGTCGGCAACGCCACCGGCCTGGTGACGACCCCGCACGACGTCGCGCGCTTCGGCCTGATGGTGCTGCATGGCGGGGTCGCAGAGGACGGCAAGCGCGTGGTCTCCAAGGCCCAGCTCGACGCCCTGTTCACGCGCTCGGCCGCCAACCCGGCCTATGGCCGCCTGTGGTGGCTGAACGGCGCCGACTACACCCTGCGCGCCCAGGCCGGACGCCGTGAGGGGCAACTGATCCCGGCGGCGCCGGCCGACCTGGTGGGCGCGCTCGGGGCCTTCGACCGCCGCCTCTATGTCGTGCCCAGCCGCAAGCTGGTGGTCGTCCGCACCGGCGCGGGCGCCAACGACGCCGACTTCGACCAGCAGCTGTGGCTCAGGCTGATGAAGGTCATCGGCTAGCCCTCCGCGCCCAGCGCTCCACCCCGTTCTGAACCGGGAGGCCCTCCGAAGGCGGAGCGGCCCATCCCTGTCCCTATGCCTTGCAGGATGACGACCCAGTGATCGACGGCAGCATTCAGACCTTCTCCCTCACGCTCGACGCGATCCTCGACCACGCCGCCAAGTGGCACTGCGACACCGAGGTCGTCACCGCCCGCGAAGGCCAGGACAGCGCTCGCGTCACCTATGCGGGGCTGCGCGATCGCGCCAAGCAGGTCTCGGCCGTCCTGGCGGGGTTCGGCGTTACGGCCGGCCAGCGGGTGGCCACCCTGGCCTGGAACACCCAGGCGCACATGGAGGCCTGGTTCGGCATCATGGGCATGGGCGCGGTCTGTCACACGCTCAACCCGCGCCTGACCGCCGTCCAACTGGCCTGGATGCTGGACCAGTCGGGCGCCCGGATCGTCATCGTCAGCGCCGATCTCGCCAAGCTGGCTCTGGAGGTCGCCGACCACGCCGCCGGCGTCGAGCGCATCCTGGTCATCGACGGCGCGGCTGGAGCCAGCCCCCCGCGCGCCGTCGTCGAGACCCTGGACGACCTGCTCGCCGCCGCCGAGGGCGACGTGCCCTGGGGTCGGTTCGACGAGACCTCGCCTTCTGGCCTGTGCTTCACCTCCGGCTCGACCGGCGCGCCCAAGGGCGTGACCTACACCCACCGCTCCAGCTTCCTGCACACGCTGAAGATGCTGGCGGCCGACGTGCTGGCCGCGCGGGTCGACGACGTGATCCTGCCGGTGGTGCCGCTGTTCCACGCCAACGCCTGGGGCCTGCCGTTCGCGGCCCCCGCGGCGGGCAGCAAGCTGGTCCTGCCGGGCCGCCACACCGACGGCGCCAGCCTGGCCCGCCTGATCGCCGCCGAGGGCGTGACAGTGGCCGTGGGCGTGCCGACGGTGTTCCTGGGCCTGTGCGAGCATCTGGACGCCACCGGCGCCGCCCTGCCCTCGCTGAAGCGGATCATCCTGGGCGGCGCCCAGACGCCGCCGGCCCTGATGGAGCGGCTGGAGCGCCAGCTGGGCGTCACCGTCCAGAACAGCTGGGGCATGACCGAGCTGTCGCCCGTCGGGGTGTTCAGCACCCTGGGCGACATCGACGGCCGGGCCTCGGTGTCCGGACGGCCGGCCCTGGGTGTGGACCTGATGCTGGCCGACGAGACCGGCGCGCCCCTGGCCGACCAGCGCGACCAGGAAGGCCGCCTGCACGTGCGCGGCGCCGCCGTCATCGAGCGCTATTTCGGCCAGGAGCAGCCGGCGACCAACGCCGACGGCTGGTTCGACACGGGCGACCTCGCCAGGATCGACCACAAGGGCAATCTGATGATCACCGGCCGCGCCAAGGACCTGATCAAGTCGGGCGGCGAATGGATCAACCCGTCCGAGATCGAGGCCCTGGTCTGCGCTCTGCCCGAGGTGTCGCTGGCGGCGGTGATCGGCAAGGCCGACGCCAAGTGGAGCGAGCGGCCGCTGCTGCTGGTCGAGCTGCGCGAGGGCGCGGAGATCGCCGACCAGGCCCTGCTCGGCGCCCTGCGCGGCAAGATCGCCTCGTGGTGGATCCCCGACGCCGTCGTGCGCCTCCCCGCCATGCCGCTGGCCGCGACGGGCAAGATCGACAAGCTGACGCTGCGGGCGACGTACGGGCAATAGCCGCTCTCTCTAAGAGAGAGGGAGTTCAGAGTCCTCCCTCCTCCACCCAGTCCTTGCGCAGCGGCCTCACCGCGAACAGGGCCAGGAGGGCGGCGACCAGGTAGAGACTGACCAGCGCCACCGCCGAGTAGCGCAGCGCCTCGTCGCCGAAGCGCGGCTTCATGACGTCGCTGATCCCGCCCAGCAGCCACGAGCCGGCGCCGATGCCGATCAGGTTGTTGATGAACAGGAAGCACGCCGCCGCCGTCGCGCGCATGGACGGCGGCACCAGGTGCTGGGCCGCCGTGGTCAGCGGTCCGACGAACAGGATGTTCAACGCGTTGGGGATCAGCAGGAACAGCCACGCCATCACCGGCGACGGCGACATCAGGCCCGCCACGAACAGCGGCGCGGTGACCAGCCAGGCGAACGACGAGACCCGGGCGTAGGCGCCGCGGTCGGCACGGCCCAGCCGGTCGGCCAGCACGCCGCCGAGATAGACCCCGGTGGTCCCGCCCGCCAGCAGCAGCGAGCCGTAGAACCAGGAGGTGGCGGTCAGGTCGAAGCCGTAGGCCTGGATCAGGATCGAGGGCACCCAGAAGGCCAGACCGTAGCCCGCCGTGCTGCTGGCCGCCGCCGCGAAGGCCAGCAGCCAGAAGCTGGGCTTGCGGGCCAGGGTAGCGAACACCGCAATGACCGGCGCCTGGCCGCCGGGTGCCGCCACGCGCGGCGGTTCCTTGACCACCAGCCGGAAGATCGGCGCGATCACGACGCCGGCCAGGCCGATGACGACGAAGGCCGCGCGCCAGTCGACCGCCTTGGCGATCGCCGCGCCGAACAGCACGCCCATGGCCAGGCCGACCGGAATGCCCATCGAATAGATGCTCATCGCTCGGGCTCGCCGCTCGGGCGGGAAGTACTGCGAGATCAGGGCGTAGCTGGGCGCGACGCCGCCCGCCTCGCCCACTCCGACGCCCAGGCGGAACAGGAACAGCTGCCAGAAGCCGCCGGCGAAGCCGCACAGCGCGGTGAACCCGCTCCAGACCACCAGCGCCCCGGTAATCACCCAGCTGCGGCTGGTGCGGTCGGCGACCAGCGCCAGCGGGATCGCCAGGGTCGAATAGAGCGCGGCGAAGGCGATGCCGCCCAGCGCGCCCAGCTGGGTGTTGCTCAGGCCCAGGTCCGCCTTGATCACCGGCGCCAGGATGCCGAGGATCTGCCGATCCAGCCAGTTGAAGGTGTAGACGACCAGCAGCATCGCCAGCACCAGGCGGGCATAGGCGGGGCTCGAGGTCGGCGCGCGCGTCTCGTCGGTCATGGTGGCTCCTCGCGATCGGAAAAGGCGTCAGGAAGGGCTAGGCGCGGCCCTGCGCGGCCTTTGCGGCGATGATGGCGGGCCGTGCCGAAAGGCGGTCCCAGTAGGCCGAGATCTCAGGGCTGAACTTGTGGTCCAGGCCCAGGTCGCGGGCGGACATCAGGGCGAAGCCGACGCACAGGTCGGCCATGGTGAAGCGTCCGGCGCACAGCCATTCGCGATCGGCCAGGGCGCGGGTCAGATGGCGCAGACGCGACAGGAACCACTGGGCGTAGTCGTCGGCCGCCTGTTTCAGCCGGCGCTCCTCCGGTTCCAGCCGGCTGTAGCGCAGCACGATCGTCTGCGGGAACGTCAGCGTCGCCTCGCTGCGATGCAGCCAGTCCAGCCACAGCCCGTAGTCCGGCTCGTCGACGCCGACGGCCAGGGGCGTGGGACCATGGCGGGTGGCCAGATATTGCGGGATCGCGGCGGACTCGGTCATCCGAACGTCGCCGTCGATCAGCAGCGGCACGGTGCCCAGCGGGTTCGTCGCCAGATAGTCGGGCGCCAGCACCCGCGGCGGAAACGGCAGCACGTGCAGGCGGTAGTCGAGCCCCATCTCTTCCAGGGCCCAAAGGGCGCGGAAAGAACGCGTGTCGACGCAATGATAGAGTTCGATCATGCCCGGCCTGTTCCCGTCCCGAAGGCTTGGCCCGGCGTCGCGACGACGGCTCGCGCGGCGCTTCTTCTTGTGCGACCAAGCTTCTTTTCATCGGCTGGCCGGAGCTCGTTGTCAAAATTTTTGTACGACAATCTTTCGGCTGTGGTGATACAAAATTAGCAACACCAAACCCGCGCCCCTTCCCCCTGAAGAGCCGGGCAAGAAACGTAGGAATGGGAGAGCGTTACGGATGACTTCACGCAGGAAACACGGCTTCGACGCCGCCAGGCTCGGCCGCATCGATGCGTTCCTGAAGGACCGGTATCTGGACTCGGGCAAGCTGCCCCACGCCCAGATCCTGATCAGCCGCGACGGCGAGATCGCCCACTTCAGCAGCCAGGGCGCGGCGCGCGAGGGATCGGCCAAGGCGATCGACGAAGGCTCGATCTTCCGCATCGCCAGCATGACCAAGCCGATCACCTCGGTGGCCTTCATGATGCTGGTCGAGGAAGGCAAGGTGGCGGTCGACACGCCGGTCGCCGACATCCTGCCCGAGTTCAAGGACGTCGGCGTCTATAACGGCGGCGGGGCCGGCGTACCGTTCCTGACCAAGGCGCCCGCCGAGCCGATGCGCATGCTGGACCTGCTGCGCCACACCTCGGGCCTGACCTACGGTTTCCAGAACCGTAGCAATGTCGACGCGGCCTATCGGGCGACGAAATCGAACGCCGGCCCGGTCGAGAACTGGCATGGCGAGCACGACCTGGACGGATTCATCGCCGACCTGGCCAGGACGCCGCTGGAGTTCTCGCCCGGCCAGGCCTGGAACTATTCGGTCTCGACCGATGTGCTGGGCGCCGTGGTCCAGCGGGTGTCGGGCATGCCGCTGGACCGCTTCCTGGCCGAGAAGATCTTCGCGCCGCTGAAGATGCACGACACCGCCTTCGTCGTGCCGGAGAGCAAGGCCGACCGGCTGACCGACTGCTATGTCTGGGCCGGCCCGGGCGTCGGGCGCGTGATGTACGACCGCGGCGCGGAAAGCGTCTGGCTGCGCCAGCCCAAGCTGGTCTCGGGCGGCGGCGGCCTGGCCTCGACCGCCCTCGACTATCACCGCTTCTGTCTGATGCTCGCGAACGGCGGGGAGCTCGACGGCGTCCGCATCCTGGGACGCAAGACCATCGAGCTGATGACGATGAACCACCTGCCCGGCAAGTCGGACCTGGCGAGCATGTCCAAGTCGCTGTTCAGCGAGACCACGAACGCCGGCGTCGGCTTCGGCCTGGGCTTCGCGGTCACCCAGGACGTGGCCAAGGCGATGATCCCGGGCTCGGCCGGCGAATATTACTGGGGCGGCATGTTCACGACCGCCTTCTTCGTCGACCCGGTCGAGAAGATCCACATGGTCTTCATGACCCAGCTCAGCCCGTCGATGCTGTATCCGATCCGCCGCGAGCTGAAGACGCTGATCTATTCGGCCCTGACCTAAAAGGAACGCCCGCTCGGCCAAGGCCGGGCGGGCGCAGTTCATGAGGTAAGCAGACAAAGGTCCGGATCACCGCCGCCGCGCCGGAGCCCGGCGACGGCGACCCGGTCGGGGAATTACCAGCGGTAGGTCGCGCTCACGCCGAAGGTGCGCGGGCGGCTGTAGCGGTTGGCCAGCGGGATATCGACCTGCTGCAGCTTCAGGATCGGGACCACCTGGTCGGTCAGGTTCTTCACGAACACCGCCACTTCCGTGCGGCGGTACTCGGCGCCGAAGCGCAGGTCCACGTTGTCGATGTCCTCGAGCGGGATGAACGGCGTGGACGCGGTCACGGTGTCCTGGCCGCCGCCGCGCGAGCCGTTGTAGGCCACGTTGGCGAAGCCCGTGACGCCGGCGACGATCGGCGCGCGGTAGTTGAGGTTCGCCGACATCGTCCAGTCGGGGGTCTGGGCCACCGAGCTGTTCAGGATCGGCGCGCCCGGGGCGGTCTTCACCTTGATGTACTTGGCGCTCTGGTTGGCGGCGTTGAGGCCGACCGTCAGGCGCCCTGGGCCGACCTTGAAGGCCGCGTCCAGCGCCGCTTCGATACCCTTCACCTCGGCGGTGCCGGCGTTCAGGTTGAAGTTCTGGCCGGCCTGCAGGCAGGCATTGGCCACGGTGCAGCCGTCCGAGACGCTGGCGATCGCGTCGGAGGTCCGCGACGTGTAGGCCGAAAGGCGCAGGAACACGGCGCGGGCGATCGTCGACTTCACCCCGACTTCGTAGCTGGTGGTGTTCTCGTTGTCGTAGGTCGGCTGCAGCGGGTTCGGGGCCACGGCGACGATCGCGCCGTTGTTCACGCCGCCCGCCCGATAGCCCGTGCCGGTCTTGGCGTAGGCCAGGGTCGAGGGATTGAACCGGTAGCTGACCGTGGCCGCGTAGCTGGGCGAGCTCTGGTCGAACTTGTAGGTCGAGGGCGTGCCGACGGGCGTGGTCGTGTAGAGGCGATAGTCTGCCTGGGTCGCGGTCTTCTTGTCCTTGGAGTACCGCAACTCGCCGCTCAGCGACCACGGACCGACGTCGTACTTCAGTGAGCCGTAGATCGCCGCCGAGCGGTATTCCGACGGGACGACGCGGTGGCCGCCATAGGCCGCCGTGATGACCGCCGGGCAGTTCAGCGCCGTCGGGATCAGCTTGTAGCAGATCGGCTGGGTCGGCGTGCCGCCGCAGATGCCGGAGGTGGCGGTCACCGTGCAGGGCGTGGTGACGACGTCGCGGACATAGGTGTCGTCCTGCGCCAGGAACTCGACGCCCGTCAGCCATTGCAGGGCGCCGTCGTGCAGGTCGCCCGTCAGGTGGACGTCCTGATAGAGCGTCTGGTCCTTGGCGTTGGTCGAGGTGCCGCCCAGCGGATAGAGACCGGCCCAGCCCCTGGCCTGGAAGCTGGCCTCGGTGGCCAGATCGACCGCGGCGGCGAAGTCCTGCATCGACCGGGAGAACGAGACCATCGAGGTCGAGGTCAGGGTCGCCCAGCCCAGCTGGTAGTTGGCGATCAGCATCGTGCGCCGCTCGACTTGGCGCAGGCCGTTCTTGACGTCCGAACCGATGTCGTAGCGCGGACCGGTGTAGCCCTGCGGCAGGTAGGCGACCTTGCCGGCGGGGATCACCCACTGGTTGGCGAAGGTCGGCAGGTTCATGTCCTGCGCGTCGAACATCAGGTTCACGTCCAGCGGCCCGTCGCTGTGGCGGATCTGGGCGCGGACGATGTAGCCGTCGGTGTGGTCGTAGTACTTGTTCTGGTTGGGATTGTTGTAGATTCCGCCGCCCTGCCCCGTGACCTGAGCGCTCAGACGGACGGCCGTGGTGTCGCTGATCTTCTGGTTGACGACGCCTTCCAGGCGCACCTGCTTGAGGTCGTCGGTATAGGTGGCCGACACGCGGCCGGTGTCCTTGAACAGCGGCTGGGCCAGGACGACGTTGACGGTGCCGAATTCGGAGTTGCGGCCGTAGAGCGCGCCCTGCGGGCCCTCCAGCACCTCGATGCGCGAGATGTCGAAATAGTCGATCCGCTTGAAGTTGCGGCCGCCCAGGGTGCTGCTGCCGACATAGGCGCCGTTGACGAACAGGCCCACGCCCGAGTCGGCGCTGGTGGCGCGCTGGGTGCCCGACCCGCGGACCGACACTTCCGCCAGGTTCTCGCTCTGCAGGCTGTTGAAGCGCACGCCTGGCACCAGCTGGAGCAGGTCGCCGACGCCTTCGATCGGGCTCTTGGCCTCGAGCTGGTCGATCCCCAGGGCGGTGATCGTCGAGGGAACGTCGCGCACGGCCTCCTCGCGACGGCGGGCGGTGACGACGACGTCGCCGAAGGTGGTCACGGCGCTCTCGGTCTTGCTGGCCTCATTGGCCGCCGGGGCGGTTTGAGCGGTCGCCGCCCCTGGGGCCATCGCCGCGATGAGGGCGACAGCGGACGAGCACGCAAGCCAACGGACCATGCTTATTTCCTTCCCCGATTTGATGCCGACGTTTTTCCTGTCGGCTGAGCTGGACAATCCTCTGGGCTCGCCCCGCTGTCAACATTGTACGACAATCTTTGTCCAATTGCGTTACGTCATATGCGTTATGAGCCGTCCCACGCCCAGTCGGCCGCGCGCGAAACCCGAGGCCGGACAGGGCCGAAGCGCGGAGATCCATGGATTCCCTTGGCTTGGCACGGCTCGACAAGGGTTCTCGGCCAAAGGCCGCCAGGCGGGCGGGCCGGAATCACGCCCGTTCAGGCGCGCAAGCTGATCGCGTCGCCGCCTCCGACCACGCGCCGCCAGGGACCTGACCAGCTTGCCGGGGCGGCTTGGCGCGAGCCCGATCGCCCAATCATAGATACAATCACTATATTTTTGTCGTACAATCGATTGACACCCGCCGCGGGCGGGTGGTCTCTTCCCCTCGAAGCGTCATCCAGAACGCGGGGGAGTGAATGTCAGCCATGGGTGTTTCCGGTGGACGACCGGGCCTGAAGGTCGCCGTCATGGCGTCGGCGGGCGCCGCGGTCGAGTGGTACGACTTCTTCATCTACGGCACGGCCGCGGCCCTGATCTTCCCCCGCCTGTTCTTCCCGGCCGACCTTCCGCCCTTCGTGGCGCAGATCGCCTCGTTCAGCACCTTCGCGGTCGGTTTTATCGCGCGCCCCCTGGGCGGCATGCTCTTCGGTCACTACGGCGACGTCCATGGGCGCAAGCGCGCGCTGGTCCTGGCGATGTTCGTCATGGGGCTGTCGACGACCCTGATCGGCCTCCTGCCCGGCTATGCCCGTCTCGGCGTCTGGGCGCCGCTGCTGCTGGTGGCGTTGCGCTTCATCCAGGGTCTGGCGGTCGGCGGACAATGGGGCGGCGCGGCCCTGCTGGCGATCGAAAGCGCCCCACCCGGCCGCAGCGGCTTCTACGGCAGCTTCGTCCAGGTGGGCGTGCCGATGGGCGTGGTGCTGGCCAACCTGGTGTTCCTGGGCGTCAGCGCCGTCAGCCCCGAGGGAGCCTTCATCGCCTGGACCTGGCGGATCGGCTTCCTGCTGAGCATCCTGCTGATCGTCATCAGCCTGGTCGTCCATTTCGGCGTTTCCGAGCCGGCGACCGAGCACGCCGCCGGGACGACGCCCCGGACCGCCCCGCGCCGCTCGCCCCTGGCCGAGGTCGCCCTGGGCCACTGGCGCGAAATCCTGCTGGCCGGCGGCGCGTTCGTCGCCAACAACGCCTGCTTCTACATTGCCATCACCTATTCGGTCGCCTACGGCGCGACGACGCTCGGCCTCGACCGCGATCTGTTGCTGTTCGCCGTCATGGCGGGCAGCCTGGTGATGATCCCGGTCCTCCTGGCCTGCGGCGCGGCCTCGGACCGCTGGGGGCGACGCGGCGTCTTCCTGCTGGGCGCGCTGCTGTCAGGCGTCTGGGCGTTCGCGGTGTTCCCGCTGATCGAGACCGGCAAGCCCCTGGCCGTCGTCCTGGCCATCGCCGTGCAACTGACCTTCATCGCCCTGATGTACGGCCCGCAGGCGGCGTTGTTCGCCGAGCTGTTCCCCAAGTCCGTGCGCTATTCGGGCGCGTCGCTCGGCTACCAGATCGGCGCGGTCGTCGGCGGCGGCTTCGCACCGATCATCGCCACGGCCCTGTTCGCCCACTACCAGTCGCGGACGCCGATCTCGATCTACCTGGCGGCCATGTGCGCCGTCTCGTTCGTCAGCGTCATCCTGCTGGGCCGCCGCATGCGGTCCCGGCTGGCCGACTGAGCTGAACCTCTCCATTCTCGCGTCAGACCACGAAGGACATCGGCATGATCGACACCAGCAGGCGGACTCTCCTGGGCGCGGGCGCGCTGGCCTCGCTGGGCGGCGCCGTCGCCGCCGCCACGCCGTCGTCGGCGAACGCCCCCAAGACCGCCATCGAGGCGGACCTGCTGAAGTACGTCGGCTTCGGCGAGAAGCGCGCCGGCGGCGCGGGCGACAACGCCTGCGGCGAATGGCTGGCGGCGGAGCTCGCCAAGGCCGGCTACGTGATCGAGAAGCAGTCCTTCCAGGCCCCGTTCTTCGAAGCGACCCAGGCCGAGCTCGTCTGCGGCGAGACCAAGGTCCCGGTCTATCCCCAGCCGATCGTCGTCCCGACCGGTCCCGCCGGCGTTTCGGGACCGCTGGTGCGGGTCGACCCGGCCGGCCGGTTCGCGGGCTCGCTGGACGGCGCGATCGCCCTCGTGGACCTGCCCAGCGCGCGCTGGTCGACCATGATCGCCGGTCCCGCGCGCAAGCCGGTCGAGGCCGCCTTCGCGGCCGGCGCCAAGGCCGTGGTGGCGATCACCAACGGTCCCACGGGCAAGGTGATCGCCCTGAACGCCGACGGCCGCAAGCCGATGTTCCCCGGTCCGGTGGCCCTGCTGGCGCCCGAGCGCGCGGGTCCGTTCCTGGCGGCCGCCTACCAGCGCCAGGAAGCCAAGCTGACGGTCGACGGCAAGGGCGGGACGCGGCCCGCCTTCAACTTCGTCGGCCGGATCGATCGCGGCAAGGGACGCTGGCTGGCGGTGTCCACCCCGCGATCGGGCTGGTTCGGCTGCGCGGGCGAACGCGGTCCCGGCGTGGCCGTCTGGCTGGACCTGGCCCGCTGGGCCGCCAAGGCCATGCCCGACCACGACCTGGCCTTCGTCTGCAACACCGGCCACGAATACGAGTATCTTGGCGCGTCCGAAGCGATGAAGCAGATCGCGCCGCCGCCCGCCGCGACCCGCTTCTGGCTGCACCTGGGGGCCAATGTCGCCGCCCGCGACTGGCACGAGATCCCCGGACGTTGGGAGCCCCTGCCCAATGTCGACAGCCAGCGGTTCCTGTCGATCACGCCGCAGCTCATGCCGTTGGCCAAGACGATCTTCGCGGGACAGATCGGCTTCGAGGCCCCCGTTTCCAGCGCGGTCCTGGCGGCCGGGGAACTGGAGGAGGTCATCAAGGCCGGCTACGCGCCGGCGGCGGGCGTCTTCGGCATCCACCGCTTCCACCACACGGCGGAAGACGACGAGCGCTGCCTCGACGCCCCCGCGACCATCGCCGCGGCCCAGGGCTTCCGCAAGCTGCTCAAGGCGGTCGCCGGTTAGCGGCGTCCGACCTCCAAGCGGGCCGGCTTCGGCCGGTCCGCCGCACGCAGCCGGATCCAGAGCGTCAACGACAACAGCGTCGCCGCGACGGCGACGAAGCACGCCGGGCAATGGCCCAGCGGCGTCCACGCGTCCTGCCGGACGCTGCAGAGCGGCCCCGCCGCCAGCCGTTGCGCCGCTTCGCCGAGCGCGACCGCCCAGCTGACGATCGCGACCGCGGCCGCGAGAAGCGCGCCGATGCGGGCGCGGGCCTGGAAGGGTGTCGACATGGGCCGCTCCTGAACATCGCCAGGATAGGGAAAATGCCGGGCTCGCCTTTGACATGTGTCAAAGCCGCCCAACCACGACCGTGACATCGAAGATGGGACAAGATTCGGCGCACGGAGTCCGCATGTCCGCCCCATCAACACCTACCGCAAGTCCGCCCGCGGGCTCGGGCGGATTGCTGCTCTTCTCGGCCGTCGGCGCGCTCGTGGCGTTCTTCTGCGCGGGGCTCAGCCAGGACCCGATCTTCCGCCTGCAGGCCGAGACCTTCGCCTTGGCCGGGGTCATCGCCGCGTTCTTCCTGACCGCCGGGCTGTCGGGCGGGACCCTGCGCGACGAGCCCGACCGCTATTCCGACAACGTCATCAAGGCCGGGGTGATCGCCACCATGTTCTGGTCCGCCGCCGGCCTGCTGGTCGGGGTGATCATCGCCGCCCAGCTATCCTGGCCCCGGATCTTCTATTTCCCCGAGGCCGGGTGGCTGAACTTCGGCCGGCTGCGTCCGCTGCACACCTCGGCGGTCGTCTTCGCGTTCGGCGGCAACGCCCTGATCGCCACCTCGTTCTGGGTGGTCCAGCGCACCTGCAAGGCGCGGCTGGCGGGCGGCATCGCGCCGTGGTTCGTGTTCTGGGGCTACCAGCTGTTCATCGTGCTGGCCGCGACCGGCTACCTGATGGGGGCGACCCAGAGCCGCGAATACGCCGAACCCGAATGGTACACCGACCTGTGGCTGACGGTCGTCTGGGTGACCTATCTGCTGGTCTTCCTCGGCACGATTTGGAAGCGCAAGGAACCCCATATCTACGTGGCCAACTGGTTTTACCTGGCCTTCATCGTCACCATCGCCCTGCTGCACCTGGTCAACAACGCCGGCCTGCCGGTGGGCCTGCTGAACCACAAGTCCTACGGCGTCTTCTCTGGCGTCCAGGACGCCCTGGTCCAGTGGTGGTACGGCCACAACGCCGTCGGCTTCTTCCTCACCGCCGGCTTCCTGGCCATGATGTACTACTACGTGCCCAAGCGCGTGGAGCGGCCGGTCTACAGCTACCGCCTGTCGATCGTGCACTTCTGGTCGCTGATCTTCATCTACATCTGGGCCGGCCCGCACCACCTGCACTACACGGCCTTGCCGCAGTGGGCCCAGACCCTGGGCATGACCTTCTCGATCATGCTGTGGATGCCGTCCTGGGGCGGCATGATCAACGGCCTGATGACCCTGTCGGGGGCCTGGGACAAGCTGCGCACCGACCCCGTCGTGCGGATGATGGTGGTCTCGATCGCCTTCTACGGCATGGCCACCTTCGAAGGTCCGGTGATGTCGATCCGCGCGGTCAACGCGTTGAGCCACTACACCGACTGGACGATCGGCCACGTGCACTCCGGCGCCCTGGGCTGGGTGGGCTTCATCAGCTTCGGCGCGGTCTACTGCATGGTGCCGTGGCTCTGGAAGAAGCCGGCCATGTACTCGAACAAGCTGATCGAGTGGCACTTCTGGATCGCGACCACCGGGATCCTGCTCTACATCGCCGCGATGTGGGTGTCGGGCATCATGGAAGGCCTGATGTGGCGGGAATACACCCCGCAAGGCTTCCTCGCCTACAGCTTCATCGAGACGGTCTCGGCCAAGCACATCGAGAACGTCATCCGCACGGTCGGCGGCCTCATGTACCTGACCGGCGCCCTGATCATGATCGTCAACATCTGGAAGACGATCGCTTCGCCCTCCATTGCGCCGGCCGACGCCATCGCCGCGCCCGCCCCCGCGATCGCCTGAGGTCCCCGATGTCCGTCTGGAAACACCACACCAAGGTCGAGCGGAACTCGCTGCTGCTCGTCATCGGCATCCTGATCGTCGTGTCGATCGGCGGCCTGGTCGAGATCGCCCCGCTGTTCTGGCTGCAGGGCACGATCGAGAAGGTCGGCGGCGTGCGGCCCTACACCCCGCTGGAGCTGAACGGCCGCGACATCTACGTGCGCGAAGGCTGCTACGTCTGCCATTCGCAGATGATCCGCCCGCTGCGCGACGAGGTCGAACGCTACGGCCACTACAGCCTGGCGGCCGAGAGCATGTACGACCACCCGTTCCAGTGGGGATCCAAGCGCACCGGCCCCGACCTGGCCCGGGTGGGCGGCAAGTACTCCGACAGCTGGCACCGCGACCACCTGATCGACCCTCGCTCCGTCGTGCCGGAGTCGGTGATGCCGCCCTACAAGTTCCTGGCCGAGAAGGAGCTGGACTACCGCGACGTCGCCGACCGGATGAAGACGCTCCGCGCCGAGGGCGTGCCCTACACGGCCGATCAGATCGCCAACGCCAAAAAGGACCTCGAGGCCCAGGCCGATCCGTTCTCCACCGACGCCGTCGCCATGCGCGACCGGTACGGCGGCAAGGCGGCCAACCGCGACTTCGACGGCGACCCCGACAAGATCACCGAAATGGACGCCCTGGTCGCCTACCTGCAGATGCTGGGCACGACCGTGGACTTCAAGTCCTACAAGGCCCAGTCGCCGGAAAACATGCGATGAGCGGCCTCTCCTACGAAACCGTGGCGCGGTTCGCCCAGCAGGGAGGGCTGATCTATTTCGGCCTGATCTTCCTCGCCGGCGTCTTCTACGCCCTGCGACCCTCGAAGAAGGCCGAATTCCACCACGCCGCGCGCATGCCGCTGGACGACGAGGAGCTGCCCTGATGGCGTCCGAACGCAAAACCGACGAGGTCACCGGGACCGAAACCACCGGTCACGAATGGGACGGCATCCACGAACTCGACACGCCCCTGCCCCGCTGGTGGCTGTGGGTGTGGTGGGGAACGATCGCCTTCTCGGTCGTGTGCTGGCTGCTGATGCCCGCCTGGCCGGGCCTGACCGGCTACACCAAGGGCCTGCTGCACAAGTCCGACCGGGTCGAGGTGGGCCGCGAACTGAGCGCGCTCGAGGTCCAGCGCGGCGCCGGTGCGCCCCTGCTGCGCACGGCCAGCCTCGAGCAGATCGAGAAGGATCCCAAGCTGCAGGCTTACGCCCAGCAGGTGGGCCAGTCCGTCTTCGGCGACAACTGCGCCACCTGCCACGGCATCGGCGGCACGGGCGGCAAGGGCTATCCCAACCTGCGCGACGACGTCTGGCTGTGGGGCGGCAAGCTGGAGGACATCCAGTACACGATCACCCACGGCGTCCGCACCGGCGCGCCCGGGGCCCGAGCGTCGCAGATGCCCGCCTTCGGTCGCGACGAGATGCTGCAGCCCGCCCAGATCGACGACCTGACCGAGTATGTCGTGCACCTGTCCGGCCGGCCGGCCGACGCGAGCGCCGTGGCCCGCGCGGCCCCGCTCTTCCAGGACCAGTGCGCCGCGTGCCACGGGGCCGAGGGCAAGGGCGATCCCGCCTTCGGCGCGCCCAACCTGACGGACGGGGAGTCCCTCTACGGCGACTCCCGGACGGCCATCCGCGGCCAGATCTTCGCCGGCAACGGCGGCGTCATGCCCACCTGGAACGGCCGTCTCAGCCCGGAAACCATCAAGGCGCTCTCGGTCTACATCCACGCAAACGCGGGCGGTCAGTAGGGCCTATGGCCACGGTCATCGACAAGGCCCGGTCCCAGAGCGACAACCGTCCGGCGGTCTCGGCCGCCGAACGGGCCAAGCGCAAGGGCGACGCGCGCGGCGGCCTCTACAAGCCGCGCGAGCCGATCTATCCCAAGCTGGCCCACGGCCGGTGGCGGGCGGTGAAGTGGGCGGTGCTGATCGCCACCCTCACGATCTATTATGTCACGCCCTGGATCCGGTGGGGGCGGCCCGACGGCTTTCCGCAGCAGGCCGCCCTGGTCGACTTCACCGGTCGCCGCTTCTACTTCTTCGACATCCAGCTGTGGCCGCAGGAAGTCTACATCTTCACGGGGCTGCTGATCGCCGCGGCGCTGGCGCTGTTCCTGACCACGGCGCTGTTCGGCCGCCTGTGGTGCGGCTACGCCTGCCCGCAGACCGTCTGGACCGACCTGTACATCGTCGTCGAGCGCCTGTTCGAGGGCGACCGCAACGCCCGCATGCGCCTGGACGCCGCGCCGTGGTCGTTCGACAAGGCCTGGCGCAAGGTCTGCAAGCACGTCGCCTGGCTGGGCATCGCCTTCGGGACCGGCGGCGCCTGGATCTTCTATTTCCACGACGCGCCGACGCTGATCCGCACCTTCTGGATCGGCCAGGCGCCGATGACCGCCTACGCCTCCTGCGCTCTGCTGACCGCGACGACCTACATCTTCGCCGGCTGGATGCGCGAGCAGGTCTGCATCTACATGTGCCCCTGGCCCCGGATCCAGGGCGCGATGCTGGATCAGCACTCGCTGCAGGTCACCTATCTGCGCGACCGCGGCGAGCCACGCGGCAGCCACAAGAAGGGCCAAAGCTGGGACGGCCGGGGCGACTGCATCGACTGCCACCAGTGCGTCGTCGTCTGCCCCATGGGCATCGACATCCGCGACGGCAGCCAGTTGGAATGCATCAATTGCGGCCTGTGCGTCGACGCCTGCGACGACATCCTGGGCAAGCTGAACCGGCCGACGGGCCTGATCGCCTACGACACCGACGCCGCCGTGGCCGCCCGGGCGGGCGGCGGCAAGGCGACCTACAAGCCGATCCGTTCCCGGACGGTCTACTACGCCCTGGCGCTGACGGTGGTCAGCGGCCTGACCCTGTGGTCCCTGATCGCCCGGCCCAAGGCCGACCTCCACGTGATCCGCGACCGCAACCCGATCTATGTCCGGATGCACGACGGCGCGGTCCGCGACGGCTACACCCTGAAGATCACCAACCGCACCTTCGCCGACCGCCGCTTCGACGTGACGTTCGACGGCGTCCCCGGGGCACGCCTCAGCCATCCCGCCCTGAAGAGCGCGGGCATTTCGGTGACCGCCCCCGCCGACCAGGTCGTGTCGCTGCGTGTCTTCGTCACCGCCCCGCCCGACGCCGAGCGTCCGCCCAGCGTGCCGGGCCGCTTCACGGTCCGCTCGGGCGACGTCCATGCCGATGCCGCGACCGTCTTCCTTTCAGGAGCCGCGAACCCGCAATGACCGCCGCCTCCCCGCCCGCACCAAAGGGGCAGATCACCGGCCGGCACGTGCTGGTCGGGGTCGTCCTGTTCTTCGCCCTGGTGATCGCCGTCGACGCCGTGTTCATGGCGCTGGCTTACCGGACCTTCTCCGGCCAGGTCGCGTCGAACCCTTACGAGGCCGGGCTGGCCTTCAACCGCACCCTGGCGCAGCGCCAGCGCGAGGACGCGCTGGGCTGGACCGCCGCCGTGGAGACCCGGGACGGGCAAGCCGTGATCGTGGGCGTTCGCGACGCCGCCGGTCGCCCCCTCGGCCACCTGTCGCTCACCGGAACCCTGGAACGGCCGGCGACCGAGACCGGTCGGCAGGTCCTGGCCTTCACGCCGATGGGCGGGGGTCGCTACCAGGCTCCCGCGCGGCTGGACGGGGCCTGGGACCTGCGCGCCGTCGCCCGCACGCCCAAGGACGTCTTCGAACTCGAAGCCCGCCTGGTGTCGCGATGAGCGCCGGGCTTGCCCTGCATCGCGACCTGGAGGCCTTCGTCCGCCGCGACGACGCGGGGCGAGGCCAGCTGGACCTGCTGGTCAGCGGCGCGCGCTGCGCGGGGTGCATCAGCAAGATCGAGAAGGCTGTGAGCGACCTGCCCGGCGTCGAGGCCGCGCGCCTGAACCTGACGACCGGCAAGCTGGCCGTCGAACTGGCCGGCCAGGACACCGCCCCGCAGCGGGTGCTGGAGACGGTGGAGGGCCTGGGCTACCGCGCCTGCCTGTTCGACCCCGGCGAGGCCGCCGCCGCCCAGGACCGCGAGGGCCGCGAACTGGCCCTGGCCCTGGGCGTGGCGGGGTTCGGCGCCGGCAACGTCATGATGTTCACGGTGCCGGCCTGGGCCGGGCTGTTCGGGCAGGAACTGAACGCCTCGACCCTGACCGTGATGTACTGGCTGGCCGCCATCGTCGCGACGCCGTGCGCCCTGTTCGCTGGACGGCCGTTCTTCCGCTCGGCCTGGGCCTCGTTGAAGCGTGGCCGGGCCAACATGGACGTACCGATCTCGATCGGCGTGATCCTGACCCTGATCGTGAGCTTCTCCGAGACCATCCTTGGGGGCAGGCACGCCTATTTCGACGCGGCGGTGACCTTGCTGTTCCTGTTGCTGATCGGCCGCTACCTGGACCATCGGCTCCGAGCCGGCGCCCGGTCGGCCGCCCGCGACCTGCTGGCGTTGCAGACGCCGGTCGCGATCCGGCTGGTCGACGGCGTCGAGCGGGGCGTTCCCGTCGCCGAGGTCAAGGTCGGCGATCGCCTGGTCGTGGCGCCGGGAGACCGCATCCCGGTCGATGGCGACGTCGAGACAGGCTGCTCGGAAATCGACAACGCCCTGATCACCGGCGAGACCGCCCTGGCGGCCGTGGGTCCTGGCGTCCGGCTGAACGCCGGAGCGTTGAACCTCACCGGGCGGCTGGTCATGACCGCCACCGCCCGCAGCGAGGACTCGACCCTGGCCGCCATCGCGCGGCTGATGGAGGCCGGAGCCCAGACCCGCTCGGCCTATGTACGGCTGGCCGACAAGGCGGCGGCGCTCTACGTGCCCCTGGTCCACACGGCCGCGGCCCTGACCTTCGTCGGCGGTTGGGCGCTGGGACTGGGGCCGCGCGAGGCGCTGCTGCGGGCCGCCGCCGTGCTGATCGTCACCTGTCCCTGCGCGCTGGGCCTGGCGGTGCCCGCCGTCCAGGTCGCCGCCAGCAGTCGCCTGTTCCGGGGCGGCGTCCTGGTGAAGTCCGGCGCGGCGCTGGAGCGCCTGGCCGAGGTCGACCACGTGGTGTTCGACAAGACCGGCGTCCTGACCCAGGGGCGTCCCGCCCTGATCGGCGCGCCGGCCCATCTGGTGAGGCTGGCCGCGCCCCTGGCCCGCGCCTCGCGACACCCTCTGGCCCGCGCCCTGGCCGCCGAGGCGGGGCTGGGCCTGGTCGCCGAGGCGTGCGTCGAGACCCCGGGCCAGGGGGTGGAAGGCCTGATCGACGGCCGACGCGCCCGCCTGGGCCGCGCCGCCTTCGTCGGGGTGGACGGCGCCGATGCGCGCGAGACCGAACTCTGGTTCGGCTTCGAAGGCGACGTGAAAATCCGCTTCGTCTTCGCCGACAGCCTTCGCCCGGACGCCGCCGGCACCGTCGCCGCGCTCCGGCGGCTGGGTCTGTCGGTCGAGATCCTGTCGGGCGATCTGCCCTCGCCTGTCGCCGAGGTCGCCGAGGCGGTGGGCGTGACCGCGTGGCGGGCCGCCCTGACGCCCTTCGACAAGGTCGCGACGATCGAGGCGCTGGCCGTCCAGGGACGCAAGGTGCTGATGGTCGGCGACGGGCTCAACGACGCCGCCGCCCTGGCCAAGGCCCACGCCTCGATGGCGCCCGGCGCGGCGGTCGACGCCGCCCAGAACGCGGCCGACCTCGTGTTCACCGGCGAGGACCTGCGGGCCGTGGTCGAGGCGATCGAGACCGCACGCGAGGCGCGACGTCGCGCCCTGGAGAATTTCGGCTTCTCCGCGCTCTACAACCTCATCGCCGCCCCGGCGGCCATGGCGGGGCTGATCAATCCCTTCGTCGCGGCCCTGGCCATGTCCGGCTCGTCCATCGTCGTGCTGCTCAACGCCGCCCGTCCGCGCCTGGGACGACGCCCGCGATGAACATCCTGCTGTTCCTGGCTCCGGCGTCGATCGGCCTGGGGGCGCTGGGTCTGCTGGCCTTCTTCTGGACGATGCGGTCAGGGCAATACGACGACCCCAAGGGCGACGCCGAGCGCATCCTCTACGACCATCTCGAAGACCGCCCGCCGCCCGATCCGGCCGGCAAAACGGACGCCGCACTTAAGTAATCGCCGGGCGACCAAAGTTTTTCGAAACTGATCGAGGTCAAAGTCCTCCATACCGCACCCCCTAGAGTGAAGACGCGACGGAAACACTGACGTCGCGATCCAGGGGATACGATATGAAGACCTCCATTATTTCGCTCGTCGCCTTGGGCGTGTTTTGCGCCGGCGCCGCGAACGCCCAGGACTTCACCACGAACGCCAAGGGGGACCTGATCGTCCACGTCCGCGCGACGCAGGTCGCGCCGGACAAGGACGCCGCGATCCTGACCGCCTCAGGCGCCGCCACCGGCCTGAAGGCGCACGTCGGCGACGACGTGAAGCCGACGCTGGGTTTCACCTATTTCCTTACCGACAAGGTCGCGGTCGAGGCGATCCTGGGGACGACCCATCACGAAATCCGGGCGCGCGGTCCCGGGACCGACGTGGTCGTCCACGAAGCCTGGGTGCTGCCGCCGGTCGTGACGCTGCAGTACCACCCGCTGCCGGCCGCCCGGGTCAGCCCCTATGTCGGGGCGGGCCTCAACTACATGCTGTTCTACAAGAACAGCGACAAGAACGGCTTCAAGGTCGGGCTCGACGACGGCATCGGCTACGCCCTCCAGGCGGGCGTGAACATCAAGCTCAGGAACCAGTGGCTGGTGAACGCCGACGTGAAGAAGGTCTTCTTCGACACCGACGCCAAGATTAACGACGGCGCGCTGAAGGCGAAGGTCGATCTCGACCCGCTCGTGACCTCGGTGGGCCTGTCCCACCTGTTCTAGACCGGCCGGACGCCTCGCCCCAGCCTCGGCGCTGGGGCGGGGCCCCCATCCGACGCCCGCCGGCGGCGGCGCGCCGGCTTTTTGACGAACATCAAGGCCGGCCGGGCGATCGGGAGCCATGAAGCGACCGTACCCTTCGAAAGCCTCGATCGATGCTCCTCTCCGCCGAACAGCGTGCGCACGCCCAACGTAACTTGCCGCGCTACACCAGCTATCCGACGGCCCTCGCCTTCCAGGCGGACCAGGCGGCCGTCGGCCAAGGCTGGTTCGGCGCGACCCGGCCGGACGACCGCCTGTCGATCTATGTCCATGTGCCGTTCTGCCGTCGGCTTTGCTGGTACTGCGGCTGCCACACCACGATCACCCACGGCTACGAACGCGTCGCCGCCTATGCCGACCTGCTCGGGCACGAGATCGATCTGGTCGCCCGACGCCTGGGCGAGCACGACGGCCTGACCCATCTGCATTTCGGCGGCGGCAGCCCCAACGCCCTGAACCCGGCCGACTTCCAGCGCCTGGTCGAGCGCCTCAAGCGCGTCTTCGGCCTGAGGCCCGACGCCGAGATCGCCGCCGAGCTGGACCCAGGCCTGCTGTCTGACGCCTTCATCGAGGCCGTCGGCGACGCCGGCGTCACGCGCGTGAGCCTGGGGGTCCAGACCTTCGATCCCCGGGTCCAGGCCCTGGTCAACCGCGTCCAGCCGATCGAGCAGGTCGCCCACGCCGTCCAGGGCCTGCGCCAGGCGGGGGTGCGCGGCATGAACTTCGACCTGATGTACGGCCTGCCCGGACAGACGGTGGAGAACGTCCACGACTCCGCGCGCCGCGCCGCCGAGATGCGCCCCGACCGCGTGGCGGTCTTCGGCTACGCGCACGTCCCGTGGATGAAGAAACACCAGGTCATGATCCGCGAAGCCGACCTCGCCGATCTCGACGAACGCTGGGCCCAGGCCGAGGCCGCCGACGCCGCCCTGGTCGGGGCAGGCTATGTCCGTATCGGTCTGGACCACTACGCCCTTCCCGACGATCCCCTGAGCAAGGCGGCCATGACGGGACGCCTGCGGCGGAACTTCCAGGGCTATACCGACGACCCCGCCCCCGTGCTCGTGCCGATCGGTCCCTCGTCCATCGGCCAGTTCCGCGAGGGCTTCGTCCAGAACCTGGCGCCGACCGACCAGTGGGCCGCCCGGATCGCCAAGGGCGAACCGCCGCTCGCCCGCGCCCTGGCGCTGAGCGACGAGGACCGCCTGCGCGCCGCCGTCATCGAGCGCCTGATGTGCGGCCTGACGGTCGATGTCGAGGCGACATGCCGGGAGCACGGCTTCCCCCCGGACCACCTCGCCGGCGGCCTCGGCGCGCTCGACGCCCTGCAGATCGCGGGATTCTGCGTCCGCGACGGCGGGCGGGTGACCATTCCCGAAGGGGCCCGGCGGCTCATGCGGGTCGTGGCGGCGGCTTTCGACGCCCGCCTCCCGGTCGCCCCGGCTCGCCACGCGAAAGCGGTCTGAACCCGACGCGAGAACGTCGGAACCGATCGACAAGGCTTTCGGCTATGACGAAATCGCCGAACTGAGGCAGGCTTCCCGCAACACGGTCACGATCTTCGTCCGGCGGGTCCACCAGGAGCCCGCGCGCCCGAAGATCGAAGCGATCCACGGGGCCCGTCGCCATGGAATTCCATCGAAGCCTGCGCGTCCCGCTGCTCTACGCCGCGGCGCTCGTGCTGGTCCTGGTCTGCGTCTATCTCGTCAGCCGGCCTCATGGAATCCATCTCGTCCAGGCCCAGGTGCTGGCCCAGGACAGCCAGGGCTATGCGCCGCCTCCGCGTCGCGTGGACTGGCGCGACATCCCCGGCCAATGGCGGACCGTCGCCCTGCCCCACGCGCCCCGCCCCGAGGTCCGGACCCAGCCCGGCGAGGCGGACGCCCTGCCCACGCGCACCACCTGGTACCATTTCCAGCTCGGACCGGGGCAAGCGGCGCCGCCCGACGCCTATCTCTACATCCCGCGCTGGAAGACCGACGGCGAGATCGCGATCTATGTCGACGGCGCGTTGTTCTACCAGTCGCACGCCAATCTGCAGTGGAACGGCTCGAACCGGCCGCTGTGGATTCCGCTGGAGGACGCGGCCGAGACCACGCCGCCCAAGGACATCCTGATCCGCATCCGCCACGTCCGGGGCCTGGGCGGGGCGCTGTCGACCCTATGGCTGGGCGACTACCGCCAGCTGGGCGCGGCCTACTACGTGCGCGACTTCTTCCAGATCGAGCTGCCCTATCTCAGTTCGGCGATATTCCTCGGGACCGGCATCTTCGCCTTCCTGGTCTGGCTCGGGCGACGGCGGGAGACGTTGCTGCTGCTCTTCGCGGTGATGAGCATCGTGGCGCTGCTGCGGGTGATGCACACCTTCATGGGAACGGACCGGTTGCCGATCCCGGACGCCTGGTTCGGCTGGCTGACGGTCAATGCGCTGAGCTGGATGATCCTGATCGCCCAGCTGTTCCTGGTCAGGCTGCATCATCATCGCCAGCCCTGGCTCACCGCCCTGATCGCGACCACCAGCCTGGCGGTCAACCTGCTGACCCTGCCGCTCTTCGCCGGCACGTTCGACGCCACGATCGTGTCGCCGATCGTCTATCTGGTCATGGGGGTCCTGGCGATCACCACCTTCGGCCTCGGCTTCCACCGAAGCTGGCGGGCGCGTTCGCGGGAAGGCGTGGTCCTGGCCGCCTGGGGGCTGCTGAGCGTCCTGGCCGGCGCCTACGACCTTCTGCTCCAGAACAACCTGGTCAACATCGAGGGCCTGTTCCTCAACATCTATGCCGAGATCGGACTGATCGTCGCCTTCTGCCTGATCATGCTGAACCGCTACATACGGGCGATGAGCGAGGTGGAGCGCGCCAACGCGGTGCTGGCCGAACGGCTGGCCGCGCGCGAGGCCGAACTGACCGAAAGCCACCAGAAGCTGCGCGAGGTCGAGCGGCGCGAGGTGCTGCACCGGGAACGCCAGCGGCTGATGCAGGACATGCACGACGGGCTCGGCTCGTCCCTGGTCAGCGCCCTGCGGGTGGTCGAGCACGGCAGGATCGACGAGCACGAGATCGCCCAGCTCCTGAAGAGCTGCATCGACGACCTGAAGCTGACCATCGACTCGATGGAGCCGGTCGAGACCGACCTGCTCCTGCTGCTCGGCACGCTGCGTTTCCGCCTCCAGCCGCGGCTCGAAGCCACGGGCGTCAAGCTACGGTGGGAGGTCCAGGACGTGCCGCCGCTGGCCTGGCTCGACCAGCGCCATTCGCTGCACATCCTGCGCATCCTGCAGGAGGCCTTCACCAACGTGATCAAGCACGCCGGCGCCGGCGAGATCCGGCTGGCCACCGAGGCGCGCGACGGCTTCGTGCAGGTCAGCGTGGTCGACAACGGACATGGGTTCGATGTCTCGGCCGCCGCCGAAGGCCGCGGCCTGGGCAACCAGGCCCGTCGCGCGGCGGCGATCGGCGGCCGGGTCGAGCTGGTATCGGGACCGGACGGAACCGCCTTCACCCTGCTGCTGCCGATCGTCGGCCAGCTGCGTGAGGCCGTCGAACTCACGACACCTTGATCAGGACGTCGCGCAAGGTCGCCGTCAGTTCGGCGATATGGCCGACGTCGGCGATCAGGGGCGGCGAGAGCGCGACGATGTCGCCGGTCACGCGGACCAGGAGGCCCGCTTCGAAACAGGCGACCAGCACGTCGTAGCCGCGCGCGCCCGGCTGGCCGTCCCTGGGCGCCAGCTCGACGCCGCCCATCAGGCCGATGGCGCGGACGTCGATGACATGGGGCGCGTCGGCCAGGGCGTGCAGCGCCTGGCTCCAGGTGGCTTCGAGCCCCGCCACGCGGGTCAGCAAGCCCTCGTCCCGATAGAGACCCAGCGTCGCCAGGCCCGCCGCGCAGGCCACGGGATGGCCGGAATAGGTATAGCCGTGGAAGAGCTCGATCTGCGGCTCGGGGCCGGTCATCAGGGCGTCGTGGATCTTGCGGCTGGCGAACACCGCGCCCATCGGCAAGGCGCCGTTGGTGATGCCCTTGGCCACGGTCACGAGGTCCGGGACCACGCCGAAATAGTCCGTGGCGAACGGCGCGCCCAGCCGCCCGAAGCCGGTGATCACCTCGTCGAAGATCAGCAGGATCCCGTGGCGGTCGCAGATCGCGCGCAGGCGCTCCAGATAGCCCTTCGGCGGCGGCAGGACGCCGGCGGACCCCGCCACGGGTTCGACGATGACCGCCGCGATCGTCTCCGCGCCATGCAGCGCGACCAGGCGCTCGAGATCGTCGGCCAGCTCGGCGCCGTGCTCGGGCAGGCCCCGCGAGAAGGCGTTGCGGCCCAGGTCGTGCGTGTGGCGCAGATGATCGGCGCCGTTCAGCAGCGGGAAGACGCGCCGATTGTTGACCAATCCGCCGACCGAGATGCCGCCGAACCCGACGCCGTGATAGCCGCGCTCGCGGCCGATGAACCGGGTGCGCGTCCCCTGCCCGATCGCCCGCTGATAGGCCACGGCGATCTTCAGGGCGCTGTCGACGGCCTCGGAACCCGAGTTGGCGAAGAAGATCCGGTCCAGACCGGCCTCCGGACCGCCCGGCGCGATCGCGGCCAGGGCCTCGGCGAACTGGAAGGCGACCGGGTGGCCCATCTGGAAGGACGGCGCATAGTCCAGGTCCAGCAGCTGGCGCGACACCGCCTCGGCGATCTCGCGGCGCCCGTGGCCGGCGTTGACGCACCAGAGGCCCGCCGTGCCGTCGAGGATCCGGCGGCCGTCCGCGCTGGCGTAGTACATGCCCTCGGCGCCCGCCAGCAGACGCGGCGCGGCCTTGAACTGGCGGTTGGCCGTGAACGGCATCCAGTAGTGGTCGAGGTTCAGATTGGTGTCGGGCATGCAAAATCCTACTCAATGAGTAGAGAAATCCACGCCACCGCCTCGTCGCGCAATCCCCCCGCTTTCCTGATAAATCTGCGTGCCCAATCAGAATTTTTCCGCTCAGCTGAACGCCGATTAGAGAAGCTTGGCTTATCGGGAGGAAATCTCGGTTTGAATCCCCATTCATTCAGTAGGAATTCTCGGGCGAACGAAAAACCGGCGTTTTCGCCTCAAGAGCGTGCGCCGCAAGCGGGGATTATCCAGTGATCAAGCGTCTACTCATCGGGACCGCCGCCGGCGCCCTGACCGCCTCCCTAGCCAGTGCGGCCTTCGCCCAGGCGACCAACACCGAACTGGAGCAGGTGATCGTCACCGCCCAGCGCCGGGAACAGTCGGCCCAGGACGTGGGCGTGGCCCTGTCGGTGATCTCGGGCGAGCAGCTGGTCGCGCGCAGCGTCGCCACGGTCAATCAGTTGCAGTACGCCACGCCCAGCCTGGAGATCACGCCGCAGTTCGGCAGCGGCCAACCCAGCTTCCGCCTGCGCGGCGTCGGCTTCGACGACTACGCCTCGAACAACTCCTCGACCGTCGGGGTCAGCGTCGACGAAGTGGCCTATCCGATCCAGGCCCAGACCCAAGGGCTGCTGTTCGACATCGCCCGGGTCGAGGTGCTGCGCGGCCCGCAGGGCACGCTCTACGGCCGCAACACCACCGGCGGCGCGATCAACTTCATCACCAACCGGCCGACCACCACCCAGGCGGCCGGGATCACCGCCGAATACGACAGCCACGACCACTTCAAGGCCGAGGGTTACGTCTCGGGACCGATCGGCGACGCCCTGCAGGGCCGTCTGGCCTTCGTCACCGACCAGGGCGGCGCCTGGCAGAAGAACCGCACCACCGGCGAGAAGCTGGGCGACAAGGACAGCACCAGCGTGCGCGGCCAACTGGCCTGGCAGCCCAGCGACAAGCTCGACTTCCTGCTGAGCGCCCACTACGGCCGCGACAAGTCCGAGCCCACCGGCCTCTACCTGTTCAATCCGCTCAGCTACAATTCGGCCCTGCCGACGATCCCGGCCGACACCGACCGCAAGGCCACCGGCTGGGGCGGTTCATCCGCCTTCGCGGACCTGACCGGCATCGCCACCAACGCCAAGCCGTTCCACGACACCGACAGCAGCGGCGTCAGCCTGCGCGCCCACGGCGGCAACGACGCGGTCGACGTGGTCTCGATCACCTCGTACGAGCGCCTGCACCGCAAGGAATACAACGACTGGGACGCCTCGGCCTACGCCTATGCCGGGACCTATTTCGACACCGACGCCAAGGTCTTCTCGCAGGAGGTCCGCGCCTCGTCGAAGGCCGAAGGGCCGCTGCAGTGGCTGGTCGGCGCCTACTATTCGCGCGAGACCCTGGACGAGGCCTTCTATTCGGACTTCTACCAGTCGCTGCTGTTCGACACCCGCACCAGCTACAACCAGAAGGTCCGCTCGGGTTCGCTGTTCGGCCAGGTCGAATACGCGCTCAACGACAAGCTTAAGCTGATCGGCGGCCTGCGCGGCGAGGATGAGAAGCGCAATCAGGACGACTTCGTCACCGCCGGTGTCTTCGCCCCCGGCGCGCCGCCGACCAACTTCAGCCCCACGGCCGACAAGTCGCTGCACAACAAGACCCTGACCGGCAAGCTGGGCCTGGAGTACCGGCCGGTCGACGGCGTCCTGCTGTACGCCAGCGCCAGCAAGGGCACCAAGTCGGGCGGCTTCACCTCGTACAACGTGGGCGACGCCTCGGCGGTCGACGGCTTCCGGCCCGAGACCCTGTGGGCCTACGAGACCGGCTTCAAGTCCAGCTTCGCCGACAACACCGTCCAGCTGAACGGCTCGGTGTTCTACTACGACTACAAGGACCAGCAGGTTCAGTCGGCGATCTACGACATCAACAACGGCCCGATCGGCGCCATCGTCAACGCCCAGAAGTCGCACATCTACGGCGGTGAACTGGAGCTGACCTGGCGGCCGGCTCCCGGCCTGCGGATCGGCCAGTCGCTGGGCTACAAGACCGGCAAGTTCGACAAGTACACCAACGACCTGGACATCGCCGCCAGCACGGCGGCCGGCCACGCCGTCTATGTCGACCGTACCGGCGCCAAGGTGGGCTTCCCGCCGCTCAGCTATGGCGGCGACGTCTCCTACGGCTGGTCGCTGGGCGACTATCAGCTGGAGGCCGAGGGCAACTACGCCTTCCACGACGAGACCAAGCCGCTGCTGCTGGGCTCGCGCTACAACGTCGACTCCTACTGGCTGGCCAACGCCAGCATCACCCTGACGCCGTCGACCGGTCCCTGGGCGCTCACCCTGTTCGGCCGCAACGTCTTCAACGAGAAGTACGACCTGACCCGCAACTTCTTCCTGCCCTACATCGACATCGCCGCCCCCGGCGAGCCGGCGACCTGGGGCGTGCGCGCCAGCCTGAAGTACTAGCGTCCAAGGCCTTCCCGCCCTCGCGGCGGGGAGGCCGAGCGTTCTGGAGAGTTCGATGATCAAGATCGTGTTGTCGGTGCTGGGCGGCCTGGTCGCGCTGGTGGTGGTCGCCGGCTTTGTCGGCTGGTTGCTGCTGCGCGGCCCCGATATCCCCTATGAAGAACTCGAGGCGAAATACGCCACGGCGGCCTCGCACTACGCCGACCTGCCGGGCGGCGTGCGCCTGCACTACAAGGACGAGGGCAAGGCCGACGGGCCGGTGCTGGTGCTGGTCCACGGCTTCGGCGACTCGCACTTCTCGTGGGAAGGCTGGGTCGCGCGCCTGGGCGACCGCTACCGGATCATCACCGTCGACCTGCCGGGCCACGGCCTGACCCGCGCCCCGGCCGGCTATGTCGCCAGCGGCGACGGCTACGCCGACCTGATCGACGCCCTGGCCGCCAAGCTGGCCCTGCCCAGGTTCGCCATCGCCGGCAATTCGATGGGTGGCGGCGTGGCCTGGCAGACAGCCGTGCGCTATCCGAACCGCGTGGACGCCCTGATCCTCGCCGACGCCGCCGGCTGGCCGGCGACCACGCTGAAGAAGCCGCCGCTGGCCTTCAAGCTGCTGAAATATTCGTGGGGCCGCGCCTTCCTGCGCTCGATCGACAACAAGCCGCTGATCCGCTCGGGCCTGCGCGGCGAGGTCGGCGATCCCGCCGTGATCACCGACGCCTTCATCGACCGCTGGGCCGAACTGCAGCGCGCCCCGGGCCATCGCGCGATCCTGATGTCGATCCAGCCCGGCAAGCACGGCCAGGCCACCAAGGAGGCTCTCTCGACGATCAAGGCCCCGACCCTGGTGCTGTGGGGCGAGATCGACCCGCTGATCGAGGTGGCCGGCGCGCACAAGTTCGCCGAGGCGATCCCGGGCGCCAAGCTGATCGTCTATCCGAAGGTCGGCCACCTGCCCCAGGTCGAGATCCCGCAACGTACGGCCGACGACGTCGCCGCCTTCCTGGCGGACGCCGGCATCCGCTAGCGTCCAGCCCCGGGACCTCTAGAGTAACCCCATGCGTACCGACTATCTCGGCAATCCGGTCAGCCCGACCTCCGACACGGCCCTGGCGGCCATCGACGATTTCGTCGATGGCTTCCTGAGTTACGAGACGCGGGCGGCGGACATCCTCGCCGCGGCCGAGGCCGAGCCGTCGAGCGCCCTGCTCAACGCCTACGCCGCCGCCCTCTGGCTGCTTCTCGAAGCGCCGGAGGCGGCGGAACGCGCGGCGCCCTATCTGGCCCGGGCCCGCGAGGCGGCAGGCGCGGCCCATCCGCGCGAGCGCCGGGTCGTGGATTTCGTCGCGGCCTGGTCCGCCGACGACATCCCCGGCGCGCTCGCGATCGCCGACGCCATCCTGGAGGCCTGGCCCCGCGACCTGCTGATCCTGAAGCTGCGCCAGTACCACGACTTCAATCGCGGCGACTTCCCCGCCATGCTCCGATCGGCGAGCCAGGCCCTGCCGGCCGCCGACGACGTCCCCCAGCTGCACGCCATGCTGGCCTTCGCCTACGAGCAATGCCACCTGCTGGACGAGGCCGAGGCCGCCGCCCGCCGGGCGCTGACGCTGAAGCGCAAGGAGCCCTGGGCCCAGCACGCCCTGGCCCATGTGATGCTGACCCAGGGCCGCATCGACGAGGGCGCGGCGTTCCTGGAAGGCGTCCGCGACACCTGGACGGGACTCAACTCGTTCATGGACACGCACCTGTGGTGGCATCTGGCGCTGTTCTATCTGAGCCAGGGACGGTTCGAGGCGGCGCTGGCCGCCTATGACGACCACTGCTGGGCCCAGGCCAAGGACTATTCCCAGGACCAGGTCGGCGCCGTCTCGCTGCTGGCGCGGATGGAGCTGGCCGGCCTGGACCTCGGCGGGCGCTGGAACGACTTGGCCGATTACCTGGTCGTCCGCGCCGACGACGTGGTCCAGCCGTTCCTGACCTTGCAGTACCTCTACGGCCTGGCCCGCGCCGGACGTCCGGAAGCCGACGCCCTGCTGGCCGCCGTGCGCCGCGCGGCGCTGGACGCGCCCGACCATGTCCGAGAGACCTGGCGCGAGGTGGCCTTGCCGGCCGCCGAGGGGCTGGTCGCCCACGCGCGCGGCGACGACGCGGCGGCGCTGCGCGGCCTGCGCGCCGCCCTGCCCCGGCTGGCCGAGATCGGGGGCAGCCACGCCCAGCGCGACCTCTTCGAACAACTGATCCTCGCGGCCCTGCTCCGCGCCGATCGGCTGTCCGAGGCCCAGCAGACCCTCGAGCTGCGCCGGGGCTTCGATCCCGACGGCGTCCCGCTCAACCGCGCCCTGGCCGCCGTCTACGACCGCCTTGGCCTTCCCGGCGAGGCCGCCAAGGCCCGCGCCCGCGTCGAGCGTCGCCTGGCGGCCATCGCGTGAGGCTGCGCGCCCTCCTCGGCGGCCTGGCCGCCGCCCTCGCCATGGCCCTGGCGCCGGCGGTCCAGGCCGCGCCCAAGGACAGCCTGACGATCGCCCTGCAGCTGGAACCGCCCAACCTCGACCCGACCTCGGGCGCGGCCGCCCCGACCGACGAGGTGGTCTACGGCAACATCTTCGAGGGCCTGGTCCGGCTCGACGCCCAGGGCGCGGTCAAGCCGCTGCTGGCCACCTGGTGGGAGGTTTCGCCCGACGGCCTGACCTACACCTTCCACCTGCGCGACGGCGTGCGCTTCCAGGACGGAGCGGCCTTCGACGCGGGAACCGTCAAGTTCAGCCTGGAGCGCGCGATCGCACCGGCCTCGACCAACGTCCAGAAGCAGGCGCTGAGCGTGATCCGCCGGGTCGAGGTGGTCGATCCCCGCACGGTGCGCCTGCACCTGGCCCAGCGCGACAGCGACCTGCTCTACGTGCTGGCCTGGGGCGACAGCGTGATGGTCTCGCCCCGCTCGGCCGCCGGCCTGGCCACCGCGCCCGTCGGCACCGGCCCGTTCCGCTTCGCCAACTGGCGGCGCGGCGACGCGGTGACCCTGACGCGCAACGACGGCTATTGGGGCCAGCCGGCCCGCCTGCGCCAGGTGAGGTTCCGGTTCATCGCCGATCCCGCCGCGGCCTTCGCGGCGATCAAGACCCACGAGGTCGACGCCTTCACCGACTATCCGGCGCCGGAGAGCCTGGCCCAGCTCCGCGCCGATCCGTCCCTGAAGGTGATCACCGCCTCCAGCGAGGGCGAGGTGATCCTGGCGATCAACAACCGCACCGGCCCGCTCGCGGACGTCCGGGTGCGCCGCGCCATCCAGCACGCCCTGGATCGGCGGACGATCATCGACGGGGCGATGTACGGCTACGGCGTGCCGATCGGCAGCCACTTCCCGCCGCAGAACGCGGCCTATGTCGACCTGACGGGCCTCTATCCGCACGACGTCGCCAAGGCCAAGGCGCTACTGGCGGAAGCCGGCTATCCGAACGGCCTGTCGCTGACCCTGAAACTGCCACCGCCCAACTACGCTCGGCGCAGCGGCGAGATCGCGGCCGCCCAACTGGCCCAGGCGGGCATACGGGTGAAGATCGAGAACCTGGAATGGGCCCAGTGGCTGGACCAGGTGTACGGCCGCCACGCCTTCGACCTGAGCATCGTCGCCCACACCGAGCCGATGGACTACGGCATCTACGACAAGGCCGACTATTATTTCGGCTACCACAGCGACGCCTTCCACAGCCTGATGGAGACGCTGAAGGGCGCGACCGACGAGGGTCAGCGGACCGTGATCCTCGGCCAGATCCAGCGCCGGATCGCCGACGACGCGGTCAACGGCTTCCTGTTCCAGTTCCCCCGCCTGGGCGCCTTCGACGCTCGGCTGAAGGACTTCTGGGTCAATTCGCCGACCCAGGCGATCGACCTGCGCACCGCCTCGTTCGGCGGCCAGGGCGTCGCGGACGGCCCCGTCGCCAAGGCCGGGCCGGCCGGCGCGATCCTCGGCGGCGTCCTGGCGCTCGCCGCCCTGCTGGGGCTGCTGGCGATCGCCGCCCGCTTCGGCGCGACCTGGCTGGCCGGCCGCGCGGCGGTGATGGTCCTGACCCTGCTGGCCGCCAGCATCGTGATCTTCGGCGTCATCCAGGTCATCCCCGGCGACCCGGCCGCCTACATGCTGGGCTTGAACGCCAGCCCCGAGGCGGCAGCCAGCCTGCGCCAGCAGATGGGTCTCGAAGGCCCGGCGACGCAACGCTACCTGGCCTGGCTGCTGGGCATGCTGCACGGCGATCTCGGCGTCAGCTACACCTACCAGACATCGGTCGCGGCCCTGGTCGCCGAGCGGATCGGCGTCTCCCTGCCCCTGGCTTTGCTGGCCATGGTCCTGTCCGTGGTCATCGGCGCGCCGATCGGCGCCCTGGCCGCCGCGCGGCGGGGCAAGGCGGCCGACACGATCGTGATGGGCCTGACCCAGGTGGGCGTCGCCATCCCGAACTTCTGGTTCGCCGTGCTGCTGGTCATGGTCTTCTCCATCAGCCTGCGCTGGGTCTCTGCCGGCGGCTTCCCGGGATGGGAGGCCGGCCTCGTCCCGGCCCTGAAGGCCCTGGCCCTGCCCTCCCTGGCCCTGGCCGCGCCCCAGGCGGCGATCATCGCCCGCGTCACCCGCTCGGCCCTGATCGACACCCTGGCCGAGGACTGGATGCGCACCGCCCGCGCCAAGGGGCTGACGGCCGGCCAGGCCCTGTGGCGGCACGGCCTGCCCAACGCCCTGATCCCGCTTCTCACCATCCTGGGCCTGCAGTTCCCGTTCCTGCTGGCCGGCGGGGTGATCATCGAGAACGTCTTCTTCCTGCCCGGGCTGGGACGTTTCGTCCTGCAGGCCATCACGCAGCGCGACCTGATCGTGGTGCAGGGCGTGGTCATGCTGCTGGTCTTCGCCGTGGTGGCGACCAACTTCCTGATCGACCTGGCCTATGTGGTCGTCGATCCGCGCCTGCGCGGGAGCCGGGGTCGATGAGCCGCGCCCGTCTCTCCCCCGCCCTCGTCGCCGGCGGCGCGATCAGCGCGATCTTCGTCGCCGCCGCCCTGCTCTCCCTGGTCTGGACGCCTTACGACGTCGCGGCCTTCGACATCGGCCACCGGCTGGAGGGACCCACCGCCGCCCACTGGCTGGGCCGCGACCACTTCGGCCGCGACGTGGCCTCGATGATCCTGATGGGGGCGGGCAACGCCTTGGCCGTCTCGCTGGTGGCGGTCCTGCTGGGCGCCGGCCTGGGCGTCCCGCTGGGCCTGCTGGCGGCCGCCCGGCGCGGTCTGGTCGACGAGCTGGTCATGCGCGCCTCGGACGTCGTCTTCGCCTTCCCGGCCCTGATCCTGGCCATCCTGCTCACCGCCGTCCTGGGCCCGGGCGCGATCAACGCCGTGGTCGCCATCGGGATCTTCAACGTGCCGGTCTTCGCCCGCCTGACCCGCGGCGCCGCCCTGTCCCTGTGGACCCGCGACTACGTCCTGGCGGCCCGCATGGCCGGCAAGGGCGCCGCCCACATCTCGCTCGAACACATCCTGCCCGGCCTCGCCAGTGTGCTGATCGTCCAGGCGACCCTGCAATTCTCGCTGGGCGTCATCGCCGAGGCGGGCCTGTCCTATGTCGGCCTCGGCGCCCAGCCGCCCGCCGCCAGCTGGGGCAAGATGCTGGCCGACGCCCAGACCCTGGTCTCGATCGCGCCCCTGCAGGCGATCTTCCCCGGCCTGGCCATCGTCGTCACCGTGCTGGGCCTGAACCTGCTGGGCGACGGCCTGCGCGACCGCTTCGATCCGCGCCTGGACGAGGAGCGCTGAGATGCTGGAGATCCGGGACCTCGCGCTCACCCTCGCCGACAAACCGATCCTCAAGGGGCTGAGTCTGACCCTGGACGCCGGCCAGGTCCTGGGCGTGGTCGGCGAGTCCGGCTCGGGCAAGTCGATGACGGCGCTCTCGATCCTGGGCCTGCCGCCGCGCGGCGCCCGGATCGAAGGGACCATCCGCTTCGAGGGCCGCGACCTGCTCGGCCTGACCGACGCCGAGCTGGCCCGACTGCGCGGCGACCGCATAGGGATGGTGTTCCAGGAACCCATGACCGCGCTGAACCCGGTCATGACCATCGGCGCCCAGGTCGCCGAGGTCGTGCGGGTGCACCGCAAGGCCTCGCGCGCCGAGGCCAAGGCCGCCGCCCGCAAGGCGCTGGACCGCGTGGGCCTAGCCGACATCCCCCTGACGCGCTATCCCCACGAGCTGTCGGGCGGCCAACGCCAGCGCGTGGCCATCGCCATCGCCGTCGTCCTGTCCCCGCGCCTGCTGATCGCCGACGAGCCGACCACGGCGCTGGACGTCACCACCCAGGCCCAGATCCTGGACCTGCTGCTCCGCCTGGTCCGCGAGGACGGCGCGGCGCTGATCCTGATCAGCCACGACCTGGCCCTCGTCGCCGAAGCCGCCGACCACGTGGCGGTGATGAAGGACGGCGAGATCGTCGAACGGGGCGAGACCGGAGCCCTCTTCGCGGCCCTGGCCCATCCCTATACCCGCGCTCTGGCCGCCGACGCGGCGCGTGCGCCGGTGCGCACGCGCAGACCCGATGCAGACGCCGCCCCTGTGCTGGAAGCGCGGGGGGTCGTTCGCGACTATCCCGGGCGGCGCGGCTTCCTGAAGGCCGCCCCGCCCGTGCGCGTGCTGTCAGGCGTCTCCCTGACCATCCGTCCGGGCGAGATCGTCGGCCTGGTCGGCGAGTCCGGCAGCGGCAAGTCGACCCTGCTACGGGCGTTGATGGCGCTGGACCCCGTCCAGGGCGGCGAGGTTCGGCTGGCGGGCGCGCCGTTCACGCCGAACGCGCCGCGTCGGAGCCGTCGGGCGATCCAGCTGGTCTTCCAGGACCCGAACGGCAGCCTCGACCCGCGCTGGACGGTCGAACGGCTGGTCGCCGAGCCGCTGCACCTGCTGGAGGCGAGGATCGCGCCCACCGAGCGCCGTCGACGGGTCGAAGCCGTCCTGGACAAGGTCGGCCTGCCCGCGGAGGCCGCCGACCGCTATCCGCACCAGTTCAGCGGCGGCCAGCGCCAGCGCATCGCCATCGCCCGCGCCCTGATCGCCGAGCCGGACGTCATCGCCCTGGACGAGGCCGTCTCGGCCCTGGACGTCACCGTCCGCGCCGAGGTGCTGGACCTCCTGGCCCGCCTCTCCGACGAGCTCGGCGTGGCCTATCTGTTCGTGACCCACGACATGGGCGTGGTGCGCGGTCTGACCGACCGGATGCTGGTGATGAAGAAGGGCGAGATCGTCGAGAGCGGTCCGACCGCCGAGGTCTTCGCCGATCCGAAACATCCCTATACGGCGCAACTGATCGCCGCGACGCCGGACCTCGACCGGGCCCTCGCCGCCCGGCGCTAGGCCCGCGCGGCGTAGACCCCGCGCGCGATGGCGCGGGCCAGGCAGTCGCCGGCCGCCGAGCCGAGGCGCGCGATCCGATGCTGGCGGCCTTCGTCGCCCAGGTCTATCGCCCCCGACGCGGCGGCGAACACGACGTCGCCGTCGAACGGGGTGTGGGCCGGGCGGATGGCGCGCGAGAGCCCGTCCTGGGCCATCATCGCCAGTCGCTTGCACTCGCCCGCGTCGAGCGCGGCGTTGACGGCCACCAGGGCCAGGGTGGTGTTGGCGCCGAGCGCCGCGCCCTTGCCCGCCAGCCGGGAGTCCGCCGGCATCGGCTCCACCGCCCCGGCCGGGCCGCTGGGCGTGCGCCCGCCGTATTCGCCGCCGATCTCGAACGGCCAGGCCCAGAAGGTCTCGCCGTCGGGCATGTACACCGAGCCGACCGGATTGACGACCGCCAGGGCCCCGACCACCAGCCCGTCGCCCAGGTCCAACGAGGCCGAGCCGAGCCCGCCCTTCACCAGACCCGCGCGGGCGCCGCGACCGGCGCCCACCGATCCCAGAGCGAAATCCTGACCCGCCGCGGCGAACGCTTCCAGCCCCAGGCGCCGGTACGGCGGCTCCAGGCCCCAATCCTTGTCGCCGTCGTTGGACAGGTCGTAGAGCACCGCGCCGGCGACGATCGGCGCGCGCGGCGCGGCGGGATGCACGGCGAACCCCTCCCCGGCGGTCGACAGCGCCGCCGTCACGCCGTCGGCCGCGCCCAGGCCGAACACCGAACCGCCGCTGAAAACCGCCGCGTGGAGCCGGGCGTAGCCGTTCTCGCTGGACAGGGCCTCGGTCTCGCGCGTTCCGGGCCCGCCGCCGCGCACGTCCACGCCCGCCGTCCAGCCGCCGGGAAAGCGGACGACCGTGACGCCGCTGCGGGCGATCTCGTCCGTCGCGTTGCCGACCAGAAGTCCCGGCACGTCGGTGAGCAGGTTGAGCGGACCAGGTCGAAGCAAGGCGGAGTCCTTCAAGGCGTCGCGGATCGGCCGCGCAGGGCTTGTCTTACAACCCTTACAGCCATCGGGCGAAGGCCTGGGACCTAAATCCGCTACGAGGATTTCTGGCCTGACCGCCGGCCCTAGGCTTCGGCCTCGGCAAGGCCGCGCTCGAGCCGGGCGGCCCAGGTCGAGAGGTCGTCGCGCGCTTCGGCCGCGGTGTGCCTGAGCCCGGCCAGGGCGGCCTCAAAATCGTCCCCGTCGACGCCGCACGCTTCCAGGCGACTGGCCGCGTTCCCCAGGCGATGCAGGCCCAGCAGGCCGGCCGAGCCGGCGGTCTTGTGGGCCTCGGCGATCAGCGCTTCACGGGACGAGGCCGTGAAGCGCCCTTCCAACTGGCCCTGCAGCATGGTCACGAACTTCAAGGTCGCCTCGGGGCCCATCGACTCCTCGAAAGCCAGTTGCGCTTCCCGGTCGGCGTCGACCGCTCCGGCGTCATCCTCGCCGGACCTGGCGACGGGTTCGGCCCGGCCGGACGCCGGCGCCGAGGCCGTGAACGCCGTGACCAGCGCGCGTTCCAGGTCGGCCGGGGCCAAGGGCTTGAGCAGATGGCCGTTCATCCCGGCCGCCAGGCAGGCCTCGACCTGCTGCGGCGTGCCGCTGGCCGACAGCGCCAGGATCGGCAGGCGGTCGAAGCCGGCGGCCCGGATGGCGGCCGTGGCGGCCAGGCCGTCCATCGTGGGCATGTGGACGTCCATCAGGACCAGGTCGTAGGGCTGCGCCAACACAGCGGCCACGGCCTCGGCGCCGTCGCTGGCCAGGTCCACTCCGCAGCCGTGCTGCTCGACCATGATCTGGCAAAGCTCGCGATTGAGGGCGACGTCGTCGCAGACCAGCACGCGCTTGCCGGGGAACATGGCGCGCCCGCCCGCCGCCTTCTCGTGGCCGACGGGCAGGATGCCGCGCTGCAGCACCACCTCGAACCAGAAGGTCGAGCCTTCGCCCGGCGTGCTCTCGACCCCGATGTCGCCGCCCATCAGCTCGATCAGTTCGCGCGATATGGCCAGGCCCAGCCCCGTCCCCCCGAACGTGCGGGTGATGGCCCCGTCCGCCTGGGAGAAGCGCTTGAACAGCATCCCGATCTTGTCGGCCGGGATGCCCACGCCCTGGTCGATGACCCGGACCTTCAGCCCGACCGTCGCCTCGCCCAGCTCAATCACCTCGAGGTCCACGGTGACCGTGCCGTCCTCGGTGAACTTCACGGCGTTGGACAGCAGGTTCAGCAGGACCTGGCGCAGCCGGTACTTGTCGCCGATCACCACGTCGCCGTGGTCGCCCGTCATCCCTAGTCGAACTCGCCTGTCCGCCGCCTGGGGCTCGACCATCGACAGCGCCTCGGAGACCATGTCGCCGACGGAGAAAGGCCTGGCCTCCAGCTCCACCGCCCGGGCCTCCAGCTTGGAGAAGTCCAGCACGTCGTTGATCAGACCGTTCAGCGCCTCGCCGGCGCCCCGCACCAGCAGGACCCGGCGACGATCCTCGGCCGACAGGTCGGGGCTCTGGGCCAGCAGGCGCGAAAAGCCGATCACCCCGTTGAGGGGCGTGCGCAGCTCGTGGCTCATATTGGCCAGGAATTCGGCCTTGGCGTTGTTGGCGGCCTCGGCGGCGTCGCGGGCGTCGGCGAGCTGGGTCGCCATGGCGGCCAGCACCTGGGCCTGCTGCTCCAGCGCCTCCTGGGCCTCCACCCGCGCGGTCAGGTCCTGGGCCTGGGCGATGAAGTGCAGCGGCTGGCCGTCCGGTTCGCGCACCAGGGACACCGACAGATTCACCCAGACCGGCGTGCCGTCGCCGCGGATGTAACGCTTGTCCATCGTGTAGCTGACGATCTCCCCCGCCAGCAGCCGGTCCCGGTGATGGAGGTCCAGATCCAGGTCGTCCGGATGGGTGATGTCCTGGAACCTCAGCTCCAGGACCTCGGCCTCGGGATAGTCGACGATCCCGCAGAACGCGTCGTTGACCTTGCTGAAGCGGCCGTCGGGCGTGACCAGGGCCATGCCGATGGAAGCGTGATGGAAGGCGTTCTCGAACAGCTCCATCTGCGCCTTGCGCTCGGTGATGTCTTGCATCATCGCGGTGAACTGCCAGCCGTCGGGACCGTCGATGGCGTTGATCGACAGCTCCACGGGGAAGATCTCGCCCGACTTCCGGCGCGCCGGCATCTCGATGCGCCGATCCAGGACCGCGCCCTTGTGGGTCTTGAGGAACCGGTGCATGCCCGCCTCATGGGCGGCGCGATGGTCGGGCGGGATGATCAGGTCGGTCAGGGTCGCGCCCAGCGCCTCCGCCGTGGTCCAGCCGAAGATCGTCTCGGCCAGTCGGTTCCAGTCGGTGACCCGGTCGTGCTCGTCGATGGTGACGATGGCCTGGCGGGCGTCGGCGATGACGCGCCTGGCCCGCGCCTCGCTGGCCTGCAGATGGGCTTCCAGCGACTTCTGCTCGGAGATGTCGCGGATGACGGCCACCATCTCGGCGGGCTGGCCGGCCTCGTCCCGGATCAGCCGGAAGCGCGTCTCGACCCACACTGGATGGCCGTCGCGATGGGCCGCGCGGTGCTGGACGGCGATCTCCTCGCGGCCGGCGGCCATCTGGGCGAAGGCGTCCAGAATGATCGGCCTGTCCGGTTCGTAGACGAAGCTGTCGGCGGACCGCCCCGCCATTTCGCGGGGCGTGTAGTCCAGCAGCGCCTTGATGGCCGGCGAGATGTAGCTGCTGCTGCCGTCCAGCGCGATGCGGGTGACCACGTCGGCCATGTTGTCGGCCAGCAGCTTGTATCGGCTCTGGCTCCGGCGGACGCTTTCCAGAGCCTCGCGGCGATCGGTGACGTCCTGGATCACCCCGAACAGCGCCACCACCTGGCCCGCATCGTCCAACTCGGTGGTGGCCCGGACCAGCACCTGGCGAACGGCGCCGTCGGGGCGCACGATCCGCAGCTCATGTTCGAACCCGCCTCTGGTCGCCAGGACCACGGCGACGGTGCTGGAGACCGTCGCGCGGTCGTCGGGATGGTAGAACTGCAGCCGATCACCGGCGTTCGGGTCGAACGTCCCGGGCTCGACCCCATGGATGCGGAAGACCTCGTCCGACCATTCCACCCTGTTGGTCCGGATGTCGTACCGCCACTGGCCGACGCCCGAGATCGCCTCGGTGAGCGTCAGCATTCGCTTCTGCTCGGCCAGGGACCGCACGTCGCGGATGTGCTCCAGGCGCTCGACCACCATCCCGGCCAGCGCCTTGAGCTCCTCCAGCGCCTCGGGCGTGGGGCGTTCGCGCGGCTCGGTGTCGATCACGCAAAGGGTGCCGAGGTTGTAGCCGTCGCGGTCGGTCAGCAGCGCGCCGGCGTAGAAGCGGATGTGCGCCTCGCCCGTCACGAACGGGTTGTCGACGAAGCGCGGATCGTCGAGCGCGTTCTCGACCACCATGACGCCTCGGGGCGGAAGGGCCAGGGCGTGGCTGCAGAAGGCCTCCTCGCGCGTCGTTTCGCAAACGTCGAGCCCGACCTTCGACTTGAACCACTGGCGCCGGTCGTCGATCAGCGTCACCAGGGCGATCGGCGTCGCGAACAGGCGCGCGGCCAGGGCGGTGATCTGGTCGAAGGCCGGCTCCGGCGCCGTGTCGAGGATACGGAGGGCGTGCAGCGCGGCGAGGCGTTCGAGTTCCGGCATCAGGCCAGTCCTGTTTCGATCCGGGCCGGACCGACGGGCGCGAACATCCAACGCCCCGCGGGCGCGATCGGATGCTGCCCCTGGCCCGGCGCGGTCATGAGGTCTTGAACCCCCTCCGCGTCATGGTTCCCCATCCCTGGGCGCCCGTGACGAACTGCCAGGCGCCGCGGACGCGCCAGAAGTTGTTGATCTGCCGGTAGCCGAAGTTCTCCAGGACGGCCGCGCCCATCAGGATCAACAGGCTCTTGGCGTCGGGGAACCGGCGGAGCTCGGCCTCCTCCAGGGCCAGGGCGCCGACGCTGATCACGATGCCGAATCCGAAGGTCACCGCCAGCATGGCCCAGAGGTAGTCGGCGGACAGCAGGCCCAGCAGCCAGAAGGCCGGGATCAGGACGTAGCCGAAGATCTCGATGATCGGCCCCAGGACGTCGATCAGCAGGATGTGCCCGAACCCGACCAAGCCGATCCGGCCGTAGCCCGGGTTCAGGATCATGTCGCGATGCCGGAAGAAGGTCTCCAGCGCGCCCCGATGCCAGCGCGCCCGCTGGCGGGCCAGCACCGACCAGCTTTCCGGGGCCTCGGTCCAGCACACGGGCTCCGGGGTGAAGCCGATCCGGTACGGCTTGCCCAGCCGGCGGTAGTGCTTGTGCAGCTTGACGACCAGCTCCATGTCCTCGCCGACCGTGCCGTGGCTGTAGCCGCCGACGTCCAGCACCGCCTGCCGGCGAAAGAGGCCGAACGCGCCGGAGATGATCGTCAGGGCGGAGATGCGGCTCCAGGCCAGCCGGGCCATCAGGAACGCGCGCAGGTATTCCACCGTCTGCAGCAGCGCCAGGACGTTGCGCGGCGCGCCGACCTCGACCACGCGCCCGAACGCGATCTTGCAGCCGTTGGCGATGCGGATGGTGCCCCCCACCGCGATCGTGCGCTCGGGATCGTCGACGAACGGACGGACCGCCCGCAGCAGGGCGTCGGGCTCGAGCAGGGAGTCGGCGTCCATCGAGCAGACGATCGGCGCGCGCGACAGGTTCAGGGCCGCGTTGAGCGCGTCGGCCTTGCCGCCGTTCTCCTTGTCGATGACCAGCAGCCGGGGCTGCTTGGCCCCGGCGTAGAGCCCGCGGATCGCCGCGCAGGGCGCGGCCAAGGGGTAGTGGCGGTGGGTCGGGGTCAGTTCGAAGGCCTCGACCAGCACCTTCAGGGTCTCGTCCTTGGAGCCGTCGTTGACGACGATGACCTCGAAATTCGGATACTGCAGGGCCAGCAGCGACCGGATGCTCTCAACGATGGTCAGGGCTTCGTTATAGGCGGGCGCCATCAGGGTGATCGGCGGGGCGGCGTCCGCGAAGCGACGCCAGAGCACGGCCGGCGCGCCGATCGACGGATCCTGGGCCAGGGCTCGGGCGGCCAACAGTAACTGCCAGAGGTAAAGCAGGTTCTGCAGCAGGCCTGTGACGATGACCGCCACGGCGATGACCTCGGCGACGCCGACCAGCCAGTGGGCCGCCTCGTGCAGCAGCCCGTTCATGTCGCGTCCCCCTCGGCCAGGGCCAGTTCGGCCGCGCGGTGGGCCAGCGGGCGTTCGCTTCCGGCCGCCAGTCGCAACACCGCCCGCCCCTCCACGCCCAGGGCGAACAGCGCCTCGCCGGCCCGGAACCGGACCCACCATTCGGCGTCGCCCAGCAGACGGTCCAGCCCGGCCGCCAGGCGTGAGAAGCCCGCCGCCCCGGCCGCCTCGGCCGCCGCCGAACGGACGGTCCAGCTCTCGTCCTCCATGGCGCGGCCGATGGCCCCCTCGCCCGCCGGATGCTGCAACCGCCCCAAGGCCCGCACCGCCGCGGTGCGCACCTCGAAATGGGCGTGGCCCGCGAAGACGATCAGCAGCGGAACCACCTGGTAGTCGCCGGAGAACCCCAGGGCGTCCAGCGTCAGCGCGCGCAGCTGGGGCGAATGGTCGGCGCGCTCGAGGGCCTTCATGGCGGCCGCCGGATCGGCGGCGGCGACCTGGCGCAGCAGCTCGGCGTAGAGGCGGGACGGCTCCAGTTCGCCGCCGACCGCGTAGTCGAGCAGTCGGCCGATGCTGGGCGGATTGCCGTTGTCGGCCAGGGCCTTGACGGCGGCCATGCGGATTTCCGGGCGCGGCGACCCTATGGCGCGCCGCATGGCTTGCCGCGCGGTCTCCCCGCCAAGCGCCGACAGGGCTTCGAGCACCGTCAGGCGCCCGGCCCGCGACCCTCGCTCCAGCCGCGCGACCAGCACGTCGACCAGGCCGATCTCGCGCAGCTGGCTGAGGACGCGCTCCTGATCCGCGCCCCGGATCAGCCCCTGGAACTCGACCAGCACGTCCGCCATCAGCCGCGCCCGGTGGGCGTAGGGGCGCAATGCGTCGATCGCGTCGGGAACGTCGCGCAACAGGGCCGACAGCCCTTCGACCACGGCCCGGCGGTCGGCGGCCAGGCGCCCGGCCCTGCGCTCGTTGATCAGGCGCAAGACGATCAGCCCGCTCATCCAGCCGAGAGCCAGCGCGATCAGGACCAGGGCCGTGATCCAGATGATCGCCAGCGGGGACATCAGAACCGCGTCGTCAACGCGATCGCCACCTCGTCTCGATCGTAGGCGTCGCGCATCTCGTGGGTGAAGCCCAGCTGGAGGCTCAGCGCGCGACTGAAGTCGACCGCCGCGCCAGCCGAGGCGGCCCGGACCGTCACCGTGCGTCCGGACGAGCTCTCGGGCGCGTCGGCCCAGCCGGCGTAAAGCCGCAGATCGCCGCGCGGGCTCCAATCGCCGCGCACCGCATAGCCGCTACGGAAATCGTCCAGTTCGTCCACCGTGAGGAAGGCGCGCGCCGTCAGGCTGACCCGCTCCTTCCAGGCCAGGACGGCGTAAGGCTGCAGACCGCGCACGTCGCCGACCTGGTAGCGGGCCCAGCTGGCGTCCGCGCCCAGCCGGGTGGTCCACGCCCCTTTTGCGTCGATCCGCGCCGAACCGCCGCCGCGTACGCTGAATTCGGGCCGGTAGTCGGCGTCGGGCGTCCCGCCCACGGCGATCCAGGCGTCCCGGTTGGGGCCGAAGGCCCGCGCGCCCAGGGCTTCGATGAAGACGTCCTCGCGTCCGAAGCGCTCCGTGCGGTCCACCGACAGCACCCCGGTGTCGCGACCGTGTCGCGCACTCAGGGCGACGATCGTCGACGACCAGTGGCCCAGGCCGTTCGAAAGCTCGCTGCGGGCGTGGGCCAGGTCCAACCGCCAGGTCACCGGCGCCGCGGCGGCCGCCGGAGCGCCGTCGATCTGGCGCGCCAGGGCCTGGACCTCGGGATCGCCGGCCGAGGTCGCCGACAGCGGCGCCAGCCGCTTGCGCGCCGTGGCCGGATCGCCCGCGAACAGGGCCGAACGCGCATAGGCCAGGCGGGCGTCGCGATAGTCCGGCGCCAACCGCAAGGCGGCCTCCAGCGCCCGGTCGGCGGCGTCGTACCGATGGCCCGCGATATAGGCCAGGCCGAGGTTCAGCTGCACGTCGGCGTCGGCCGGCCGCTGGCGGGCCAGCGCCTCGAACGCCGCGATCGCCTCCTCGGTGCGCCCCGCCGTGCGGGCTTCCACCGCCGCGGCGTAGGTCGGGTCCACCGCCTGGGCCGCGACCAGAATCCAGACCATCAAGCGACCTCGCTCGGCGACAGCCGCGCCAGGCGCGCGACCAGTTCGTCGGGGTTGAACGGCTTGGCCAGATAGTCCGCCGCCCCGAGCTGCAGGGCGCTGACCACGTCGTCCTGGCGCTTGAGCGCCGTCAGCATGAACACCGTCAGGTCGCGGGTCTGATCGTCGTCCTTGAGGCGGCGCAGCACCTCGAAGCCGTCGAGCACGGGCATCATGGCGTCCAGGACCAGGACCGCCGGTCTGAGCGCGCGGGCCTGCTCCAGCGCAGCCCCGCCATCCTCGGCCAGGATCACCCGATAGCCGGCCCGGGTGAGCTTGTGTTCCAGAATACTGCGAAGCAGTGGGTCGTCGTCGGCGACTAGAATAAGTCCGTTTGGCATCGGACATCTCCTCGCGGAACAATCTTCACTATATCAGAATCGACTTCGCCCAACCGATAACACACCGCGCGAACAAACATGATGAATGTGATCTTCGACGCCGAGGATCACACTCCAAAATCGATCCGATCAACACTCAAGCTTCCAGGCCTGGAGCCTTGCACGCACGGCGTCGCCGAACCGTCCGCCTCGGTCCCTGCGGCACATCTCAAGGGAACAACCGGCTCCCCCGGCTCGCCGTTCCCTCGAAGACGAACGTCATCAAGCTCGCGCGCCACGAAAATTGATGGAGCATCGCACCGCACGCCGGTCCTCACGCCCACCAGGCGCGGCGATAAGTTTTCCGTCCGGAGCCATCGATTTTGGCTGTTTGAGCTAGGCGCGCCGCCCGAACGGCCGCCCCTATCTCCAAAAAACACACAAAAGGGTGCGAAATGGACAGGCAGCCGGCGGAGTCCCTCCGCCTTTTCCGAGCGCGTCCGCGCCTTGCCTTGGCGCTGTCCGGGCCATCGGCCTCGTCCGATCGCCGCGCCCGCCCGGCTCGCCCGGCTTCACCGGCCGGGCGCCTCGACGCCGCGATCGAGCCGGCGGCCTTCTGGTTCGACAACCCGCCCTATTGAGCTTCCAGGAACGGGAAAGGGCGGGCTCGCGCCAAGCGAACCCGCCCTCCCCTCGGTCGCGCCTGGCGCGCCGTCTTACAGCTTCAGGCGCGCGCCGACGGTGAAGTACCGCCCCAGCACGTCGTCGCCGATCGCATAGCCGTCCCGCATTCCCGCCCGGGTGCCGTTGCCCGAATAGGCGCCGCCTGGCGGATCCGCGTCGAACAGGTTCTGGAGGTTCAGGAACAGGTCCGTCTTGCCGATCTTCGTCTCGACCTCGTAGGTCAGGGTGACGCTGGTGGTGGCGAAGGCGCCGATGTGGTTGTCGGCCCACACCTGGGTCGGGTCGCCGCCCAGCTTCATCGAGTCGCGCCAGCGCTCCATAAGGTCCAGCGTCACGTTCGGCGCCGGCTGGAAGCGGGCCAGGGCGGTGATGCGCAGCGACGGTCCCGCGGCCATGCCCAGCGGCCCGAAGGCCACCCCGCCCTGGTCGGTCGTCGTCACGCCCGGCTGGCGATAGTAGACGTGCGGCTGCCAGGCGCCCAGGAAGCGGAGGTTGGCCGGGCGGTCGAACAGGGTGGCGGCGTAGTTGACCTCCAGGTCCGCGCCCCAGGTCTCGATCTCGGCGATGTTGTAGTACTTGGTGTACCACCGGGTGACCGCGTTGGACGCCGAGGTGTCGGTGTAGCCGTTCGGCCGGGTCTGCAGGGCGCAGAACGGCGAGGAGCCGCCGCTGGCGTAGCAGGCCTGCTGGTAGGCCGCCGTCGAGCCGGCGATCTGGGCGATCGCGTCGGTGACGGTGATATGGTAGCCGTCCAGCGCGACGCTGAGGCCTGGAGCCGGGTTCCAGACTAGGCCCGCCGTGGTCGTCTTGCCGATTTCAGCGGTCAGGTCGGGGTTCGACAGGTCGGTCGACGGCACCCGGGGGCTGAGCCCCGTCAGCAGGTCCACCGGATTGACCGGCACCGAGTTCACCGGCGCGAACAGCTCGTAGAGCGTGGGCGCGCGGATGTCGCGCGACTTGGTGCCCCGGAAGCGCAGGGCGTCGTTGACCCGCCAGTCGAAGCCGACCTTCCAGGTCCAGTAGTTGCCGCTGGTGTCGTAGTCAGTGTAGCGCGCCGCGCCGTTGATGTTCAGCGCCTGGGCCCAGGAGGCGTCCTTCAGCAGCGGGACGTCGACTTCCAGCGCCGCTTCCTTGACGGTCTGGCTGACCTTGGGGCTGCTGGCGTAGGTCTGGGTCCACAGGGCGCCGCCGACGGTGCAGTTGTAGCGCAGCCCTGTGCAGTTGACCGTGTCGCTGGGCAGGGCGTCGCTCTTGGACTCGAAGCTCAGCTTCCGCATCTCGGCCGACAGGGCGATGTTGACGTCGCCGGCCCAGGTCTTGACCGGCGAGCCGGCGATCTGGCCCGACACGGCGTCCATCGTCGTGTCGGCCGTGTAGTGGGTGGGCTGCATCACATAGGCGATCGCGTCGGCGTTGGCGGCGGTGGGGCCGAAGACGTTCAGCGGCTTGCAGTTGGCGTAGGCCGAATTGGTCAGGCTGGCGTTGCAGACGATGTTGCCGGACCCGTCGGTGACCGCGTCCAGGGCCGCGGCTAGGCGCTGGTTGTTGACGTTGTTCTGCAGGGTCGTCTTCAGCTCGGTCTTGCCGTGGGTGAAGTCCAGGCCCCACTTGTAGTCGCCGATCCCGCCGTCCAGGCCCGCGGTGTAAATCCACTGGTCGGACTTGGAGTCGGCCTCCAGCCGCCCGGCGTCGGCCACCAGCTCGCTGAGCGTGAAGGTGGTCACGCCCGCCATCGCCGTCCGGTAGGCCGGGGCCAGGAAGGCGTTCTGCGAGTTCATCGTGACCTTGTTGAGGGTCAGGTAGTCCGAGAAGTTGCTGTTGGTCTTCTTGTTGCCGCCGACCTGCACATAGGCGTGCACGCTGTCGGAGAGGTCGTAGTCGACGCGGCCGAAGACCTGCTGCCCCTTCAGCGAGGCCAGCAGCGAAGAGTCGTAATAGGCGCCGTCGCCGCCGATCTCGAGGGCCGACGAGCCGGTGGCCGTTCCGTGCACGAACGGACGCAGGACGCCGTTGGTCGCGAACGTCTGGCCGGCCAGCGGACCGCTGCCGATCAGGCCGCCGAACGTGTAACCGGACTGGTGGACGTTGCTGTACAGCGTGTACGGATTGGCGGTCGTGCCGGCGCCGGCCACGCCCCACAGGTTCATCCAGTCGCGATCCGAGCGATACGGGATGCCCTTCTCGTCGCGATATTCGTAGCTGCCCTCTAAGTGGCCGCGGCCCTCGGCGAACTTGGTCCCGGCCGCGAAGCCGACATCGACCTTCTTGCCGTCGCCCTCGCTGGAGACGCCGGTCTGGGCCAAGGCCCGCAGGCCCTCGAACTTCTTGTCGATCACGTAGTTGACCACGCCGCTCATGGCGTCCGAGCCGTAGACGGCCGAGACGCCGCCGGTGACCGTATCGACGCGCTGGACCAGCATCTGCGGGATCACGTCGACGTCGACGACGCCGTTCAGCAGGGTCGGCGGCACGCGCTGGCCGTCCAGCAGCACCAGGGTCCGGTTGGGGCCGATGTTGCGCAGGTTCAGCTGGTTGGCCGAGGCGTTGCCGGCCCCGACGCTGCCGGTCGAGGTCGGATTGACGCCTGAGCCGCGCGAGCCGGCGAACACCGGCAGGATCTGGAGCGCGTCGGCCAGGGTCCCGGGCTGGACGCGCAGGGCGTCGGCGGACTGGACCACAGTGACCGGCGACGGGCTGGCGTCGCCGTTCTTGATGACCCGCGAGCCGGTGACGACGATCTCCTCGACCGTGGCCGCCGCATCGGGAGCGGCCTCCTGGGCGAAGGCGGCGCCGGCGAGCGCGAGCAGGCTGCCGCCCGCGAGCAGACCGGCCGTCTGGCTGAGCTTCTTCATGATCCCTCCCATGGGCGGGTCCGGCGCGGTTGCTCCGCGTCCGTCCCGTTCTTTCCTTGCAGCCTGTTCCGACGCCGCAACACGGGAAGGATGATCTTACTCGATAATCCAGCGCCTATAGAATTCGATTATACGTCCATTAGTTTTGCGATATCGCCGTTCTTATTCAACAGGCGCGCGAACTCAACCTGCGGAGCACGCAGGAAACCTTGCAACGACAGAAGAGCGCGCCGGGGTGACCCCGGCGCAACGACGGCGCCGGCTCAGGCGCCCAGGGTCGCGGTCACGTCGTCGAACAGCTCGTCGATCGACAGCTTGCGCGGGATGATCTTCTGCTCGAACGACCAGTCGATCGCCAGCTGCAGGCCCTTGCGGTTGGCCTCCAGGCCGAACGGCGGATAGACGGCCGGAGGGCCGCCCTCGGTCAGGGCGCGGCTCTCGACGATCATCCGGTAGATCTCGCGCACCACGTCGGGGCGGGTCTTCGAGAGGTCCTCGTGGACGACGAAGACATGGTTGATCGGCACCACCTGTTCGCGGGCGTACCAGGCCTTGGCGGCCTCGAACGGATCGGGGACCAGGTACTGCACGCGCGGGTCCTTGGGCAGGTCGACGCCCTGCAGGGTGGCCGCCAGCTGGCCGTCCAGCATCATCTGGCCGATGTCCGAGCCCTTGGGCAGGCGCACGCAGTTGGGCGGATCGGAATATTCCTCCAGGTGGCCGTCGCCCACCGTCATCCAGGTGACCTTGTCCAGGTCGACGCCGTACTCGTGCTGCAGCACGCCCCGGATCCACAGGCCCGTGGTCTGGGCGTAGGTGCGCACCCCGACCTGTCTGCCCTCGATGTCCCGGGGGTCCAGATGGCCCAATTCGCTATTGAAACCGGCGCAGTGGTGCTGGAAACGGCCCGAGATCGGGGCCGGCAGCATGACGTAGGGCTTCCCGTAGCACTTGGCCTGCAGGTAGGTGACGATGGCCAGCTCGCCCGCGTCGTACTGGTTGCGGCGGACCATGTCCTTGAAGCCGTTGTGGGCCTGTTCGGGGCCGCAGTAGTCCAGCTTGACGATATCGGAGGTCACCCGGCCGTCCTTCATGGCCTTGGTCACCGGATAGTCGGCCAGGTTCGTCTTCAGCGTCAGGACGTCGGTCGTGGTGTCGGTCATGGTTCCCATCCCCTCGCGCTAGAGCGCGACCTCGATCAGCACCGGACCCGCCTCGCGGACCGAGTTGACCATGCTCTTGTGGAAGTCCTCGGCCGTGGTGACGCGGTGCGAGGGGACGCCCATGCTGGTCCCCATCGCCACCCAGTCGATGCGCGGCTTGTCGATGTCGATCATCGCCAGGGCCTGCGGGCCCGGCGCGCCGAAGCCCATGTTGGCGAATTCGGTCTTGAGGATCTGGTAGCTGTGGTTGGCGAAGATGATCGTGGTGACGTTCAGGCCTTCGCGCGCCTGGGTCCAGAGCGACTGGATCGTGTACATGGCGCTACCGTCGCCCACCATGCAGAACACCCGGCGGTCGGGGCACGCCAGGGCCGCCCCGGTGGCCACGGGCGTGCCGTAGCCGATCGAGCCGCCCATGTTCTGGATGGTGTCGTGCGGCAGGGCGCCGGCGGTCAGCCCCATCGACTCGCGGCCCGTGGTCAGCGACTCGTCGACCAGGATGCAGTGCTCGGGCATGGCGCTGGCCAGGGCGTGGGCGATGCTGATCGGCTCCAGCTTGCCGGTCGGGACGCCGTTGTCGACGCGGGCCTGGACACGCGGCGCCACGGCCGGGCCACCCAGGGCGTCCAGCAGCATCTCCAGCCCCCGGACGCTGTCCTCGCCGGTGGTCACGAGGCTGTGGACCACGGCCTCGGGCGACTTCAGCAGGCTGGGCTTGTCCGGATAGCTGAAGAAGGCGATCGGCTCGCCGGTCTCGACCGTGACGATGTTCTTGAAGCCCTTCAGGAAGGCCACGGCTTGCGGCACGGCGTAGGGGATGCGCTCCAGCGGCACGCGGCCGGCGCCGCGCTCGATACGGGCGCTGAAGAACTGGGTCGCCAGGCGCGCGCCGGTCTTGGCGGCGACGCGGCCGGCCAGGTCCAGCGCCCTGCCCCGCATCGCCTTGCCGCCGAAGATGATCAGGGTCGGTTCGCCGGCGCGCAGGACCTGGGCGACATGGTCGACGCGGGCCTGGTCGGGCGCCTTGCGCTGGATCGCGGCGCGAACGGTCCTGGGCGGCTGGCCCGCGTCGCCCCACGAGGTGTCGCCCGGCAGGATCAGGGTGGCGATCTGGCCGGGATGCTCGTTGGCCTTGGCGACGGCCGCAGCGGTGTCCTGGGCGATCGAGGCCGAACTGTCGGCGCGGCGCACCCAGTGGCTGAGCGGCCGGGCCAGGCCTTCGATGTCGGAGGTCAGGGGCGCGTCGTACTTCAGGTGCGCGGTGGCGTGCTCGCCGATGATGTTGACCATCCCGGAGCCGGCGCGCTTGGCGTTGTGGATGTTGGCCAGGCCGTTGGCCAGGCCCGGGCCCAGGTGCAGCAGGGTCGAGGCCGGCGTGTCGCGCATGCGATACCAGCCGTCGGCCGCCCCGGTGGCCACGCCCTCGAACAGGCACAGCACGCTCTTCATGCGCGGATTTTCCAGCGCCGCCAGGAAGTGCATTTCCGACGTGCCGGGATTGGCGAAGCAGACCTCGACGCCCTGGTCGGCCAGCGTGTTCACAAGGCTTTCGGCGCCGTTCATCTCTACTCCTCCACTCGGCGGAAGCGCTTCGCGGCGCGTCCGTTTCGAAGGAAGAGAGATCATTTCCAGGGGGCGGCGACCCAATCCAAACGGGCCGGAAAGCGATAGATTTCCGGGTGTTCAGCGCCGGGGACATGCCCTTGTGGCGTGTCCCCGCCGACTAGCGCCGTGCTGCTGAAGGGGACACGCCGCAAGGGCATGTCCCCGGTCCAAATCAGTACCCCGCCAGCTCCTTGCCCTTGCCGACCACGCCGTACGAGCGCTGCGGGGCGGCCATCAGCCAGCGGTAGCCTTCCGACAGCAGGCGCTCGAGGTTGCCGGCGTTGGTGTGCGGATTGCCGACTGGCACGCCGCGGCGCACGCAGGTGTCGGCGACCTTCTTCATGGCGTCGCGGACGTCCGGATGGTCGTACTGCCGCGGAAGGCCCATCTCCTGGCTGAGGTCGCCCTCCCCGATCAGCACGAAGCCGATCCCGGGCACTTCCTTGAGGATCTCGTCGAGGTTCTCGACGCCCTTGACGCTCTCGATCATCAGCCCGACCAGCAGCTCGCCCTGCGGGGCCAGCGGCCAGACGTCGGCCTTGGCGTAGTACTCCGCCTGCGACAGACCCCAGTAGCGGGCGGCGGTCGCCGGCCCGTCGCCGCGCACCCCGCGCGGCTCGTACAGCGGCGCGTTCTTCGGACGACCGTAGCGGCAGGCCGAGACGGCGTTGTAGGCCTGGGCCACGTCGTTGATGTGCGGCCAGATCACGCCGTAGACGCCCCGGTCCAGGGCCTGCTTGGCGTAGGCCTGGTTCATCTCCACGCCGTTGGCCGGGATGCGGACGATCGGGGTCACCTGGGGCGCCAGGCTGGCGGCCGAGTGGATCTGCTTGCGGTTCAGCAGATACTGCAGCGCATCGCCCAGGGCGGCCATGTCCCAGGGATTGTGCTCCATCTCGAACACCAGCCCGTCATAGGGCGCGTCCGACAGGTCGATGGCCGATTGCTTGTCGGCCTTGGCGAAGCAGGTGAAGACCGGCTTGCCGGCCTCCCAGGCGCGGATGACGCCGTTCAGGCGGGTGTCGCTCATGCTGATCTCGTTCTCTCGGGGTCAGGCCGCGCCGATGGCGTCCAGGCTGTTGTCTTGGGGAGGCTCGTCAGGGTTCCAGTACATGAAGCCCATGCCCTCTCCGGTGCCCGCGGCGGTGCGCCAGCACGGCACGTAGTCGACCAGCGTCATCTTCGCCCCGGTGTGCTGCAGGGCCATCATGACGATGCTGTAGATCTTCACCTCGGAGGTGCCCGACTGGTAGTAACCGTCGGGGATGGCGGCCAGGCCGTCGTAGTCGTAGGCCGCCAGCTTCCCCATGACGTCGCGGTCGAACTCCTCGTCGTTGACGAAGTGCGACAGCCCGCCCGAGGCGATCACCGCCACGCGGACGTCGTCGGGCCAGGCCTCGATCGCGTCGCGCAGCACGCGGCCGAACTGGATGCAGCGGCTCATCGACGGCTGGGTCGGCGGATAGAACAGGTTGAACAGCACCGGCACGTGCGGCGGCGGCCGGTCGCCCATGATCTGGTGGTAGACGAAGCTGTAGGCGTGCGGGACCACCGGATAGTCCGGCCGCATCCCCTGGCGCTCGGCCATCCAGACGTTCTCGGGCCAGGCCTGAAGGTCGTTGAGGTCGAACCCCTCCTTCTGGAAGGTCTTGATCAGGTAGGTCGCCAGCTCGGGATAGGCCTTGTGCACCACGTGGCGGTCGGGGGCGTAGACGCTGCGCTGGGGCGGGCCGTTGTGGACGTCTTCGCCGGTATAGATCGTGATCGACGGCGACTGGTCGGGCCAGATCTCCTTCTGGTCCTTGCCCAGCACGATGGCGACATCGACCTTGGCCCGCTTGTAGGCTTCAGCCATCTCGTCCAGCGCGGCGCGGCAGCGGCCGGCGCGCTCGGTGCGCTCCTCCAGCGTCAGGAAGGGCTCGAAGGCGCCGCCGCGATGGGCCTCCAGCTCCGGATAGGTCCAGGTGCGGTTCTGGAACCAGAGCTCGGGGTTCTTGCGGTCCCGCTCGCCGTTCTTCAGCCAGTCCTCGGGCGCCTGCCCCAGCATGCCGCTGTGGGGCACCGCCATGCCGAACACGATCTTGGCCATCGGCCGTACTCCTTGGAAACTTGGCCTGGACTTGGGGGCCTAGATGACGACGCCGTCGGGCACCTTGGGCGCCCACTCGCGACGCAGGACGAACAGGGTCGTCACCGCGCCCAGCAGCAGGAAGGCGAAGATCACGTACATCGGCAGCTGGTAGCCGCCGCTGACGTCCAGCAGCCAGCCCGACAGGATCGGCGCGACCATGCCGGCCAGGCTGACCGCCACCTGCTGCACGCCGGTGACCACGCCGACGGCGGGCTTGGGGATCAGGGTCAGGCGGCAGAGCGCCAGGTTGTTGGCCGTGGCCAGGCCCAGGCCCGACAGCGAGGCCACGTTCCAGAACAGGGCTTCGCCCACGTTGGTGGCCCGCGCCCCCAGGATCACGGTCGAGGCCACCAGGAAGCCGGCCACCACGAAAGCCTTGCGCACCACCACCGCGTCGCCGCCGCGGGCGATCAGCTTGTCGGCCGTCCAGCCGGCGACCAGGGCCACGATGGCAATCCCGGCGAAGCTGAAGAAGGAATAGAGGCCCATCTTTTCCAGCGACAGGCCGCGCTGTTCGACCAGATAGGCCGGCATCCAGGTCATGCAGTAGAAGGTGAAGTAGTTGTAGCAGAAGTTGACCACCAGCGTGCCCCAGACCAGCGGGCTGGCCAGGATGTTCTTCATGGGCACGGCCGAGGCCTTGGCCCTGACCGCGGCCATGTCGGCTTTCTTGGGCAGGTCGTTCTTGACCATGAACAGCCAGGGCAGCAGCCAGACCAGCCCCACGCCGCCGGTGATGAAGAACATCGCCCGCCAGTCGTAGGCCGCGATCAGCCAGGCCGCGACCGGCGCGCCGATGGCGGGGCCGAACTTGGTGCCCAGCATGTAGAAGCCCACGGCCGTGCCGCTCTGGCCTTCGTGGAAATTGTTGCGGATCCAGCGATAGCTGGCCGGCACCACCACCGCCTCGGCGGCGCCCACGATCAAGCGCATGACGATCAGGGCGGTCAGGGTGGTCGTCAGGCCCGTCAGGGCCGACGCCGCGCACCACAGGACGAAGCAGATCGTATAGGGCGTCTTGACGCCATAGCGGTCGACGACCCAGCCCATCGGGATCTGCATGGCCGCGTAGGACCAGAAGAACGCCGAATTGATCCAGCCCCGGCCCAGGTTCGACAGATGGAAGTGCGCCTTGAAGTGGGGCACCGCCAGGGCCGAGGAGATGCTGGTCCGGTCGACGAACGCGATCAGGGCGCCCACCGCCAGCAGAGCCAGGATCGCCCAGCGGACCCAGAGCGCCTGCACCGTCTTTTCGTTCGCCGCCGCGCCGCCGGCGGCGGTCTCGCTGTAGCTGGCCATGTTCGCCTCCCCGGGCTTTTTCATCGTTACGCGCCCAGCATCGGATAGAGCTTGAGCGCGGTCTTGCCGAATATCCATTCGCGGTCCTGGCCGGAAAGCGAAGACAGGCGATCCTGGGCCGTGCCGAGGATCTCGCCCAGCGTCCCCGGCGAGGTTGGGAAGTTCGAGCCCCAGGCCAGGCGGTCGGCGCCGAAGGCCTCGACCACCTTCGGGAACCAGGTTTCCGGCGTGGCCGCGCCCTTGACGCTGTCGCCCATGATCCGGGGTGTCAGCTTCAGATGGATCGACGGCAGGTCGGCCAGGTCGAACAGGCTCCGGGCGGCCGCGTAGGGCGGACCGTCGGTCACCTCCGGGCGGCCCAGGTGATCCAGGATGATCGGCACGTTCGGAAAGCGCTCGGCCAGGGCCCGCACTTGCGGCAGGCCGACGGGGCCGGTCTGGATGCACATGGTCAGGCCCAGCTCGCCCAGCAGCTCCCAGGCCGGATAGGCGCGCTCGTCCTCCAGCTCGCTGGGGTCGAAGTCCTTGGTGCTGCCGCCGGTGAAGATGCGCAGGCCCGCCAGGCCCTTGTCGGTCCAGGCCCTGATCGTCGCCACCGCGTCCGGCGCCCGCACGTCCACCGAGCCCACGGCGATCAGCCGATCGGCGTGGGCGTTGCAGGCGTCGACCACATAGCTGTTGTCGAAGCCGTAGGTGGTCGAGGAGTGGACGACGGCGGCCTTGGCGACGCCCGCCTGGTCCATCGCCTCGATCAGGGTCTCGACCACGCAGGGCCGCTCCTGCGACCAGTCGGACCGCTTGCCGAACAGCGGGGCCGGCGGATAGCGGCCCTCGTCGTCCGAGATCACGTGCGGGTGGATGTCGATGATTTGCGACGCCATGACCTGTACTGTTCTTTCCTGGGCCTTGGGCTCGGGCCTTGCTGGCCGCCGCCTCGTTGCTCCGAACCTCGTCGGAGCCCGCCCCTTTTGGAATTCGAAGTTCCGCCGCGAGCCATAAGTTCAGGCTCGCGGCGGATGCCGATCGCTAGAGCGGACTTGTGTCCGATGGACCCAAGTCCGCTCTAGATCTCCTTGTTTTGACGCGCTTTCTTCACGCGAACCGGTGTCCACTTCGCTCGAAAGTGCTTACAGGCCCTTGGCCTTCAGCTGGGCGTCCAGGCGCGGATAGACCCGCCGGGCGTTGCCCTCGTAGATGTTGAAGCGATCCTGGTCGGTCAGGCTGACGCAGGCGTCCACATAGCGCTTGGTGTCGTCGAAATAGTGCCCGGTGTCGGGGTCCTTGCCCCGCACGGCGCCGATCATCTCCGACCCGAACAGCACGTTCTTGGACGGGATCACCTTGGTCAGCAGGTCCACGCCCGGATGGTGGTAGACGCAACTGTCGAAGAAAATGTTGTCCAGCAGCCCTTCCAGCGGTCGGTTGGCCATCTCCAGCGACATGCCGCGATAGCGTCCCCAGTGATAGGGCACCGCCCCGCCGCCGTGCGGGATGACCAGGCGCAGGGTCGGGAAGTCCTTGAACAGGTCGCTCTGCAAGATCTGCATGAACACCGAGGTGTCGGCGTTCAGATAGTGCGCGCCGGTGCCGTGGAAGTTCGGATTGCACGAGGCCGCCACATGGACCATGGCCGGAACGTCCAGGTCGCACAGCGCCTCGAACAGCGGATACCACTCGCGGTCGGTCAGGGGCTTGCCGGTCCAGTAGCCGCCGGTCGGGTCCGGGTTCAGATTGCAGCCGACGAAGCCCAGCTCCTCGACGCAGCGGCGCAGTTCGGGGATCGAGTTGGCCGGCGGCGCGCCGGGCGACTGCGGCAGCTGGCAGACCGGGACGAAGTTGTCCGGATAGAGCTCGGTCACCCGCTTGACCAGGTTGTTGGAGACCTCGGCCCACTGCAGGCTGGTGCGCTCGTTGCCCAGGTGGTGGCTCATCAGGCCGGCGATCGGCGAGAACAGGGTCAAGTCGCTGCCCCGCTCCTGTTGCAGCTTCAGCTGGCCGTTGCCGACGCCCTCGCGGATCTCGTCGTCGCTGACATGGGCTTCCGAGACCGGCGGCGCGTTGGCCGGGTCGTTGGCGGCGTCCACCTGGCGCTGGCGCCAGTCGCGGAACGACTTGGGAACGGTGGTGAAGTGGCCGTGGCAATCGATGATCATGGCTCTACGCTCCCCGCTCACTGTTTGTCCGGATCGACGAACAGCTCGCCGATGCTCATTCGTTTTGGGGTCAGCCCCTGGGCGAAGGCGGTCCGTTCCAGCGCCTCGATGGTCGGGCGGTTGGCCTCGACGCCGTAGGGCAGCGGGTCGGGACCGACGATGTCCATCAGCTTGACGTACTTCTTCTCGGTGGCGTCCTGTGGGCCGTTAGCGCGCACGCGCTCCAGCCATTCGTCCTTGGCGCGCTTGAAGGCGTCATAGAGCGACTTGGCCACCCAGGGGTGCTCGGCCAGCACCGAATCCTTCACGACGATCGTGCCGTGCATCGGATAGACGCCGGTGCGGCGGAAATAGTCGGCTTCCAGCTCGGCGGCGTTGGGCAGCAGGTCCGGATAGTTGGCCTCGACCTCCTGCCAGCCGCCCGTCGGGGCGCCCGTGCGACCGATGCCCGCCGCGCCCTCGACGCCGGCGGCCAGCTCGCCGTCGGCCATCATGTCGGCCAGCGGCCGCGTGGCGTGGATCACGTTGCCGGGCAGCTTCAGCTGCTGGACGTGCTCCTCGTCGTCGACCACCCAGGTCACCTTCGAGGGGTCCAGGCCGCAGTCGTCCATCAGGGCCTGGCGCAGCCAGACGCCCGTCGTCACCGAATAGGCGCGCACGCCCACCTTCTTGCCTTCCAGGTCCTTGGCCGTGACGATGCCGGCGTCGGGGCGGATCAGCATGCCCGAGTGGTGGAAGCGGCGGACCACGAAGATCGGCAAGGCCACGAAGGGCGCGCCATAGGCCCGGGCGATGATGTAGGTCGTGGGCGCGATCTCGCAGACGTCGAACTCCACGTCGCGGACCATGCGCCGGAAGGCGCCGATCTGCGGCTTGACCGTGATGATCTCCGCATCGACGCCCTCGATCGGGATCGCGCCGCTGCGGATGGCCGACGTATGCGGATGTTCGGCCACCGCGATCTTGAGGGGGACTTTTCCGGCCAATTTCCTCTCCTTGGTACAGTCAGATAGCGGGGGAATGGCTGGCGGTCATCGCATCAGTCTCGAAAGCCCCGTTCGGCTTGAAAAGGCTCGGACAAGGGGCCCGCCGCAACCGCCTCGCCGCGAAACCTTCCGGGCGCGCGCCATTTCCTATCGGCGGCCGTCGAGCCGGCGGGGGACGTCCACCGGGTTGTAGTCGCGCAAGGCGGGCGGCAGCAGCGCGGCGGGAACGTCCTGGTAGCAGACCGGCCGCAGGAAGCGGGCGATCGCCAGCGACCCGACCGAGGTCGAGCGCCCGTCCGAGGTGGCCGGAAAGGGTCCGCCGTGCACCATCGCGTCGCAGACCTCGACGCCCGTGCCGAAACCGTCGAACAGAATTCGTCCGGCCAGCCGCTCCAGCCGCGGCATCAGCCGCGCGGCCTCGGCGAGGTCGGCCTCGGCGGCATGGACGGCGACGGCCAACTGCCCCTCCAGCGCCTCCAGCACGCGCTCCAGCGCCGCGATATCGGGACAGCGCACCAGCAGGGACGACGCCCCGAACACCTCGTGCGACAGGGACGAGTCGGCGAGGAGCGCCTCGGCCGTCGTGGCCAGCAGAACGGCCCCGCCGGTGCCTTCGCCGCCCGGCCGGCCGCGCGCCACCACCTCGACGCGGGGGTGACGCTCCAGCGCCGCGACCCCGCGCTCGAAGGCCTGTCGGATGCCCGGCGTCAGCATGGTCGCCGGATCGGCCTGGGCGACGCACCGGGCCGCTTCGGCGACGAAGGCGTCCAGCGCCGGACCTTCGATCGCCAGCAGCAGCCCCGGATTGGTGCAGAACTGGCCCGCGCCCAAGGTCAGCGCCGTGACGAAGCTCCGGGCGATCGCCTCGCCGCGCGCGGCCAGGGCGCCCGGCAGCAGGATCACCGGATTGATGCTGCTCATCTCGGCATAGACCGGGATCGGTCGCGGCCGGGCCTGGGCTAGGGCCATCAGGGCCAGGCCTCCGGCGCGCGAACCGGTGAACCCCACCGCCTGGATTCGAGGGTCCGAAACCAGCGCCGAGCCCACCGCATGGCCGCTGTCGAACAGCAGCGAAAACACGCCCGGCGGCAGGCTCGCCTCGGCCACGGCCTTAGCCACCGCCCGTCCGGCCAGTTCCGACGTTCCAGGATGGGCGGGGTGCGCCTTGACGACCACCGGACAACCCGCCGCCAGCGCCGACGCCGTGTCGCCGCCGGCGACGGAAAAGGCGAGCGGGAAGTTGCTGGCCCCGAACACCGCCACGGGCCCCAGCGGCAAGTGCGTCAGGCGCAGGTCCGCCCGCGGCGGGGCTCGCCCGGGCAGGGCGTGATCGATCCGGACGTCGAGGAAGCCGCCGTCGCGCAGGACGGCCGCGAACAGCCGCAGTTGCCCGGTGGCGCGGCCGAGTTCGCCCTCCAGGCGCGGACGCGGCAGACCGGTCTCGGCCATCGCCCGTTCGACGATCGCGCTCCCCTGCTCCGCCAGATTGACCGCGACGCCCTCCAGGAACGCCGCGCGCTGCGCGTGCGGCGTGGCGCGGTAGGCGTCGAAGGCCGCCTCGGCCAGGGCGCAGGCTCGCTCGACATCGTCGCGACCGGCGCTGGCGAAGGCCGGCTCCAACCTCTCGCCGCGGCCGGGGTCGAACGCCCGGAACGTCTCGCCGCCACCCGCCACGGCCTCGCCGCCGATCAGCATCATGCCTCGCAGGTCCATGCGCGCCTCCCTGTCATCCGTTCGGCCGGGATGGGGCCGGAACCGGGAAACGAGGCGATAGATTTGCGGCGGCGCGTTATAAGTTTTTCGTCGTGCGATATAATTCAACCACCGTCTCGCGGCGGATTTCTTATGACCATATAAGCCCAATCCTCATCACCCATCCACGCCGTTCGCACTGCCTTCCCGCCTTCGCCGCCCAGCCGCCACAAGTATCGGCACGCACGAATGAATGGTCATTTTATCGATCTATTTCAGCGCAATATCCCGGAGTTCTGCAACCCCATAGCCATCTCAGCCGTGCGCGCCGGCCGAAGCCTCCGACCACGAATGACGATTGGAACGTCTAAAATCGCCAATTCCCAGAGCGATAAATTCCTGTTACCGATGGGCTATCGGGAGGACTAAAAATGATCGAACAGGATCCTGAACACAGGGCCGCGTCGCTGAGCTTTCGGCAACTGAAGCTGTTCGAGAGCGTGGGCCGTCTCAACAGCGTCCGCAGGGCGTCGGAGGAGTGCAACCTCTCCCAGCCGGCGGTGACCCAGGCCCTGGCCAAGCTGGAGCTGCAGATCGGCGCCGTCCTGTTGGAGCGGCGGGCCAGCGGCAGCTATCTCAACGAGCTGGGCGAGATCTTCCATCGCCGGGTGACGCGCCTGTTCCAGCAGTTCGAGCAGGCCCTGATCGTGCTGGGCGTGCCCGGCGGCGCCGAGACCGCGCCGGTGATCGCCAAGCGCATCTCCCGTTCGCAGGCCCGCAGCCTGATCGCCATCGTCGACAGCGGCTCGTTCGCCCAGGCCGCCCAGGCCCTGGAGCTGTCGCAGGCCTCGCTGCAGCGCGCCGCCCGCGACCTGGAGGGCAACCTCAAGAAATCGATCTACTACCGCACCGCCAACGGCGTGATGGTCACCCCCGCCGGCGTCGAGTTCGGCCGCCGGATCAAGCTGGCCACCCAGGAGATCGAGTGGGGCGTCCAGGAGATCGAGGCCGCCCGCGGCTCGGTCGCCAGCCAGATCTCGATCGGCGCCATGCCGTTCGGCGGCAGCGTCCTGCTGGCCTCGGTGCTGGACGAATATGTCCAGACCCATCCCAAGGTCGACGTGCGAATCGTCAACGGCAGCGCCTCGGAGATGCACAAGCGCCTGCGCGACGGCGAGGTCGATTTCGTGATCGGCCTGGTCCAGGAGACCGGCGACCAGGACCTGGTCAGCGAGGCCCTGGCCCGCACGCCCTACGCCGTCGTCGCCCGCCGGGGCCACAAACTGGCCCGCAGGAACGAGGTCACCCTCGCCGACCTGCTGGACTACGACTGGGTGGTCGGCACCCCCGGCGCTCATCGCCGCGCCTGCTTCGAGCGCCTGTTCGAGGGCGGTCCGGGTCCCCACGCCTCGATCGCCACCTGCGCCGTGCCGGTGATCCGCCACCTGCTGTTGCGCAGCGATCGCCTGACGCTGATGACCTCGTACGAGCTGATGCAGGAAAGCGAACTGGCGCCGCTTCGGTTCGCGTCGATCGAACCGGCCCCCGCCATCGGCCTGACCCAACGCGCGGGCTGGCTGCCGACCCGGCTGCACCAGGGCTTCATCGATCTCCTGCGCCGCCATACCGCCGACGCCACCGCCCCGGCCCCGCTGCGCAAGGCCGGCTGACGCGGTTCCTATCGCTCCGCCCGCGCTTCCTGGCGCCCGTCGGGACGCGCGCGGCCTAAGCACCGAGGCGGAGGATACGCCCATGCCCATCACCCGCCGCGCGGTCACCGCCGCCGCCCTGTCGATGCTCGCCGCCCCCGCCCTGGCCAAGTCGCCGAGGGGAACGTTGGTCTATGTCGGAACCCAGGGCGCCGAGGCCGGCCAGGGCGTCGTCGCCGCACGGCTGGACCCGCGCACCGGACGGCTGACGCCCCTGGGCCTCGCGGCCGAGACCGTGCGCCCCACCTGGCTGGCGGCCCATCCGGTCAAGCCGCTTCTCTACGCCGTCAGCGAGATCGGCAACGACGGCAAGAGCCAGGGCGAGGTGCGGACCTTCCGCGCCGATCGGGCCACGGGAAAGCTGATCCTGGCCGGGATCGCGGCCTCGGGCGGCGGAGGCCCCACCCACCTGGCGCTGGACCTGCCGACGGCGACCGTCCTGGCCGCCAACTTCGGCACCGGCCAGGTGGCGGCCTTGCCGATCCTGAGCGACGACACCCTGGCGCCGGTCGCCTCGGTCGTCGCGGACCAAGGCTCGGGGCCCAATCCGCGCCAGAAGGGTCCGCACGCCCACGGCGTGGTCCTGGACCCGACCCGACGCTTCGTCCTGGTCGCCGATCTCGGGGCCGACAAGGTGTTCGTCTACCGTTTCGACAAGACGACCCGCGCCCTGACGCCCGCCGAGCCGGCGACCGAGGCCCTGCCCCCAGGCAGCGGCCCGCGCCACCTGGTCTTCCATCCCGACGGCCGCTTCGTCTTCGTGCTGAGCGAGCTGATCCCCGAAATCCGCGTCTACGGCTGGAACGCCGGGCGGCTGGCCCTGGTCCAGACCCTGTCCGTCGCCGGCGCCGGCAAGGCCGCCGTGGCCAGAGGCGGCGAGATCGTCGTCAGTGCGGACGGCCGCTTCGTCTACGCCTCGGCGCGCGGCGAGGACGTGATCGTGACCTATGCGGTCGACGGGCGCTCGGGCCGGCTGACGGAGATCCAGCGCCTGGCCAGCGGCGGCCAGTCCCCCTGGAGCTTCGCCATCGACCCCAGCGGCCGCTGGCTGCTGGTCGCTCACCAGGTCTCGGGGACCGTGACCGTGCTGAAGCGCGACCCCAGGACCGGCAAGCTGGCGCTCACCGACCAGTCGCTGGCGGTCGCCAAGGCGACCAGCATCGCCTACCTGGCGGCCCAACACTGAGGGCGAAAAAAGAAAGGGCGAAGCCCGCCCGGCTTCGCCCTGAGAGTCGAGGAGTCTCGGAAGAGCGGCCGGAAGCGCGGGGACACGCTTCCGGCCCAGAGATCCAGGCGGGAGGCCTAGAAGTTCACGCCGACCCGCACCCCGAAGGTGCGCGGCGGCAGATAGGTGCCGTAGTAGGTGTTGGGCGTGGAGGTGGCGAAGGCGTAGGCCTTGACCAGCTCGTCGCTCAGATTGTTGCCGTAGGCCGTGACCGACCACATGCCATTGGGACTGTCGTAGGTGAGGTTGACGTCCTCGGTGGTGTAGCCGTCCTGACGGATGACGGGGCTGCGGATGTCGAACAGCAGGTACTGCTTGCTGACGAACCGGGCCCGGGCCGCGGCGGTGATCGTCGCGCCGTTCGACAGGTCGAAGCGGTGCGAATAGTCGACCGTCAGGGTCCGCCTCGGAGACTTGGGCAGCGGATTGCCCGAGAAGTCGCCGCCCGAGGAATAGGGCGTGACCGGCAGGACGAAGTCGTTGAACTCCGAATGGGTCAGGGCCCCGACCACGCCCAGCCGGTCGGCCGAGGTGATCGCCCACACCGACTCCAGCTCCAGTCCGTACACCGTGGCCTTGTCGGCGTTGTAGGTGATCCGGCCCGAGGCGGTGCACGGCGGCAGGTTGGCGGGCAGGTTCAGGCAGCCCAGCTGGCTGGCCTGGTAGTCGTCGTACTTATAGTGGAAGCCCGTCAGATTCAGCTGCAAGGCGTTGTCGAACAAGCGGTTCTTCGATCCAGCCTCAAGCGAGAACACCTTCTCCGGATCATAGGCGTTGGGCGGCAGGCCGTCGTAGTTGCCGCCGGCCTTGTAACCCGTCGCCGCCGTGAAATAGATCAGCGACCGCTCGGCCAGCTGGTACTCGATCGAGGCCTTCCAGTTGGTGGCTTCCCATTCGCTGTTGGCGAAGTTGGTGATCCGCGACAGCAGGGCGCCGGCCGGATTGCGCACCTCGGTCGTGCCGCTCTGCTTCTTCTGGTCGGCCGTGTAGCGCAGGCCGCCGGTCAGCCGCAGCTTGTCGGTGACGTGCCAGGTGGCTTGGCCGAACAGGGCGCGCGAATAGGCGTCGATGTCGGGATAGCCGAACCGCACCGAGGTCGGCGGGGCCAGCAGGGTCTGGTAGGAGCTCTGCAGCTCGTCCCAGTAGTAGGCGCCCACGATCCAGGTGACGGTCTGGTCTGGATTGGACGCCAGGCGAACTTCCAGCGAATGCTGCTTGGCTTCCTGGTTCAGCTGGATGCGACGGTCGCTGGCGTAGAGGTTGTCCAGCGTCAGCTCGTGATAGGCGGGCAGCACCGTCAGGGTGATGTCGCCGATGTTCCAGGTGACCTCGGCGTGGACGCCGACGTTCTTGTTGTCGATGTGCGCGCCCGGGTTGGCCAGGTTGGTCGAGCGCGGATCGACGCCCGCCACCGCCAGCTTGTAGGCCGCCGGGCCGACGCCCTTGCGCAGGTCGTAGTCGGCGCCCAGCAGGATCGACAGGTCGTCGGTCGGCTTGGCCAGCAGCTGACCGCGGAAGGCCCGCGAGTTCTGGTCGTCGGTCTTGCCGTCGGTGGCGTAGCCGTCGCGCTTGAGCGTCCGCATCGCCAGGCGCGCGGCCAGCTTGTCGCCCAGCGGCAGGTTGACCATGCCCGAGACGCCGCGCTGGTTGTAGGAGCCGTATTCCGCCCCCACCGCGCCGTCGAAATCGAAGGTCGGCTTGTTGGAGATCACATTGACCGCGCCCGCCGTGGCGTTGCGGCCGTAGAGCGTGCCCTGCGGACCGCGCAGCACCTCGACCTGCTGGATGTCGTAGATCAGGCCGCCGGTCGACTGCGGGCGCCCGATGTAGACGCCGTCGATATGGAAGGCCACGGCCGGGTCGCCCTGCGGCCCGTCATTGGTGCTGAAGATGCCCCGGATGGCCACGCCCGTGGCGGCGTTGCTGGAATTGATCTCGACGTTCGGGGCCGAGCCCTGCAGCGCCTGCAGGTTCGGCGCGCCCTGCTTTTCCAGGCTCTCGGCGCTGACCGCGGTCACCGCCACCGGAATGCCCTGGACGTTTTCGCTGCGCTTCTGGGCGGTGACGACCACCTCCTCCAGCGCCACGGCGTCCTTCGGCGTCTCCTGGGCCAGGGCCGCCCCCGCGGCGCCGACCAGTCCCAGGGCCGTGGTCGCCAGCAGCAGCGCGGCGCGCCCAGGACGAAGATGTCCCTTCATTCGTTTCTCCCTTTATCGGTCGCCGTCCGATCCATGCCGGGCGGTCGCCGTTGTTGTTTTCACCGGGGCGGACAGCGCGTTTCCGTCGCCGAGCCGCCCGGGCGCCGACCTTTGAATTCCGAAGTGAAGTAGAGCAGCGGATGACCGCCGGGGCGCGATCCAAACCCCGCAGCAGCCGATAGCTTTATCGAACGGCCGTCCCCGCGGCCGCCTATTTGGCCGGCAGGTAGAGCGGCATGGAGTCCTCCCAGAGGCTGTCGGTCAGCAGGCGCTTGCCCGTGCCGTCGGCGTTCATGACCATGATCTGGCCATAGGGCTGGAAGGTGTTGTCGTAGAGCGCCGCCTCCTCGCGGAAACCGTACATGCCCGTGCTCCACAGGATGCGCCCGTCGGCGGTCCAGACGGCGTGTCCGTCGTTGCCGCGGTTCGTCGTCAGGCGCTGCAGGTCCGAGCCGTCGGGCCGGATCGTGAAGACGTCGAAGTTCACCGCGTCGACCTTGCGCGTGAAGACGATCCGTTTTCCGTCCGGCGACCAGAACGGCAGGTTGTCCAGGCCCGTGGTCAGGGTCCGCACCTCGCGGGTGTCGAGATTGATGACCCGCAGGCCCATGTTGCTCTCGCCCCAGACGCGGAACACGATCTCCTTGCCGTCTGCCGAATAGCTGGGGAAGCCCGAATGCACCGAGCCGTCGGTCAGGGCCTCCAGGCCCGTGCCGTCGCGGCGCGACCGCATCAGGGTCGCCTTGCCGTGCGCCCGCTCCTGGAACCAGACGCCCACGCCGAAGGCCAGCCACTGGCTGTCGGGCGACCAGGTCGGCTGGAAGGCCCCGGCCAGGCCCTTCTTGACCAGCTCCGGATCCAGCCCCTTGCCGTCGACCTCGTAGGCCACCCGGCGGTTCGAGCCGTCGCGGTCCATCAGCACGATCGACGAATTGCCCTGCTGCTTCTCGGTGATCGCCAGGGTCCCGTCCTTGGCCGCCACGGGGAAGACGTCGGTGTGACGGTACTCCCAGGCCGGGTCCCAGCTGTAGAGCCGCTTCTCCTGCGGCCGGGCCTTGAAGCCGACCTTCTCGTAGATCACGGTCTTGCCGTCCGGAGACCAGACCGGCGAGCGCAGCACCCGGACCACGGGCGCCTGGCCCGAGGTGTAGTAGAGCCCCTCGCCCTCCCCGCCCTTGCGGTGATAGGCGATGACCTCATCGCTCAGGAACTGCGGGAAGATCTTCAGGCCCGGGCCCGAGGTGCGCTCGACGCGCTCGCCGGTGGCCAGGTCGACCGTGACGATCTGCGAGGCGATCTTGCCCAGCAGCTCGGGCCGGCGCGCGCCCCAGGTGTCCTCGGTGGTCATCTCGTAGAAGGCTAGGCGCTTGCCGTCCGGCGACCACTTGGGCGAGCCCAGGCAGAAGCCCGACTTGGACGCCACGCGGCGGAAACCCTTGCCGTCGACGCCGATCACATAGATCGACAGCTCCTGGGTGTGCTCCCAGCCCTTGCCGTCGTGGTGGCCCCGCCAGTCGGTGTTGCGGTCCGACGAGAAGGCGATCTGCTTGCCGTCCGGAGACCAGGCCGGGCGGAAGAAGCCGTCGGGCAGGCTGGGATCGCCCTGGACGTCGGCGGCGCCGGTCAGGTTGGTCAGGCGGCCGGACTTCAGGTCCTTGATCCAGATGTTGGTGCGATAGCCTTCGCGGGTCGAGACGAAGGCCAGGCGCGTCCCGTCCGGCGACAGCTCGCCGGTGTCGTCCACCGCCGAGCCGACGATCAGCGGCTGGATGTCCGTCCCGTCGACCCCGACGCGGAACAGGTCGGACTGGCCGTCGCCGTTGCGTTCCGAGGTGAAGACGATCGACTTGCCGTCGGGGCTGAAGCTGGCGTGGTAGTCGAACACCGAGCCGGTCAGCAGCTTGCGCTCGCCCGTGCCATCGGCGTTGGCGATGTAGAGTTCGGACGAGGACGGGCCGATGCGGTTCATCAGCATCACGCCCTTCTTCTGGACCGTCGCCGTCGCGGCGGCCGCCTGGCCGGCCAGGAACGCGGCGGGCAGAGCGGCGAGGAAGTGACGACGATCCATGGGTCCTCCTGGGGGTACGCACCGCCGTTTCGCCGGCGGACTTTCTGTCGGCTCTAGGCTAAGCCTTCCGGCCCAGGGAAGCGTCGATCAAAACTGCGTCCGGGCCGATCCATTTCGCCGCAGCCTCAGGCCACTTCGCGGGTGGATTCGAAGGTCCGCGCCTGGCGCAGGGCCGGGAACCGCCAGGCCCAGACGCCAGTGACGACGACCGCCCCGACCCCGCCCAGCACCACCGCCGACACGGGCCCGATCGCGGCGGCCAGGAACCCCGACTCCGCCTCGCCCAGCTCGTTGGAGGCCGAGATGAACAGGGACGAGACCGCCCCCACGCGTCCGCGCATGGCGTCCGGGGTCGACAGCTGCATCAGCGACTGGCGCACATAGACCGACAGCATGTCGGCTCCGCCCAGTACGGCCAGGCAGGTCAGGGACAGCGGCATCCAGCGCGACAGGCCGAAGACCACGGTGGCCAGGCCGAACACCGCCACGGCCAGCAGCATCTTCACGCCCACGTGGTGCTTGAGCGGCCGCCACGAGAACAGCACGGCTGTGGCCATCGCCCCGACGGCCGGGGCGGCGCGCAGGTGGCCCAGGCCGGCGGGTCCGACATGCAGGATGTCGCGCGCATAGATCGGCAGCATGGCCGTCGCCCCGCCCAACAGGACGGCGAACAGGTCCAGCGAGATCGCGCCCAGCACCAGCTTGTTGGCCACGACGTAGCGCAGCCCCTCGACGATCAGTCGCCAGGGATGGCGCGGGACGATCGGAGTCCGCGCGTCGGGCCGCACCAGCAGCATGCAGGCCAGCGACAGGACGAAGAGGCCGACGCTGGCGGCGTAGGGCGCGGACGGCGTCCAGGCGTAGAGATAGCCGCCCATGGCCGGCCCCACGATCGAGCCCACCCGCCCGGCTATGGCGTTGTTGGCGATCGCGTGGGGCAGCACCTCGGGCGGCACGATGTTCGGCCCCAGGGCGCTGAGCGCGGGCATCGAGAAGGCCCGCGCCACGCCCAGGAACACGGCCACCGCCAGCAGGGCCGGGATCGAGGCCGCGCCGGTCCAGGTCAGCACGCCCAGGACCCCGGCGCAGGCCAGTTGCAGGCCGGTGGTCAGGCAGATGATCAGGCGACGGTCGAAGCGATCGGCGGCCCAGCCGGTCACCAGGGTAAGGGCGAACAGCGGCGCGAACTGGGCCAGCCCCACCAGGCCCAGTTGCAGGGCCGCCGCGCGGGTGTCCATGGTGGCGCGGGCCAGGTCGTAGACCTGCCAGCCGACGACGATGACCAGGGTGTTCTGGGCCAGGGTCGAGGCCAGCCGGGCGGTCCAGAAATAGCGGAAGTTCCGGAACGCGAACGGCTGCTTTCCCCGATCCATGGCCTGCTCCTGACGCGACACGCGCGCACCCTTAGCGCTGTTGGCCGCGCGCGTAGAGACCGCATCGCGGATTCGATCGCTCGATCCCCGTCTTGAATGACCTCCGACCCGCGCCGCCCGATACCAACCGGACCCAGGAGGATCGCCGATGACGACGATGACGGGCGCGGAAGCCGCCGTGCGGATGCTGCAGCATCACGGGGTCCGGCACGTCTTCGGCCTGTGCGGCGACACCAGCCTGCCGTTCTACGACGCGCTGCATCGGCTGGATCACGGCGTCGACCACATCCTGACCCGCGACGAGCGCAGCGCCGCCTACATGGCCGACGCCTATGCGCGCCTGTCGGGCCGGGTCGGGGTCTGCGAAGGCCCCAGCGGGGGCGGCGCCACCTACATCCTGCCCGGCGTGATCGAGGCCAACGAGTCATCGATCGCCCTGGTCTCGATCACCTCCGACATCCCCGTCACCGCGCGCGGCCGCTATCCGCTGACCGAGCTCGACCAGAAGGCCCTGTTCCGCCCTCTGACCAAGTGGAACACGGTCGTCGACCACGTCTCGCAGGTGCCGCACGTCTTCAGGACGGCGTTCCGGGCCGCGACCACCGGCCGCCCCGGCGCGACCCACATCGGCCTGCCCTACGACCTCCAGAAGCAGACCTTCGATTTCGACCTCTGGGCCCAGGCCGAGCACGGCGTCTTCCCTGCGTTCCGGACGGGGCCGTCGCCGGACCTCGTCGCCGCGGCGGCCGAGACGATCCTGGCCGCTAGGCGGCCGGTCTTCGTCTGCGGCGGCGGGGCGATCATCTCGGGAGCCACCGCCGAGCTCGCGACCCTGGCCGAACTCCTGGACGCCCCGGTCGCGTCCACCGTCAGCGGCCACGGCGCGATCCCCGACGACCATCCCCTGGCGGTCGGCGTGGTCGGCGCCAACGGCGGGACGGACGAGACCCGCGAGGTCGTGGCCGGCGCCGACACCGTGGTCTTCGTCGGCTGCCGCGCGGGCTCGACCACCACCGAACACGGCGAGGTCCCCGGCCGGGACGTCCCGATCGTCCACATCGACGTCGATCCCATGGTCGTCGGCGCCAACTACCGGGTCGAGGCCGGCCTGGTCGGCGACGCCAAGCTCTGTCTCTCGGCCCTGGTCGCGGAGATCGCCCGCCGCCTGGCGGACGCGCCGCGCGCGACGGGCGCGGCCGAGCGCCTGGCCGCCATGCGCCAGGCCAAGCGCGCCCGGTTCGAGCGCCATGCCGGCTCGACCGACCGTCCGATCCGTCCCGAGCGCGTGCTGGCCGCCCTGCAGGCAGCCCTGCCCCGCGACGCCGTGATCGTGGCCGACCCCGGCACGCCCTGTCCCTATTTCTCCGGTCACTACGACTTCAACACCGCCGGCCGGCGTTTCATCACCAACCGCGCGCACGGCGCGCTGGGCTTCTCGCTGCCCGCCGCCGTCGGCGCCTGCTACGGCGCGCCGAACGCCAAGGTGGTGGCGGTGATGGGCGACGGCAGCTTCGGCTTCGCGGTTGGCGAGCTGGAGACCATCGTCCGCAAGCAGCTGCCGATCACGCTGGTGGTGTTCTCGAACGCCTCGTACGGCTGGATCAAGGCCAGCCAGAAGAGCGGCTACGGCGCGCGCTATTTCTCGGTCGATTTCAACCGCTCGGACCACGCGCGCATCGCCGAGGCCTTCGGCCTGAAGGCCTGGACGGTGGCCGATCCGGCCGAGCTGGACGGCGTCGTGCGCCAGGCCGTCGCCCACGACGGTCCGACCCTGATCGACGTGATCTCCCAGCCGCTCGAGGAGTCGGCGGTCCCGGTCAGCCGCTGGATGGGCTAGGCCCCGCCCCGGCTATTTCCGCGCGACCGAATAGGTCAGGTTGGCGTTGCGCGTCGCCTGGAACGCCTCCAGCGACATGCCCTTCATGGCCGCGTAGATCTGCGGATTGGGCGCGCCCACCACCGCCCCCAGCTTCTCCAGCACGAAGAAGATCGCGCCGTACCGGATCAGGCCGCGCCAGTCCCGGGTCTCGATCAGCCGGCGCTCCTCATCGCTCAGCCCGGCGGCTTCGAAGGCGGCCCCGGGATCGGCCAGGAACCGCTCGCGGGCGGCCGGCTCGATCAGGCCCTGCAGGAAGCGGTTGATGCGATAGGCCCTGCCGCTGACCTCCAGGGTGAACGGATAGGTGCCCTCCAGCGCCTCGACGCCCGCCAGTTGCCGGGTGGCCTCTTCCCGGATCCGGGCGACCTCGGCCTCGTCCGCCGCCGCCCCCTCGTCCTCGTACAGCGTGGTGGCGATCGCGGTCATCGACGGCAGGTAGTAGGTCCGGTGCCGGCAGACGACATGGCCCGACAGCGCCCCGCGCATGATCAGCCACATGATCACCTCGGCGCTCTCGAAGCCGCCCAGCCGCGCATAGTCGGCGTGGGTCATCTCGGCAAGGCGCTCGGGATCGCGTTCGAGGAGATTCAGGAATTCCTCGTCCCAGGCGGTGTTGTTGAACCCCGCGCGCTCGCCGTGGACCTGGTGCGAGAGGCCGCCCGTGGCGATCACGACCACCCTCGCCTCTTCCGGCCAGGCGTCGATCGCCTTGCGCAGCGCCCGGCCGAGGTTCAGGCAGCGCCGCGCCGAGGGGGCCGGAAACTGCAGCACGCCGCATTGCAACGGCACGATCGGGATCGGCCAGGCGTCGCGTTCCGGCGGCGTCAGCAGCGACAGCGGCGACAGGCAGCCGTGGTCCAGCGGCTTGTGCTGGAACACCGACAGGTCGAAGTCCTGGGCCATGACCGCCCGGGCCAGCCAGCGCGCCAGGGCGGCGTGCCCCGGAACCGGCGGCAGGTCGCGCGGACCGCCGCCCTCGTCGGCCACGTCGTAGGTTTCGCCGACGCCCAGCGCGAACGCCGAATAGTGATCGAAGGAGAACGAGGTGACGTGGTCGTTGTAGATCACCACCAGGGCGTCCGGCCGCTGCTCGGCCAGCCACGCCTTCAGCGGCTCGAACGCCTCGAAGATCGGCTTCCAGACGGGATCCTGCGACAGGTTTCGGTCCCGCGCGTAGCCGATGGTCGGCGTGTGGGAGACGCCGATCGCGCCGATCAATCTGGCCATGCGTTCGCCTCCGCTCGCCGTGGCTCTAGCATAAGCCCGATCCGCCCGGCCTATAACTTAAGCCGGGCGGGTATAACGTCGGCGGCCGCTAGAACCGCTTGTTGAAGGTCACGACGAACTCGCGCCCGCGGTTGTAGGCGATCTCGGCGTAGCCCGAGCTGGTGCCCAGGGACGAGTTGCCGGCCAGCGGATAGATCTCGTCGGTGACGTTGTTGATCGCCGCCTGCAGCTTCCAGTCCCCCGAAGCGCTCTGCAGCACCGCCCCCAGGTTCAGGCGGGTCACCGCGTCGTTCTGGGCGATCTCGGGCGTGTTGCCCGCGTCGAAGAACTGGCTGGCGGTGTAGACGATCTCGGCGCGCGGGATCAGGCTCAGGTCGCCGTTGATGTCATAGGTGTAGGCGATCGAGACGTTACCCTGCCATTCGGGCGTATAGGGCAGCTGGCTGTCGGTGGTCACCGAGGTGGTGGCGCCGACGATCGAGGACACCTCGTCGATGCTGTCGTCGAGATAGCTGAAGCCGCCCTCGATCGCGATCGCCGAGGTCGGGATGTAGGTGAACTCCACCTCCGCCCCCTTGATCGAGGCCTTGCCGGCGTTGAACAGCAGCGGCGCGGTGCCGACGCGATAGGTGAACTGCAGGTCCTCGTAGTCGGTCGAGAAGATGTCGCCGTTGATCCGCAGCTTGCCGCCCTTGTCGAACTTGGCGCCCAGCTCGAGGGTCTCGGCCTTCTCGGGATCGAAGGACGGCGGCTGGCCGCCCGGGACGACACCGTTGAAACGGCTGTTGAAGCCGCCGCTCTTGAAGCCCTGCGACCAACTCGCATAGGTCATCAGCGCCGGGCTCCAGCGGTACTGGGCCTGGAACGAGCCCGTCGTCGCCGAGAACTCCCGCTCGTAGAGCTTGTAGGGGACGTAGAGCACGCTGGGGTTCGAGTAGTTGAACTGCAGCGGACGCGAGCCCTTGGTCTCCTCGGTGTGGCGCACGCCGGCCGCCACGCTGAAGGCGTCGGTGAAGTTGTAGGTCCACTGGGTGAAGGCCGCCCAGTTCCTGTTGCGGATGTCGTTGTTGTTGCTGTCCTTGGTGCCCTGCGGGCTGGGCGGGGGCGACAAGGTGACGGTCAGGACGTCGTCCACCGACTGCCGGAAGAAGAACAGCCCCGCCACGCCGCTCAGCTTCTTGGAGGCGTACAGCGCCTGGAACTCCTGGCTGACCTGGAAGCCCTTGCTGACATAGTCGGTGTGGAGGATCGGGAACGGCGTGTTGTCGGCGTCGCGCCGGCCGGCCCATTCCAGGCGGCGATAGGCGCTGATCGACTTCAGGGTCAGGGCCTCGGTCAGCCGCCATTCCAGCAGCAGCGAGCCGCCGATGTTCTCCAGGTCGCTGTTGACCGGATTGGTGCCGTTGTTGGCGTACTTGCCGGCCCCGTAGAAGTCGTTGGCGCAGCGCTTGTCGTTGACCATCGGGACGGTCGTGCCCACCGAGGTCATCCCGGGGCATCCCGCCGCGAAGCTGACCGAGCGCGGGAAGGCCGAGGTCTCGTTGATCGCCGCGAAGACCAGCGGCGCGCCGTTCTCATCGGACTTGGTGTAGTCGGCGCGCAGTTCGGCGGTGAAGCTGTCGGTCGGCAGCCACTTCACCTTGCCGGTCAGGGTGAAGGTGTTCACGTCGCCCAGCTTCTCGCCGTCGTAGAGGCGGGTGACGTAGCCGTCCTGGACGCGCGACCCGTAGGTCCAGCGGGTGAGCAGCTTGTCGGTGATCGGCACGTCGACCGCCAGGACCCCCTCGCGCAGGTTGTCGGTCCCGAAGCCGGCCTTGAAGTTGCCGCCGAAGCTGGAGCCCGGCGCCTCGGTGGTCAGCAGGATGGCCCCGCCGATGGTGTTGCGGCCGAACAGCGTCCCTTGCGGGCCGCGCAGGACCTGGACCCCGGCGATGTCGCGGAAGTCCATCACCCCGCCGACGGCCGAGCCCATGTAGACGTCGTCGATGTAGAGACCGACGCCCGGATCGACCCCGGCGGTCGCGTCGGTCTGGCCGACGCCGCGGATGAATATCTGGGCGGCCGCCGAATTGCCGGTCAGCGGCGAGACGGGCGCGAACTGCAGGCTGGGCGTGGCGTCGTCGAGATCGGCGGTGCTGTCGATCTGGCGCCGTTCGAGCGACTCGCCGGTAAAGGCGGCGACCGAGACGGGCGTGTCCTGGAGGTTCTCCGCCACCCGCCGCGCCGTGACCACGACCTCCTCGACCTGGAAGCCGCCCTGCGCCTGACCAGGGGTCGATGATTGCTGGGCGAAAGCCGTTCCGCCCCAGAAGCTCGTCGCCAAGGCCGTCGCGGCCAACAGGATCGAACGTTTCGCCATGTCTTCCCCCCATACCGGCGGCGGACTTTCGACCACCGCCCAGGCCGTCGAAGCGGCCAGGATTCCGGGTTCTTCGACCCGTGATCCTTGAGCTAACAGAAGGGGTTATCGCGCTCGGTATAGGAAAACCCTCCGACCTATAACCGGATCGCCGGAGCGGTCGCCGGGCGTTTCTCCGGTCGCGCCCGATTTGGTTATAGCTCGCGCCCAAAATGCATAGGCCGCGCTCGGACGCCGGGTGCTAGCCAAGGCCTCGCCCCGTCGCGACCGTATCGGCGGGCCGGAGGAGCCGCATGAACCAGGTGGTCACGAACGTCCCGCGCGCGCCGCGCGAAGCCGTGGAGGGTCTCTCGGCCTTCGGCGTGGCCACGGTCCACGAGGCCCAGGGCCGCACCGGCCTGATGTCGCCGAAGCTCCGCCCGATCTGGCCCGGCGCCCATGTCGCCGGAACCGCCGTCACCGTCTCGGCCCCGCCGGGCGACAACTGGATGCTGCATGTGGCCATCGAGCAGTGCCAACCCGGCGACGTCCTGGTGGTCGCTCCCACCTCCGCCAGCGACGCCGGCTATTTCGGCGACCTGCTGGCCACTTCCCTGATCGCGCGCGGCGTGCGCGGCCTGGTGATCGACGCCGGGGTGCGGGACGTGGCCGCATTGAAGGCGATGGGCTTTCCGGTGTGGTCCAGCGCCGTCTCCGCCCAGGGCACGGTCAAGGCCACGCTGGGCAGCGTCAACGTGCCGGTCGTCTGCGGCGGCGCCCTGGTCCGCCCGGGCGACGTGATTGTCGCCGACGACGACGGCGTGGTTGTGGTCCAGCGGCTGATGGCCGAGACCGCCCTCGCCGCCTCGCGCAAGCGCGAAGCCGCCGAGGTCGAGAAACGCGCCCAGCTGGCCGCCGGCGTCCTGGGCCTGGACCTCTACCGGATGCGCGAGCCGCTGAAGGTCGCCGGCCTGGTCTATGTCGAGAGCCGGGACGCCTGACGGATGCAGACCGCCATCCCCTGCCTGGTCATGCGCGGCGGCACCTCCAAGGGCCTCTATTTCAACGCCGCCGACCTGCCCGCCGACCCCGCCCTGCGCGACCGCGTCCTGCTGGCGGCCATGGGCTCGCCCGACCCGCGCCAGATCGACGGCCTGGGCGGGGCCGACTCCCTGACCAGCAAGGTCGCGGTGATCTCGCCCTCGGCCCGGCCCGACGCCGACGTCGACTACCTCTTCCTTCAGGTCTCGGTCGCCGAGGCCGCCGTCACCGATCGCCAGAACTGCGGCAACATCCTCGCGGGCGTCGGCCCCTTCGCGATCGAGCGCGGCCTGGTGACGCCCGGTCCCGCCCGAACGGACGTGCGCATCTTCATGCGCAACACCGACGGCCTGGCCACGGCCCGGATCCAGACCCCGGGCGGCCGGGTGGCGTACGACGGCGACTGCCGGATCGACGGCGTCCCCGGCTCGGCGGCGCCGATCCCGCTGGTCTTCGCCGACGTCGCCGGCTCCTCCTGCGGCGCCCTGCTGCCGACGGGCGAGGTCGTGGACACGATCGAGGGCGTGGCGGTCACCTGCATCGACAACGGCATGCCCGTGGTGATCGTCCGCGCCGCCGACCTGGGCGTGCGGGGCGACGAGGCGCCGGCCATCCTGGAAGCCGATGCCGCTCTCCGCGCCAAGGTCGAGGCCATCCGGCTGGAGGCCGGTCGCCGCATGAACCTGGGCGACGTCTCCGGCACGACGGTGCCGAAGGTCGCCCTGGTCTCGCCGCCCCTCGCCGGCGGCGCGCTGTCGACCCGCAGCTTCATCCCGCACACCGTGCACAAGGCCATCGGCGTGTTCGGCGCGGTCAGCGTCGCCACCGCCGCCTGCCTGCCCGGCTCGGTCGCGGCGTCGGTCGCGGTCCTGCCCACGCTGTCGGGCGAGGTCGCCGTCAGTGTCGAACACCCGACCGGCGAGTTCGCGGCCCTGCTGAGCCTGTCGCCCGACGGCGAGGTCGTCTCGGCCGCCCTGCTGCGCACGGCGCGCCTGCTGATGGCCGGCCAGGTGTTCGTGCCGGCGTCCGTTTGGGACGGCCACCGATGAGCCTGCGCCAGGCCTTGATCGGGTACGGCGAGGTCGGCCGCATCCTGCACGCCGACCTCGTCGCCCGCGGCGTCTCGGACATCGTCGTCCACGACCGCCTGTTCGCCGATCCCGCCTCCCCGCCCTCCCGCGCCGCCGCCGAAGACCAGGCGCGGGTCGCGTCCGGTCTCGCCGAGGCCTGCGCGGGGCGCGACCTCGTCATCAGCGCCGTGACGGCCGGCGAGGCCTTGAACGTCGCCCGCGCCGCAAGGCCGCACCTCGACCAGGCCTGGTTCCTGGACCTCAATTCGGTCTCACCGCAGACCCGTAAGGCCGAGGCCGACGCTTTGGCCGGGAGCAAGGCCCGCTATGTCGAGGGCGCGGTCATGGCGCCGATCGGCCCCAAGCGCCTGCAGACCCCGATCCTCCTGGGCGGCCCCCACGCCGCCGCCGTCGCGCCCTTGCTGGACGCGCTCGGCTTCTCGGTCTCCCCGGCCGGCGAGGAGATCGGCCGCGCCTCGGCGATCAAGCTCTCCCGCAGCATCTTCGTGAAGGGACTGGAGGCGATCGTCACCGAAAGCCTGGCCAGCGCGCGCCACTACGGCGTGGAGGCCGAGGTGCTGGCTTCGCTGGGCAACACCCTGCCCCATCCCGACTGGCCGGCCCTGGCGCGCTACCTGCTGACCCGTCCGCTGGTGCACGGCAAGCGCCGCAGCGAAGAGATGGCCGAGGCCGCGGGGATGCTGGCCGCCGCCGGCCTCGACGCCCCGATGACCCGCGGAACCGTCGAGGTCCAGGCCCGCCAAGGCGCGCTGGGGCTGACCGGCGAACCCTTCGGTCGCCTGGAGGACTTGCTCGACTCCATCGCCGAGCGGACAACAGCCTTGTCCAGCTGCCGGAAGTCCTAGTGCGACGCTATCTCCAACAGCGCCTGAAGTTCCGCCACCTGCGGGTGATCGATGCGATCATCACGCACGAGAGCATCCTGCAGGCCGCCAAGGCCCTGGGCCTGTCCCAACCGGCCCTGACCAAGAGCCTGCAGGAGATCGAGGAGATCGTCGGCGCGCGCCTGTTCGACCGCCACGCGCGCGGCGTCGATCCCACGCCGTTCGGCCTGACGGTCGCGGCCTCGGCCCGCCGGCTGCTGTCCGAGATCAGTCGCCTGGAGGACGACCTGGACGCGCTGGAGGGCGGCGACGGCGGTCCGGTGATCGTCGGCGCCCTGCCCGTGGCGGCCGCCGGCGTGCTCCCCGGCGCCCTGGCGCGCCTGAAGATCGCCCGTCCCGACATCGAGGTGCGGGTCACCCAAGGCCGGACCGAGGAGCTGATCTCGCTGCTGACCCTGCGCGAGATCGACCTGATCATCGGCCAGCTTTACCCCATGCCCGAGGACGACGGCCTGATCCGCACGCCGTTCTATTCCGAGCCGATCTCGGTGCTGGCCCGCAGCGACCATCCGATCTTCGCCGAAGGGCTCGACACCGCCACGGCCCTGACCCGCTACCCGCTCGTCCTGCCCACGGTGTCCCAGCGCGTGGGCCGGGAGATCGACGGCCTCCTGGCCGAGATGGCCGTCGAGCCGCGCCAGCCGCTGCGCTCCAGTTCGGCGGCGATGATCCGCGAGATCCTCTACGCCACCGACAATGTCGCGGTCATGCCGCACATGCTGCTGGCGGGCGACCTGCTGCGCGGCGCGGTCCGCCTCCTGCCCCTGGACATCCCCCAGCGCCCCCGTCCCGCAGGCCTGATCCGGCGCGGCGACACCCAGCTGCTGCGCAACGCCCAGGCCTTCGTCGACGCCGCGCGCGGCTATGTGGGCGAGATCGAGAACCGCCTCGCGAACCGGTTATAGGCGCCCGGCATAAGTTATAACGGCCGCCGGGCGTTGCTTGATATCTCCGAGGACGACCGCCGCTAAGGCGCTTGCACGACATCTCGAGGTTTGAGCGGTGATCATCGACTGCCACGGCCACTACACGACGGCGCCGACCGCCCACGACGCCTGGCGCGAGGCGCAGACCTCGGCCTTCAAGGTCGGCGGCGACATCGATCCGGCCTATCCGCGCATTTCCGACGACGAGATCCGCGAGACCATCGAGAACAACCAGCTGCGCCTGATCCGCGAGCGCGGCGCCGACATGACGGTCTTCTCGCCCCGCGCCTCGACCATGGCCCACCACGTGGGCGACGAGGCCGTCAGCCGGGCCTGGACCCGCCGCTGCAACGACCTGATCAAGCGCGTGGTCGATCTTTTTCCCGAGACCTTCGTCGGGGTCTGCCAGCTGCCGCAGTCGCCCGGCGCGTCGATCGAGCGCTCGATCGGCGAGCTGGAGCGTTGCGTCGAGGAACTGGGCTTCGTCGGCTGCAACCTCAATCCCGACCCCTCGGGCGGCCACTGGACCGCCCCGCCGCTGACCGACCGGTCCTGGTATCCGTTCTTCGAGAAGATGGTCGAGCTGGACGTCCCGGCCATGGTCCACGTCTCCGGCTCGTGCAACCACGCCTTCCACGCCACCGGCGCGCATTACATCAACGCCGACACCACGGCCTTCATGCAGTTCTTGCAAGGCGACCTCTTCAGCGACTTCCCCGACCTGCGCTTCATCATCCCGCACGGCGGCGGGGCGGTCCCCTATCACTGGGGCCGCTATCGGGGCCTGGCCGACATGCTGGGGAGGCCGCTCCTACGCGACCACGTCATGAAGAACGTCTTCTTCGACACCTGCGTCTACCACCAGCCGGGCATCGACCTGCTGTTCCGGGTGATCGACATCGACAACATCCTGTTCGGCTCGGAGATGGTCGGCGCGGTGCGCGGGATCGATCCGGAGACGGGACAATATTTCGACGACACCAAGCGCTATGTCGACGCCCTGCCGATCCCCGAATCCGACAAGCGCAAGGTGTTCGAGCTCAACGCGCGCCGGGTCTATCCGCGCCTGGACGCGATCCTGAAACGGCAGGGACGGTAGGCCGGCCTGATCGGCGTCCAGATGCGGAACGACATTTTGCATCCAAAATATTGACCGATTGCATTCATGCATTGTAGTCCGGTGTCACGCCTGCTTTCGGGCGCTGACGACGGTGGACTGGCATGCGCGACGGCCCGATCAAGATACTGGTTCCGACCGGCTCCCTCGGGGCCGGCGCCTTGGAAGCCGAGGTCGCTTACGGCGTCGCCCAGGGCGCGCGCGCCATCGCCACCGACGCCGGCTCGACCGACAGCGGCGCGGCCTATCTCGCGCTGGGCATCTCGAAGAACAACCGCGGCTCGGTGAAGCGCGACCTGACCATCCTGATGAAGGCGGGCGCGCAGGCGGGCATCCCGCTGATCATCGGCACCAGCGGTCAGGCCGGCGGCGACCGCAACGTCGACTGGACCCGCGACATCGTGCTGGAGGTGGCCGGCGAACTCGGGATCAGCCCGAAGATCGCCCTGCTCTATTCCGAGCAGGACAAGGCCGACCTGAAGGCGCGCAACGCCGCCGGCAAGATCCGGCCCCTGCCGCCGCTGGGCCCGCTCGACGACGCCACGATCGACTCCTGCGAGCACATCGTCGCCGCCATGGGGCCCGAGCCCTACATGGCCGCGCTGCGCGGCGGGGCCGACATCATCCTGGGCGGCCGCACGACCGACACCGCCGTCATCGCCTGCTTCGCCCTGCTGCACGGCGCGCCGTCCGGCCCGTCCTGGCACGCGGCCAAGATCGCCGAGTGCGGGGCCCAGGCCACGGCCGTGCGCAACAAGGGCGCCGGCGTGCTGATCAGCATCGGCGACGACGGCTTCGAGGTCGAACCGCTCAGCCTCGACAACTGGTGCGATCCCGAGAGCGTCTCGGCCCACATGCTGTACGAGAACAGCGACCCGTTCCGGCTGACCGAGCCGGGCGGCGTGCTGGACGTGACCCAAGCCGTCTACACCCAGGCCGACAAACGGTCAGTGAAGGTCACCGGCTCGGTGTGGGAGCCCATGCCCTACACCCTGAAGCTGGAAGGCGCGGCGGCCAGCCGGTTCCAGACGGTCATGCTGATCGGCATCCAGGACCCCGACGTCCTGGCCGACATCGACACCTTCCACGACAACCTGCTGGAGGCGCTGAACCAGCGGGTGCACGCCACCATCGGCGCGGCGGCCGGCGACTTCCACATCTCGCTGCGGCTATACGGCTGGAACGCCCTCTCGGGCGAGAGGCCGCCGAAGGGCACGCCGCCGCCGCGCGAGGTCGGGGTGCTGTTCGTGGCCACCGCCGAGACCCAGGAGATGGCCTCGCAGATCGCCAAGGCCTGCAACCCGTACTTCTTCCACTACCCGCTGTTCATGGACCGCGAGCTGCCCAGCTACGGCTTCGCCTTCAGCCCGGCGGACATCGATCGCGGCCCGGTCTTCGAATTCAAGCTCAACCACGTGGTCGAGGTCGACGATCCGCTGGAGCTGGTCCGCACCGTCTGGATCGACCTTCGCAACGAGGAGGCCGCGTGATGACCACGGTCAAGGACGTCTGCCGCCATGTGCGGTCCAAGAACGCCGGCCCCTTCTGGGTCACGGTCGACCTGTTCTTCGACGGCGAGGCGAACTTCCGGCGCTATCACGACAGCGCCGCCCTCGGGCCGGACCTGTTCGCGCGGCTCTACGGCGCCGACCCCACGCTGGTGAAGCGTTTCGCCGTGCCAAGCCTGCACGTCGTGAAGATCTCGTACCCGCGCGTCACCGCGCAGGGCGGCATGGTCGAGCGCGACATGCACGCGGGCCAGCAGTACGTGCGTCTGCTGGACGTCGAGCTGGACGCGGAGACGGTCGCGTGAGCGCCCTAACCGCCGAGACCGCCGCCGACGCCGAGGCCCGCCTGCGCGTCGACCTGGCCGCCGCCTACCGCCTGGTCGCGCTGTTCGGCTGGGACGACCTGGTCTTCACCCACATCTCGGCGCGTATCCCGGGGCCGGAGCACCACTTCCTGATCAATCCGTACGGCTGGATGTTCGAGGAGATCACCGCCGGTTCGCTGGTGAAGGTCGGGCTGGACGGCCAGGCGATCGGGCCGAACACCGCGATGGTCAATCCGGCCGGCTTCACCATCCATTCCGCGATCCACGAGGCGCGCGAGGACGCCGGCTGCGTCATCCACCTGCACACGGTGGCGGGCACGGCGGTGTCGTCGCAGGAGGAAGGCCTGCTGCCGCTGAACCAGACGGCCATGCTGCTGAACGGCCGCGTCGCCTACCACGATTTCGAGGGCGTGGCCCTGGACCACGACGAGCGCCCGCGCCTGGTCGCCGACCTGGGCGAGCGGGACGTGATGATCCTGCGCAACCACGGCACCCTGACGGTCGGCCGCACGGTGGCCCAGGCCTTCACCCAGATGTACTTCCTGGAGCGGGCCTGCGCGATGCAGGTGGCGGCCCAGGGCGGAACGGTCCGCCTGCCCGCCGATCCGGTGCAGGCCGTGGTCGAGCAGCAGAGCCAGGGCCAGGGCTTCGTCGCCGACCTGCTGGTCTGGCCGGCTCTGTTGCGCAAGCTCGACCGCGTGACCCCCGGCTACGCCGCATGACGGACTCCCGACGGGTGGTCGTCACCCAGCGCTTCTTCGACGACGCGACCGTCGCCTATCTCCAGGCCCACGGCTGCGAGGTGGCCGTCGCCGACCTGCCGCCGGGCAAGGGCGATGGCGACTTCACCCAAGCCGAGCTGGAGACCCTGCTCGCCGACGCGGACGGCTGGATCGTCGGCCATGCCCGCGTGACCCGCGAACTGATGGCCGTCCTGCCCGACCTGAAGATCGTCTCGCGCCGGGGCGTCGGCTATGAGCGCGTCGACCTGGAGGCGGCCCGCGATCTCGGCAAGGTCGTGGCGATCGCGGCCGGCGGCAACGACGCCTCGGTGGCCGACCACGCCATCGCCCTGATGCTCGCCGTTGGTCGCCGTTTCCGGGAGTCGCAGGCCAACATGCTGGCCGGGAATTGGTCGATCCTGATGGGCTCGGACCTGTACCGCAAGACCGTCGGCGTCGTCGGCGCCGGCCGCATCGGCCGCAGCGTCGTCCAGCGCTTGCGCGGCTTCGAGGCGGAGGTGCTGGTCGCCGGCAACCGCCGCGACGACGCCTGGGCCGCCGCCAACGACGTCACCTATTTGGACATGCCGACGCTGCTGGCCAGGTCGGATGTCGTCACCCTGCACGCCCCGCTGACGTCCGAGACGCGCCTGCTGATCGACGCCGAGGCGTTGGCGGCCATGAAGCCGGGCGCGATCCTGATCAACACCGCGCGCGGCGGATTGGTCGACGACGCCGCCCTGCTGGAGGCGCTGAAGAGCGGCCGCCTGGGCGGCGCGGGCCTGGACACCTTCATGAGCGAGAGCGACCCGGCCCTGAAGCCGGTCACCGACGCGCTCCTGGCCCTGCCCAACGTGGTCGCCACGCCGCACGCGGCCGCCTCGTCCCGCGAAGGCCTGGACCGAACCAACAAGGTCGCGGCGGAGTCGGTGGTGGCCGTGCTGGAAGGCCGCGATCCGGCCCCCGGCTGCGTCGTCGCCGACGGACGCCGGCGCTAGCCCATCCGGGGTCCCCGTGGAGGGGACCCCGACCTTCCTCCTATCGCACCGCCGCCGCGATCGCCTCGCCGCAGGCCACCGTGCCCAGCGGGCCGCCGAGGTCGCGGGTGCGCAGCGCCTGGTTGGCCAGCACCGCCTCGATGGCGCTCACCACGGCCGCCGCCCCCTCGCGCTCGCCCAGATGGTCGAGCATCAGCGCCGCCGCCCAGATCTGTCCCACCGGATTGGCGATCCACTGTCCGGCGATGTCGGGCGCCGAGCCGTGCACCGGCTCGAACAGCGAAGGGAACTTCCGCTCCGGATTGATGTTGGCCGCCGGGGCGATGCCGATGGTGCCGGTGCAGGCGGGGCCCAGGTCCGACAGGATGTCGCCGAACAGGTTGGAGGCCACCACCACGTCGAACCAGTCGGGGTGCTGCACGAAATGCGCGGTCAGGATGTCGATATGGTACTTGTCCCAGCGCACGTCCGGATAGCTGGCCGCCATCGCCTCCACCCGCTCGTCCCAGTAGGGCATGGTGATCGAGATGCCGTTGGACTTGGTCGCGGAGGTGAGATGCTTGTTCTCCCGGCGCTGGGCCAGGTCGAAGGCGTATTTCAGCACGCGGTCGACCCCGATGCGGGTCATCACCGTCTCCTGCACCACCACCTCGCGCTCGGTGCCGGGGAAGATCTTCCCGCCGATCGAGGAGTATTCGCCCTCGGTGTTCTCGCGCACGACGTAGAAGTCGATGTCGCCCGGCCCGCGCCCGGCCAGCGGGCTGGGCACGCCCGGCATCAGCTTCACGGGGCGCAGGTTCACATACTGATCGAACTCGCGCCGGAACTGGATCAGCGAGCCCCACAGCGAGACATGGTCAGGCACCGTCTCGGGCCAGCCGACCGCGCCGAAGAAGATGGCGTCATGACCACCGATCAGCGTCTTCCAGTCGTCCGGCATCATCTGGCCGTGCCGGAGATAGTAGTCGCAGGAGGCGAAATCGAAGTGGTCGTACTCGAACCGGCAGCCGTATTTCGCCGACACGGCGTCCAGCACGCGCAGGCCCTCGGGCACGACCTCCTTGCCGATCCCGTCCCCGGGGATGACTGCGATGCGGTAGGTGCGGTTGGTGCTCATCGGAACTCTCGGGAAGCGACGGACGGATCGATCAGGATCGCCCGGAAGTCGTTGACGTTTGTCAGGGTCGGGCCGGTGACCACAAGCCCCCCGACCGCCTGGAAGAAGCCGTAGCCGTCGTTGTCGTCCAGCCGGTCGCGGGCGTTGAGGCCCAGCCGCCGGGCCAGCGTCGGCGTCTCAGGCCCCAGCACGGCGCCGGCGTTGTCCTCGGAGCCGTCGATGCCGTCGGTGTCGGCGGCGAGGGCGTGCACGCCGGGCAGGCCGTCCAGCGCCACGGCCAGGGCCAGCAGGAACTCGGCGTTGCGCCCGCCGCGACCGCCGCCGCGCACGGTCACCGTGGTCTCGCCGCCGGACAGGACCGCCCAGCGGCCGCGTCGACGCCGGGTCAGGGCCATCAGGCATTGGACGAGATCGGCGTGCTCGCCCGCGATCTCTCGCGCCTCGCCCTCGATCCGGTCGCCCAGGACCACCGGCGTGTAGCCGTGCTCGCGCGCGACGGCGGCGGCGGCCTCCAGCGACTTGGCGGGCGTGGCGATCATCCGGACGTCGGCGCGAACCGCGTCCGGCCCGGGTGTCTCGCTGCGCGGATCCAGCAGCCAGGCGCGGACGGCGTCGGGTACGGTGTCCAGCCGACGCTCGAGGATCGCCAGGGCCTCGGCCGAGGTCCTCGGATCGCCCAGGGTCGGGCCCGAGGCGATCACCGCCGGGTCGTCGCCGGGCACGTCGGAGATGACCAGGGTGACCACCTTGGTCGGCGCGGCCGCCAGCGCCAGCCGGCCGCCCTTGATGGCCGAAAGATGCTTGCGCACGCAGTTGATCTCGCCGATCGGCGCGCCGGATTTCAGCAACGCCCGGGTGACCGCCTGCTTGTCGGCAAGGGTGACGCCCTCCCCCGGGGCCGCCAGCAGCGCCGAGCCGCCCCCGGAGAGCAGGCAGAGCACCAGGTCGTCCTCGGTGAGCCCCCTCACCCGCTCCAGGATCGCCTGAGCCGCCCGCGCCCCGGCCGCGTCGGACACCGGGTGGGCGGCCTCCACGACCTCGATGCGCTCGCAGGGGATCGCGTGCCCGTAGCGTGTGACCACCAGGCCCGACAGCGGTTCGGGCCAGTGCGTCTCGACGGCTCGCGCCATCGCCGCCGCCGCCTTCCCCGCCCCGACCACGATCGTCCGCCCGCGCGGCGGGTCAGGCAGGAACGACGGCAGCCGCGACGCCGGCGAGGCGGCGTCGACCGCGGCGTCGAACATGGCGCGAAGAAGGACCCCGGGCTGCATCAGCACCCCGGGGCCAGGGAAGGACCAGGGCCGCGTCGATGACGCGCGCCCGATCCGCTCGAGGTCATGGTCAGCGGGTCCAGTTGAAGGTCACGCCGAAGGTGCGCGGCGGGGCGTAGGCGCCGAAGTTCGCGCCCAGGAACGAGCCCTGGAAGGTGCGCGTGACCTCGTCGCTCAGGTTCTTGCCCCACAGGGACAGCGACCAGCGGTCGTGCGGCTCGGTGTAGACGATACGGCCGTCATAGAAATTGGTCGGCGACCGCCGTTCCGGACCCTCGTTGGAATTGTCGTCCCAGATGCTGCTTTCGTAGCGGTAGTCGATCGCGAAGCGCACCGCGCCGCCGCCCGCCAGCGACCAGTCGTACGAGGGCGACAGCACCACCTTGTGCTTGGGCACGCGGGCGATCTGGTTGCCGGCGTAGCTGACGCCGGGCTCGGCCTCGTACTCGTCGAATTTGGCGTCGGTGTAGCCGTAGGACGCCACCAGCTTGGCGCCGTGGAACGGCCGCCAGCTGAGATAGGTCTCGTAGCCCTTGATGGTGGCCGCGCCGGCGTTGTCGGTGACCACCGCGCCGCTGGGCACGGTCCGGCGGGTCTGCAGGTCGCTGTAGTCCATCCAGTAGAGGGTGTTGTTCCAGACCAGCGCGCCGCCCAGGAAGGTGCTCTTCTGGCCGAGCTCGTACTGGGTGGCGTGCTCGGGATCGAACGCGTCGCCCGCCTCCTCCGCCGTCGCCGGCAGGTCCTGGAACCCGCCGCTTTTGAAGCCGGTCGAGATCATCGCGTAGAACAGGTTGTTCTTGTCCGGCTGGAAGTTGACGCCGGTCCGCCAGGTCACCGCGTCGAACGAGGCCGAGGACGAGACGTCGAACGGCCCCTCGGCGCGGAACAGCGAGTCCCCGGCCAGGTCGTCGACGCGGTAGTCCTTCTTGTCCTTCGAGTAGCGCAGGCCGCCGATCACCGCGAAGCGCTCGCCCACCGGCACGGTGACGTCGCCGTAGACCGCGTAGCTCTTCAGCTGGGCGTCCTGGGTGAAGACCTCGGTTCCGGCCCCGCCGATGTCGAGCACCAGGGTGTCGGTCCGGTGCGTGTCGCTGTTGAAGTTGTAGAGGCCGACCACCCACTGGACCGGGCTGTCCGGCAGGGAGGAGAGCCGCAGCTCGTGGCTGGAGGCGTCGCTTGTCTCGGCGTTGCCGCCCTCGATGCCGATGAAGTTGGTCGACGGGTTGCCGCCGTCGAAGTCGTAATAGGCGTCGTAGTCGAGGTCGCGGTACGAGCCCAGATAGGTCAGGGTCGCGAACGACAGGTCCCAGTCGGCCTGGAAGCGCAGGCCCCAGGTGTCGCGGTCCTGGTGGCCGTCGATCGAGCCCGCCGAATGGTCGCGATCCCGATCCACGGTCCAGAAGGCCGCGTACGGGCTGCTGTCATCCAGATCGAGCACGTGCTGTCCGGGACCGGTCCCGCGGTCGCGCGTGCCGTCGACGCCCGCCTGGACGCGGAAGGTCGGGCTGAGTTCGGCCGCCACCTGGAACCGGCCGCTCAGGGTGTCCTGGTCCTCCAGCGAGCCGTCGGTGAAGGTGTTGTCGACATAGCCGTCATGCTTGCGCCAGGCGGCGCTGGCGCGCACGGCGGCCTTTCCGTCGGCGAAGGGCGCGTTGACGAAGCCCGCGCCCTCGAACCGGTCGTAGTTCCCGACCGTCGCCTCGACGCCCGTGTCGAAGCCGGTCAGGCTCGGGCGCTTGGACACGACATTGACCGCGCCGCCGACGACGTTGCGGCCGTACAGCGTGCCCTGGGGTCCCTTCAGCACCTCGATCCGCTCGACGTCGAACGCGTCGAAGGCGACCATGGCCGGGCGGCCCAGATAGATCTCGTCGAGGAAGACGGCCGAGCTCGGATCGCCCGCGGCCCCGCGGTCGGTCGAGCCGATGCCGCGGATGGCGATGCGCGGCTGCGAGGCCGGGAAGGCGTCGAACTCCAGGCCCGGCGTGCGGCTGGAGACGTCGTCGATCTCACGGATCCGGGCTTCCTTCACCTGCTCGGCGCCGAAGGCGGTCACGGTCACCGGCACGTCCTGCAGGCGTTCGCTGCGGCGCTGGGCGGTGACGACCACCTCGTCGAGCATGGCGTTGTCGGCCGACGCGGCCTGGGCCAGCGCGTGACCGGCGGACATCAGCGCCGTCGCGGCGACGCCACACGCCAGCACCTTGCGGCTCATCGAGACCATATCGCCCTCCCCTGGGGTCATTATTGAACCCCGTCTCAGCGGGGATGCCGGGACGATAGACAGCCTGGATGCTGTCGGTCAACAGATTGCATCCAATTTTATGTCTGTTTGAATGTGATCCTTGACGATGGAGGATGCGGGCGGCAGGTTCCCTAGCGAAGGGTCGCGATCGCGAGGATGCGCGCCTTGGTGCGAAGGACGTGTTCGATCATGAGGCGCTCGGCCCCCTCGCCATCCCCCGCGCGGATCGCCGCCAGCAGGTTCTCGTGATCGGCCTGCGACTGAACGATGTGCGGCGGGACGGTCGCCGCGATCTGGCGCGCGCGGGGCGGCACATGGGCCGCGACCGTCGGCGACACCCGCACCGCGTCGCCGAACACCGGATAGAGGATCGTCATCCGCATGGCGTGGCGCAGCACCAGGTTGTTGGCGGCGTGATGGATCCGGCGGTGGAAGATCCAGTTGCAGTCGTACCACTCGTATTCGATGGCTTCGGACCACTCGCCGCGATCGACGATAGCGCGGCCGCGCGCCACCAGCTCGTCCAGTGGCTGGAGCCCCTCCTCGGTCCAGCCCTGCTCGATCGACAGCCGGCAGGCCAGGCCCTCGATCCGCGCGCGCACCTCGATCGAGTCGTAGATGTCGCCCAGGGTCACGGCGCGGACGGTGTAGCCCCGGTTCATGTTGTAGAGCACCAGCCCCTCGGCCGAGAGCACGGCCAGGGCGCTGCGCACCGGCGTGCGCGAGACGTCGAGCTGGGTCGCCAGGGCCTCGGCGCGCAGGCGCGTGCCGGGCGCGATCTCGCCGGTGACGATCATCTCGCGCAGTCGGGTCAGCACCGTATGGGTGGCCGGCTCGGTGTTCTGGGGATCGGCCAAAGCCTCGGCGCCGTCCGTCATCTTCGCCCCCGCCATCGCATGCTCCGAGAATCTTCCTGTCGCCCCACGGTGAGCGATCCCCCGGAGCGATACAATCATCCGGCGCCGCGCGTCCCCCTCATTCAACCATCCGCCCCCGGCCGATCGCCGACGGAGACCTCCACGTGACGCCCAGCATCTTCCTGAATCCGGCCTTCCTTGGCCTGGCCATGGTCATGACCTTCATGACGCTGATCATGACCAAGCGCATGTCGGCGATCGCCGCCCTGCTGCTGGTGCCGATCCTGTTCGGCCTGATTGCGGGCGCCGGCGCGGGGCTGGGCCCGATGATGATCAAGGGCGTCCTGCAGGTCGCCCCCACCGCGCTGATGCTGGCCTTCGCCGTGCTCTACTTCGCGATCATGATGGACGCGGGCCTGTTCGATCCGCTGGTGAGGAAGGTGCTGGCCACGGTCGGCGAGGACCCCGTGCGCATCGCCCTGGGCACCGCCGTGCTGGCGACCGTGGTCTCGCTGGACGGCGACGGCACCACGACGGCGCTGATCGTCATCACCGCCATGCTGCCCGTCTATCGCAAGGTCGGGATGAACCCGCTGATCCTCGCCACCCTGCTGGGCTCGACCAATTCCCTGATGAACTTCGTGCCCTGGGGCGGACCGTCGGCGCGCGCGGCCAGCGCCGTTCATGCCGACCTGGCCCAGGTCTTCCTGCCCCTGTTGCCGGCGATGATCGCCGGGCTCGCCGGCGTCTACGGCCTGGCCTGGCTGTTCGGCCGGTCCGAGCGTCGGCGCCTGGCGGGAGCCGCGCCCGGCGCGACGATCGCCGACCAGCCCGTCGTCGCGCTCGCGCCGCCCGCCGACACGGAGGCCGCCGCCCTCCGCCGGCCCCGGCTGTTCTGGCTGAACCTCGTCCTGACCGTGGGCCTGCTGCTGGGGATGATCCTGAGCCTGGCGCCGCTGCCCGTCCTGATGATGGGCGCGTTCGCCGTCGCCGTGACGATCAACTATCCGAACCTGCGCGAGCAGAAGGCGCGGATCGCCGCTCATGCCGACAACGTCGTCAATGTGGTGGTGCTGATCTTCTCGGCCGGCGCCTTCACCGGCATCCTGAACGGCACGGGCATGGCCGACGCCATGGCCACCGCCGCCCTGTCGGTCATCCCGCCGAACATCGGACCGTTCCTGGCGCCGATCACCGCCCTGGCCAGCATGCCGCTGACCTTCGTGATGTCGAACGACGCCTACTATTTCGGCGTGGTGCCGGTGATCGCCCAGACCGCCGCCCACTACGGCATCGCGCCCGAGGCCATCGCCCGCGCCTCCCTGATCGGACAGCCGGTCCACGCGCTCAGCCCGCTGCTGGCGCCGATCTACCTGGCGTGCGGCCTGCTGGGCGTGGACGTCGCCGACGCCCAGCGGTTCGCCCTGAAGTGGGCGGTGCTGATCTGCCTGCTGGTGCTGGGCGCAGCCCTCCTGACGGGAGCCGTGCCCCTGGTCGCCGGCTAGCGGCGGCCTCGACCTCCGGAGCCGCTAGAAGCGGACCCGGATATCGAGGCCGGCCGATTGAGCGCGGGTCCGGTCGCCGAACTCGCGGTCATAGCTGAAATGCACCGAGACGCGGTCGTCGCCGATCACGTGGAAGTCGACGCCGGCCGTATAGGCGCTGCGGTCCAGGGTCGTGCCGACCCGCGCCGCTTGCGACGTCGGATTGGCGCCGACCAGGCGGAACGGCATCTCGATCCGGTCGGTCGTGTTGAAGAGGCCCCCGACCCGGAACGCCACCGCCGTCTGGCTGCGCACGCCCTGCCGCATCACGAAGCCCAGCGTCACCTCCGGATTGGCCGTACCGATGAACTGGGTGTGCGAAGCGCCACTCGCGCCCAGGCCGCCTAGCCCGCCCTCGGCGAACTTCTGCTGGTGCAGGCCGGTGGCCCAGACGTTCAGCGCCGGACGCACGAACAGCCGGCCGTTCTCGATCACATAGGCGAAGCGCGCGTCGGTGCGCAGATAGCCGCTTTCCGGCTGGGCCTCGGCGCGTCCGGGCCCGAAGACCTCGACCGCGCGCGTGGTGTCCATCCACTGCCAGCCGCCGGACAGCGAGAAGGCCATCTCCGCCGAGCCGTGGGCGTGATCGCTGCGTTTCTTCAGGCCCAGGCCGGCGTTGAAGCCCTGCCCCTCGGCCAGCGAACGCATGTCGTCGACATCGACGCGGTCCAGGCGCTCGTATCCGACCGCCGCGGCCAGCGACCAGTCGCCGGCCAGCGGACGTTCGAAGCCGCCGCGCAGGCGCCCGCCCTCGACCTTGGCGCCGAGGGTCTGGGCGTCGGCCTCGCCGCGTGAGGTCACCCGCTCGATCGTCGTCCAGGCGCATTTGCCGTCCAGGCCCGCGCCAGGACTGGCGCAGTCGAACAGCTGGCTCGAGAAACTGTTGGCCGAGTACAGCTGGCTGCGCAGCGGCGCCAGGTAGGGCTCGGGATTGAGCTCGCCGAAGACCCGCGAATAGATCGCCTCCTGGCCGGCTTCCAGATTGCCGATCAGGGCCATCAGACGGCCCATGCCGCCGGAATCGCCGGCCTCGATGGCCGAATTCATGTGCCGGCCCAGCGCCTGGCCGTTGTCGTTCAGGAAGCCCTGGTCGAAGTGCGGCGTGAAGGCCAGCTGGACGCCGGCCGCCCCCGTCACGACCCGGTAGTCCATCGCCAGGGTGTCGGCGATCTTCAGGCCGTTGTCGACGGCCGAACCGGTCGCGAACAGGGTGACCGGCTTGGCGTCCTGCAGCCAGGTGAGGGTCACCTCGCCCGTGCCGGCCACGCTGGCCGATCCCGTGACGTCCACATGGTCGGACGCATAGGGCCCGAAAGCCACGTCGAAGGCCATGCGACCCGTCGAGGTCTGGACGAAGTCGCCGTCGATCGCGACCGTGTTGATCACCCGCAGCCCGTAATAGGGATTGGCGGCCGGATCGCCGAGATCGTCGTAGTTGGCGAACTGCGCGCCGCCGGCTAGGTCGATCGGCGTACGCGGCGCCGACAGGCCCATCAGGAAGTCGCCGCTGTTGGTGAAGGTCCCGCCCGGGATCGCGGCCGGCGACAGCGAGAAGGCCGCCATGCGGGCCGAGGCCAGGCGCACCGTCGTGGTTTCCCGCAGGACGATCGAATGGGCGGCGATGAAGGTCGCCCCGTCCTGGTTGACGAAACTATTGTCGCCGCCGCCCAGATCGACGTCGCCGACGACCACGCCCAGGTTGTCGACATGGTCGTCGCCGCCCGAAGTCCGGATGGCCAGGTTCGAGGTCGCCGAGACGTGCCCCGTGTTGACCAGGGTGTTGTCGGCCCCGCCGTCGATCACGACGCCCGCGCCCGTTCCCGAGCCGCCGCGCGTCACGCCGCTCAGGCTGATGTCGATGTCGCCCGCGCCGCTGGAGCCCTGGCTCTGGGCGAAGACGGCCACGCCGTCCGCGCCGACCGCCATGATGTCGTCGGCCAAGTTCAGCGAGATCGAACCGCCCGCCCCTTCGCCGCCGGCCGCGCCCTGATGGACGCCGTCCACCCAGCCGCCGCCGCCGCCCAGGCTCTGGACCGCGACGCCGTAGGCGCCCGCCCCCGTCGTCAGCACGCCGCCGGTCTGGGTGAAGGCGATGTCGCCGCCGTCGCCGATATTGTCCTGGTTCAGGCTCACGTCCGTGACGCCGCCGCCCAGCACCGCCCCGCCGCCGCCGCCGATCGATTGCAGCAGCACGCCATGCGCCCCCGCGCCGGCCGTGACGATGACGCCGTCCTGGTCGAGCGTGACGTCGCCGCCGTCGCCCGCCGCGCCCGCGGTCGCGCCCAGGCTCGCCGCGCCGCCGGGGGGACTGGTCAGGTTGACCACGCCGCCGCCCGCGCCGATCGACTGGACCAGCAGACCCGCGGCGTGATCCCCCGTCGTGACGATCGCGCCGTCGAAGCGGGCGGTGACCGCTCCGCCCGAAAGATCCGTGCCGCCGGCCGAGCCCAGGCTCAGGGTCGGGGCGACCGTCGCCGCGTCCGCGCCCGTGACGACCACGTCGGCCACGCCGCCGCCGCCGCCCACGCTCTGCAGGATCGCGCCGGCGCCGAGCGCGCCCGTGGTGGTGATCCGGCCCTGTTGGTCGCGGACCACCGCGCCGCCGCCCTCGTCGGTCCCGTTCCGGCCGCCCAGGGCCACGGACACCGGTCCGACCGACGCGCCCTGCGCCACGTCCACGGTGACCACCGCCCGGCCGCCCCCGCCGCCGATCGACTGGTCCAGCACGCCCGGCGAATGGGCGCCGTTCATCAGGATGTCGCCGGTCTGGCTGTTGTCCAGGTCGCCGCCAAGGTTGCGCGCGCCGTCGATCCCGCCCAGGGCCACGTCCACCGCCAGCGGCATGGCCTCGCCGCCGACCTCGGCCAGCGGGTCGACCGCCAGGGCCGACAGGGTCGACACCTCGTCCTGGGGCGTGGCCGCGACCTCCAGATTGACGCGCAGCACGCCGCCGCCGCCGCCGATCGACTGGTTGAAGATGCCGGCCGCGTTGGCGCCGCCCACCTGGTACGTGCCGCTCGAGACCAGGAACACCGAGCCGGCGTTCATGTCGGTCGCGCCTTCGGCCCCCGCCCGCGCGGAGACCCGCGGATCCGCCGTCGCGGCGGGGTCGTTGGAGCCGCCGATCGGCAAGCCCTTGCGGCCGTAGACCTGCGTGATGTCGAAAGCCAGTTGGCCGCCGCCGCCGTTGATGCTCTGGAGCACGATGGCCTGCGAGCCCTCGCCCAGCGTGGTGATGTCGCCGGACTGGACGACCGCGACCTCGCCGCCCTGGCCGCCGTCACCGGTCCCGACCGCGCCCAGTACGGCGTTGACCAGGCCCGACACGGCGATGACCCCGGCGTCGATCGAGGCCGAGATCGCCGCGCCGGCGTTGCCGCCGCCCCCGCCGATCGACTGGACCACGATCCCGTCGGCGTTGTCGCCCAGGGTGACGATCGAGCCGGCGTTCTCCACCAGCACGTCGCCGCCGTTCCCGCCGTCGCCGCCGATCCCGCCCACCGAGATGGCCGGCGAGGACGTTTCCTTGCCGAAGTCCAATCCCAGGGTCAGCACCATGCCGCCGTTGCCGCCGCCGCCGCCGATCGACTGGGCCAGGACCCCGTGCGCCCCGTCGCCGCTGGTGCCGATGACGCCGTCGTTCCGGACGGTCACCTCGCCGCCGGTGTTGCCCGAGCCGCCCGCGCCGCCGATGTTCAGCGAGGCCGCTGTGGTGCCCTTGCCGCTCGTGATGAGGTTGATCGATCGGATCGAGCTGCCGTTGCCGCCGCCGCCGCCGATCGACTGGGCGAAGATCCCGTAGGACTCCTTGCCCTCGGTGACGATGAGGCCGGACTGCACGTCGTCGGTGACCGGGCGGTTGGTGACGGTGACGTCGCCGCCCGTGCCGCCGGTTCCGCCGGAACCGCCGATGTTCAGGGCCGTGCGCGTCGTCGCGCGGTCGCCGGAGCTGATCGTGGCGCCGTCGTTCATGATCCCGGCGTCGCCGCCGCCGCCGCCGATGCTGTTGGCCGAAACGCCCGACGAATAGTCACCCTGCGTCCAGATCAGCCCGGTGTTGACGACATCGACCGTCCCGCCGGTCCCCCCGGCCCCGCCCGAACCGCCGATATTGATGAAGGCCGAGATCCGCGAGGCGGTCCTGGCGCCGGCGCCGCCCGTGTCGGACGATGAGCTCATCGTCGCGCCGCCCACGCCGCCGCCGCCGCCCACCGATTGGGCTCTTATGCCGTCGGCGAACTGGCCTTCGGTGACGATCTGGCCCGCGTTGACGACATCGACCGCGCCGCCGACGCCGCCCGCGCCGCCCGAACCGCCCAGGGCGATGCTCATGGCGCCGGCCGAAGAGTCGCTCCGGGCGGCCTCCACCGGCCTGGCGATGGTGACGGTCGCCCCGCCCACGCCGCCGCCGCCGCCCACGCTCTGGGCCAGGACGCCGTCGGACCGGTCGCCCGAGGTCCAGACCAGTCCGCTCTGGGTCAGATCGACCGCGCCGCCGTCGCCGCCGGTCCCGCCATCGCCGCCCAGCACGATCTTGCCGGTGAAGGTGCTCATGATCAGGTTCAGCGCCATGCCGCCCGCGCCGCCGCCGCCGCCGACCGACTGGGCCAGCAGGCCGCGGGCCTCGTCGCCGCGCGTGACGACCTGGGCGTCGCTGGTCACCACGATCCGACCGCCGTCGGCGCCCAGGGCGCCTTGCAGGCCGATGGTCATGCCCGCTTCGTAGACCTGTCTTTCGGTGTCGCTGCCGGTTGCGGTCTGAGCCCCGACCGAGATCGCGCCGCTCTTGCCGCCGCCGCCGCCGATCGACTGGGCGTAGAGGCCGCCGGAGCGGTCGCCGGTGGTGTCCAGCGCGCCGCTGATGTCGATAGACAGGTCGCCGCCGGCCCCGCCGGTTCCGCCTTCGCGACCGATCGCGATGGCCAGCTTGTTGCTGGCTCCAAAGGCGAAGTTGCTGTTGAGCATGGCGTTGCCGCCGCCGCCGCCCAGGGACTGCACGATGATCGCGTCAGAATCGTCGCCCTTGGTGACGATCGAGCCGTCCTGCACCAGGGTGATGTCGCCGCCGTCGCCGCCCGAGGTGGGGTCGCCGCCCAGCGCCAGGGCCAGGGCCGTGGTCTTGGGGAAATAGCCGGCGCCGATGTTGTAGTTGGCGTTGCCCCCGCCGCCGCCCTGGGACAGCACCACCAGGCCGTCGGAATTGGCTCCGTCAGTCGAGATGTCGCCGCGGTTGGTCACGTCGACCTCGCCGCCGTCGCCCGAGGCGCCGCCGTTGCCGCCGATGGCCATCGACACCGCGAGGCTCTCGCTGGTCGGGGTGTTGGCGTCCACACCCGCGGTGGAGAGGCCCAGCACAGCGTTGACGCCCGCGTCGCCGCCACCGCCGCCCGTGGACTCCACATAGACGCCGGTCGAGTTGTCGCCGAACGTGACGACCGAGCCGGCCCGGACCTCGTCGTCGTCCAGGTCGCCGCGCACGACGGTGATGTCGCCGCCGTCGCCGGCCGCGCCGCCCGAACCGCCGACGCCGATGGTCAACGGGCTGCCCGACAGCGCCACCACGCCCGTGACGTTGATGCCGCCCGAGCCGCCGCCGCCGCCGATGGCCATGACGGAGACGCCCTTGGCCCCGCCGGTGAAGTCGGCCGAAGCCAGGCTGGTCTTGCCCGCGGCGTCGGTCACGACCTTGGCGTTGACGATCACATCGCCCAGGCTGACCAGCGAGATGTCGCCCGCGTCGGCCCCGACGCCGCCGTTGCCGCCGATGCCGACGCCCAGGGCGTAGCCGCGCTCCTCGCTGCTGCCGTTGGTGGCCGAGAGCGTGACGTTCAGGCCGCCGTCGCCGCCGCCGCCGCCGATCGAGCGCACCAGCACCCCGCCGGCCTCGACGCCCTGGACCCAGACGTCGCCCGTCTGGACCACCGAGACGTCGCCCGCGACGTCGCCGTTGCCGCCGCCGCCGCCCACGCCAAAGGTGATCACCGGCTCCGAGCTGTCGGAACCGCCCTTGATCCCCCCGGCGATGTTGATGCCGCCATCGCCGCCGCCGCCGCCGAGGGACTCGACCAGCAGGCCGCGCGAACGCCAGCCGTGGGCCGAGAGGTCGGCGTCGATCGCCGCCGTGACGTCGCCGCCCTTGCCGCCGCCGCCGCCGAACCCGCCGACGCCCAGCGTGGCCGAGCCGTCCAGCGAAAAGCTGCCCGAGACGTTGATCGCCCCGTTGCCGCCGCCGCCGCCGATGCTCTGGATGGCGACCGCCGATTCCGTGTCGCCCTTAGACGTGATGACGGTGCGCTCGTCCTGCGTGCTCGCGATGGTCGCCGTGACCTCGCCCGCATCGCCGCCGTCGCCGCCGAAGCCGCCGATGCCGATGGCCGCCGCGCGGCCGGCGCTGTCGGAGCCGCCGTTGATCACCAGGTCGCCGGTGACGTTGATCCCGCCCGAGCCGCCGCCGCCGCCCAGCGACTGGACGACGACGCCGCTGGAGCCCATCCCGTCGGTCTCGCCCACGGCCCGACCTTGCGCGTCAAGGACGTAGCCGGTGGTGACGTCCTCGCCGGTCGTGACGCTGCCCGTGATCGTGGCGGTCACGTCGCCCGCATCGCCGCCGCCGCCGCCGAAGCCGCCGACGCCCAGGCCGAGGCCCAGGGAGTCGCTCTCCAGGCTGACCGAGATCGTGCCGGTGACGTTCAGCCCGCCCGAACCGCCCGAGCCGCCCACCGACTGGACGTTGATCCCGTCCGAGCTGTGGCCGTCGGTCTGGGTCGCGCCGGTGAGCGTGGCGGTGACGTCGCCGGCGTCGCCGCCTGCCCCGCCGAAGCCACCCAGCCCCATCGCCACCGTGCCCGCGTCGCCCGAGGCGATGTTGATCGCGCCGGTGACGTTGATCGCCCCCGCGCCGCCGCCGCCGCCCAGCGACTGGATCAGCGCGCCGATGGCGTCGTCGCCCTCGGTATGGATGTCGCCCGTGAGGCTGGCGGTCACCGCCGCCCCGTCGCCGCCGCCGCCGCCGAACCCGCCGACGCCCACGCCGATCAGGCCGCTCTGCACCTCGGCCGCCGTCACCGACAGGCCGCCGGTGACGTTCATGCCGCCCACGCCGCCGCCGCCGCCCTGGCTGACCACGGCCACGGCGCCCGCGCCCCGGCCCTTGGTGTGGACGTCGCCCGTCAGATCGGCGAGCACCGCCCCGGCGTCGCCGCCGCCGCCGCCCAGGCCGCCGACCCCGACCAGGACCGAGGCCGCGTCGGTGGCGATCGTCACCCCGCCGGTGACGTTGAAGCCGCCCGCCCCGCCGCCACCGCCCTGGCTCTGCACCAGAACGCCCGTGGCCTTGGCGCCCTGGGTGGACACGTCGCCGACGATCGTCGCCGACACCGCGCCGGCGTCGCCGCCGTCGCCGCCCGAACCGCCGATCCCAACGCCGACGTTGTGGGCCGTGTCGGCCGCGATCGACAGCTGGCCCGCGATGTCGAAGCCGCCCGAACCGCCCCCGCCGCCCACGCTCTGGGCCACCACGCCGCGCGAGCCGTAACCCTTGGTGTAGGCCGCATAGTTGGAGTCGCGCGTCCCCGAGGCCGCGTTGCTGGCCATGACCAGGGTCACCTCGCCGCCCGAGCCGCCGTCGCCGCCAGAGCCTCCGACGCCCACGCCGATATTGGTCGCCGCGTCGGCGGTGATCGACATCTGGCCGGTGACGTTGAAGCCGCCCGAACCGCCCCCGCCGCCCACGCTCTGGGCCATGACGCCGTCGCTGTCGCCGCCCTCGGTCAGGATCTGGCCGATGATGTCGAGGTCGACGCTCCCGCCGTCGCCGCCGCCGCCGCCGGAGCCGCCGACGCCCACGCCGATCGCGGCGCCGCCGGCCGTGGCGATCGTGGTCGTGCCGGTGACGTTGAACGCCCCGGCCCCCCCGCCGCCGCCCACGCTCTGGGCGGTGACGCCGGCCGAGCCGCCGCCCGCCGTCTCGACGTCGCCGTGGACGGTCGCCTGGACGGTTCCGCCGTCGCCGCCGTCGCCGCCCGAACCGCCGACGCCCACCGCGACGCTGGCGCCCGACTGGCCGGTGACCGACAGCGCGCCCGCGATGTCGAAGCCGCCCGAACCGCCGCCGCCGCCGGTGCTCTGGGCCAGCACCCCGCGCGAGGCCGCACCCTCGGTGTGGGCCAGGACGCCGCTGTCGCCGGTCCCCGAGGCCAGTTGGCTGGAGGCCGTCAGGGTCACCGCCGCGCCGTCGCCGCCGCCGCCGCCCGAACCACCGACGCCAACGCTGGCGCCGCCGCCGCTACCGGTCGACGCATTGACCGTACCCGAGACGTTGAAGCCGCCGTCGCCGCCGCCGCCGCCCAGGCTCTGGGCCACGATGGCGTCGCTGAATCCGCCCTGGGTCGAGGCTCCGCCGGCGACCTCCAGCGACACCGCGCCGCCGTCGCCGCCGTCACCGCCCGAACCGCCGACGCCCACCGAGACCGTGGCCGCCGAACCGCCCGAGGCGCTGAGGCCGCCCGCCACGTCGAAGCCGCCGTCCCCGCCGCCGCCGCCCACGCTCTGGGCCTTGATCGCGAAGGCCCGCTGGCCCTCGGTCGTGACCAGGCCGGTCAGGGCGGCGGTCACCGCCCCGCCGTCGCCGCCGCCGCCGCCCGAGCCGCCGACTCCCACGCTGACCGCGCCCGCCACCGAGCCCGAAGCGCCCAACGCGCCCGAGACATTGAAGCCGCCGCTGCCGCCACCGCCGCCGACGCTCTGGGCCAGCACGCCGTGCGAAAGGTCGCCCTGGGTCTGGATGTCGCCGGTGATCGTGGCCAGCACGTCGCCGGCCGAACCGCCGCCGCCGCCCGAGCCCCCGACGCCGACACTGACCGCGCCGCCGCCGTCGCCCGCCGCGCCGAGAGCTCCGGCCACGTTGAAGCCGCCATTGCCGCCGCCGCCGCCCACGCTCTGGGCGGTCACCGCGTCGGCGTCGCCGCCATAGGTGACCGCGGCCCAGGTGGCTTCGGGATCGCCGCCCGCCGCCGCGCCGCTCTTCATCGTCAGGGTCACGTCGTCGGCCGCGCCGCCGCCGCCGCCCGAACCGCCCACGCCCACGCTGGCCGCGAAGGCCGCCGTGCCGCTGACGCTGAGATCGCCCGAGACGTTGAAGCCGCCGTCGCCGCCGCCGCCGCCCGTGCTCTGGGCCAGGACCGCCTCGGCGCCCTCGCCGAAGGTCAGCACCACGCCGTTGACGCCCAGCTTCACCTTGCCGCCCGAACCGCCGCTTCCGCCCGAGCCGCCCAGGCCCACGCTGGCCGCCCCGCCGATCCCGCCGCTCAGGGCCGCGTCGGCGCTGATGTTGAACGCGCCCGAACCGCCGCCGCCGCCCACGCTCTGGGCCACGACGCCCGCCGAGTCGTCGCCCAGGGTAGCGACGACGCCATCGACCTGGGCCTCGACCGCGCCGCCGGCCCCACCGCCGCCGCCCGAGCCGCCCAGGCCCACGCCGAGCGAGGCCGCGCCCGTGCCCGATGCGGCCAGCGCGCCTGAAATGTCGATCCCGCCCGAACCGCCGCCGCCGCCCACCGACTGCACGACCACCGCGTCGGAGCGATCGCCCAGGGTGGTGATCAGGCCCGACAAGGTGGCCTTGACCGTTCCGCCCGCGCCGCCCTGACCGCCCGAGCCGCCCAGGCCCACGGTCAGGGCGTTGGCCGAGGCGATCTCGGCCGAGGCCGCGCCGGAAATGTTGAACCCGCCGCTGCCGCCGCCCCCGCCCACGCTCTGGGCCAGGAAGCCGCCGGACTGGTCGCCCTCTGTGTGGATATTGTGGGCTGAGGCCTCGACCGCGCCGCCGTCACCGCCGCCGCCGCCCGAACCGCCCAGGCCGACCGCAACGGCCAGGCCGCCGCCCGCGCCGATATCGACGCCGCCGCTGATGTTGAACCCGCCCGAGCCGCCGCCGCCGCCCACGCTCTGCACGATCACGCCGACCGATTGGTCGCCATAGGTGACCACGTCGTCGCCGATGTCGGCGACCGCGCCGGCCCCGTCGCCGCCGCCGCCGCCCGCGCCGCCCAGGCCCACGCCGATCGTCCCGCCGTTGGTGGCCGACAACGACAGCGCGCCCGAGACGTTGAAGCCCCCGCTGCCGCCGCCGCCGCCCACGCTCTGCACCAGCACGCCCACCGACTGGTCGCCGCCGGTAGTGACCACGCCGCCCGTGGACCCGTAGGCGTCGCCGCCGTCGCCGCCGCCGCCGCCCACGCCGCCGACCCCGACACCGATCGCCGCGCCGGACACCGCCGCGGACAGGGACCCGGCCACGGCGAAGCCCCCCGCCCCGCCGCCGCCGCCCACCGACTGCACCACCAGGCCCGTCGAACGGTCTCCCGAGGTCGTGATGTCGCCCCCGACATAGCCCGACACCGAACCGGCGGCGCCGCCCGAGCCCCCGGAACCGCCGACGCCGGCCGAACCCGCGCCGGTGTCGCCCGACGACACAGCCATCGCGCCGCTGATTGCATAGCCGCCGTCGCCGCCGCCGCCGCCCACCGACTGGATCAACGCCCCCTTGGAGTCGTTTTTGTGCGTGGTGATCTTCCCCTCGAACGCCGCGCCGACCGCGCCGCCGTCGCCGCCCGAGCCGCCTTGCCCGCCCACGCCCACCGACGCGGCCACCGCCGCCGCGACGCCGCCCGCGCCGGAAAAGGCCAGGGCGTAGCCGCCGGTCCCGCCGCCGCCGCCCACCGACTGGGCCACCAGGCCGGTCGAGAACCGTCCGTCGGTGTCGATCGAGCCGCCCGAGAGGATGTCGACCTGGCCGCCGTCGCCGCCGCCGCCGCCTTGGCCGCCGATCCCGACCGCGAACGCCGCGCCCGCCGGTTGGCTGGCCGCGACGGCCAGGCTCAGGGCGTAGCCGCCCGCCCCGCCGCCGCCGCCCACGCTCTGGGCGAAGATCCCTTCGGCGTTGTCGCCCTTGGTGGTGATGCTGGCCTCGCCCTCGATCCAGACCGCGCCGCCCTTGCCGCCGACCGAGCCGTCGCCGCCGATCGCCGCGCTGGCGCCGGCGCCGTAGCCCACCGTCAGGGCGCTGGCGAAGCCGCCCGCGCCGCCGCCGCCGCCCACCGACTGGGCGAAGATCCCGCGCGAGCGGTCGCCCTCCGTGTCGATGGTCGGGTCGACGCTCACCGTGCTCCCGCCGACATTGAGCGAGATCGGGACCAGGTTGACCCTCACCGCGCCGCCGTCGCCGCCGCTGGCGCCCTGGCCGCCGATCGCCGCCCCGGCGAACACCGAGATCGACGACGCCGTGCCCCCGCTGCCGCCGCCGCCGCCGATCGACTCGGCGAAGATGCCGTTGGAGTCGTCGCCCTTGGTGTGGATCGCCCCGCCGTGCGTGACCGTCACCGAGCCCGACTTGCCGCCGATGTTGCCCGAGCCGCCGATGGTCAGGAACACCCCGCCCGACGAGCCGCCGTCGCCGCCGCCCCCGCCGATCGACTGGGCCTGGATGGCGCTGGAATGGTCGCCGGACGTGTTGATGGCGCCCGTGTTGCTCACCGACACGTCGCCGCCGTCGGCCGCCGCGCCGCCGTTGCCGCCCAGCGAGACCAGGCCGCCCGCGTCACTGCCCGCCCCGCCGCCGCCGCCGATCGACTGGGCCAGGACGCCGCGCGCGAAGTCGCCCTCGGTGGTGATCCAGCCGGCGTTCTGGACGGTCACCGTCCCGCCGTCGCCGCCCGAGCCGCCCTTGGCGCCCAGGGCGACCAGGCCGATCGAATACCCCCCCGCCCCGCCCCCGCCGCCGATCGACTGGGCCATGATGCCCGTCGCGCCCTTGCCGTAGGTGTGGATCGACGAACCGGAACCAGTGACCACCGTCACCGTCCCGCCGTCGCCGCCGGCCCCGGCCACCGTGTCGCCCAGCGAAACGATGCCCGCGCCGTCGCCCGCCGAGCCGCCCGAGCCGCCGATCGACTGGGCGATGATCCCGTAGGCGTCGTAGCCGCTGATGTCCTCGCCGGCGGCGTTGAAGTCCCAGCCGGACTCGTCGCCCGTGACGATGGCCCCGTCGTTCTCGACATAGACGCCGCCGGCGTTGCCGCCGGTGCTGCCCGACGCGGCGCCGGCCACGATGCCGTAGCTGGAGCCGCCCGTGCCCGCGCCGCCACCCAGGCTCTGGGCCGAGATGCCCGCCGAGCCGTAGCCGACCGTGTGCAGATAGCCGCTGTTGTAGACCCGCACGTCGCCGGACTCGGCGGCCGCGCCGCTGACCGCGCCGTCGCTCAGGCCGTAGCCGTCGCCGCCGTTGCCGCCCGTGCCGGCCCGGCTCTGGGCGAAGATCGCCGCCGCGCCCTTGCCGGTGGTCACCACCTGGGCCTGGTTGATCAGATCGACGTCGCCGCCGGCGCCGGCCTTGCCGCCCCGCCCGCTGATCACATAGCCGTAGCCGTTGCCGCCCGTGCCGCCGCTGCCGCCCTGGCTGAGGGCGAAGATGCCGGCCAGCTTGTCCGTCGCGGTCTTGATCGGACCGTCGGCGGCGTAGACGGTCGCGGTGACGGTCTGGCCGTTGCCGCCGTCGCCGCCGTTGCCCGGCTCCTTGCCCACGGTGACGCAGCCGAACCAGCCGAAGCAGATGCGCACGCCGCCGCCGTCGGCGCCGTTCTTGCCGTTGGCGCCGATGCTGGAGAAGATCCGGTTCCCGATGTCGCCCGCGCCGCCCCAAGAGGTCAGGGCGCCGTTCGGGTCGGTGGAGCCGGTGGAGCCGGCCGGCGGGTTGACCAGCGGCGTGACCAGGTCGAACGCGACAACGTTGTTGGACGCGTCCTTGACCTTCAGCTTGGGATGGGCGGGATCGGTGTTGTCGACCGACTCCACGGTGTAGGTCTTGCTGGTCCCCGCGGGGTCCGGGGTGCCGTCGTCGGGATGGTTCCCCGTGCCCTGGTCGGCGACGGTGAAGGTGGTGCCCGCCGCCATCGGCACGAGGATCAGGTTGCCGCTTTCGGTGCGGACCGTGATCGCGTTGACGATCTCGGCGATCTCTTCCTGCTGGCCGGTGGCCGGGTTCGTGATCAGGTCGTCGACGTGATAGGCGGCCGTCGGGTTCGGCGGCGGCGCGGGATCGGCCGCCGCCAGGGTCGGCGCGGCCGCCGCGACCATCGCGGTCACGGCCACGGCCAGGCGGCGCAGCTCGCGGCTCAGCCGCTTGCCGATCGTGTTCCGTCGGCCCAGGGGCGCGACGTCGGGCGCGGCGATCTCGCCATCGGCCTCGACGGGGATCGGCGCCAGCCGTTCGGCCAGGATCAGGAAGCCGTCGTGCAGCGCGATCAGGTCGCGATTGCGGCTCTGCGACAGCAGGCCGGCGATTTCGAGGACCTGGGTTCGCGCCGAGGCGCGGTCGGCGTTCGGCAGGTCGCGCGCGGCGGCCAGCTTTTCCAGCCCGCGCAGCATCAAGGCGATCTTGGCGCACGCCGCCTTGGGAGCCGCGGCCACGCCCGGCACGGCGTCGTTCTCGTTCTCGGGCGTCGGCGCTTGCACTGTCTCTACCTTTTGTCGCGCTTAGGAATCTTCCGCCGGCGCGCACGGCGGGAAGCGGTCCGTCGACACGCTTCGTCTTCAGGGATTGGGTGGAGTCGGTCCTGCCGTCGGTCGCGAGGCTCAGGACCGCGACCTTGGACGCAGCCTCCGCGTCGGCTTGCGCGGGAGCTCAGGCGCAAGTGTTTGCGAGGCGACCATCTTGGCGACGCTCAGTACTGGGGCGGGCGAACCCAGGAGCGGATTGTTGCTAAGGCCAAAGCGTTCCCCCACAAAAGTGTTGACTGAATTTAACTACTTGTGGTTACGCGAGTTGGCATGCTTCAGCTTACCCATTGCGTGTTTTTTTCGGTGACACCGGAGTCCAGCCGTCGCGCCCGCCCCGGGCGGCGGGCGTGAGCACGGCGTCGCCGACATCGGCCCCCGCGGGGGCGGCCCAAGACCTCCAGCCGTGGGAGGTCGCCCGGGCGTCCCTCCACTACATCCGCGACATCGTGCGGATCACCCGGGGCGACCGCCATTTCCTCGACGCCCTGATCTTCACCGTCGCGCTCGACGCGAACATGACGCCGGTGACCCGGGACCGCAGCCTGCTGGCCGCCTATGGCGGCGCGGAAGTCTCCACGCCCGACGAACTTCGGCGCCCCGTCAGCATCAACGCGGTGGCCACGTCACTGCGGCTGCCCTTGGAGACCGTGCGACGGCGCTTCCTCAACATGTCCCGCGACGGCCTCTGCGTGATCGGCCCGCAAGGCGTGATCATCCCGCGCGCGGCGGTGACCTCGGCCGTCTACCTGGCCGAGCAGCGCGCCCGCTTCGACCGCACCCGCGGCTTCTATCAGACGATGCAGGCCGGGGGCGCCTTGCCGGACCGGGCGGCGCGCGAGGCCTCGCCGGCGACGGGCGAACCGCTGGTGCGGGCCGCCAACTGGGCGGTCTCGGAATACGCGCTGCGGATCTGTGGCGAGCTGGTCGCCCTCACGGGCAATGTCGTGAGCAGCATCGTCCTGCTGGACCTGGTGCTGGCCAATATCGACCAACTGCCGCCGTCGGCTCTGCCCGACTGGGGTCGTGATCCCGAGCACTTCGGGCGGCCGGTCAGGATCGGGGCGCTGGCGGGTCCGCTGCGGGTTTCCGGCGAGACCATCCGGCGGCACCTTCTGACCTTGGAGACGCTCGGCTTCTGTCGTCGCAGATCAGGCGGTCTGGTCGCGGTCGCGCCCGACTCCGCCCGGCCGCAACTGATGCGCATCGTCGAGACCAACAGGACCAACAGCGCACGCCTGTTCACCCGTCTGGGCCAGCTGGGCGTCCTCGACGGCTGGGACGCTGCGATCGCCTAGAGCGTTCGCGTTTCCCCCGACCCGGCTCGGCGATCCTGCCCTGCCGCCCGGATCGATCGCCGCATCTGGAACCCGGAATCCGCGCGGGATTCCCAACGCGCGGCGCCCAGAGACTAGACGGACGGCGCTCGGGGTTTCGCCCCATGGCTCCCGCCAGACCCGCGCCCGATCATCACGCCCTGGATGACCACCGGCTCGAGAGCGTTGGCGAGATGACTTCATCCCTCCGCACGGCGTTTCTGCGCAGTTCCATGTTGGCGTGGGTCGGCGGGGTGGATCGACGAAAATCCCCGGAGCCGGGAGCGACAGTTCGGCGGTTGGCGATCACCCTGTTCGGCGCCGCCCTGGCGACCACGGCCGCGCCGGCCCTGGCCCAGGCGCCAGCGGGCCTCCCCACGGGCGGCGCCTTCGTTCGCGGGGAAGGCCAGATCGGCCAGACCGCACCGGACGTGATGACGATCACCCAGTCCAGCCAGCGCGGCGTGATCGACTGGAGCAGCTTCTCGATCTCCGGCCCCAGCCAGGTCAACATCCTCAACGGCCAGGGCGCGACGCTGAACCGGGTGCTGGGCGGCGAGGTCTCGCGGATCGACGGCGGCCTGACGGCGACCGGCTCGGTCTTTCTGATGAACCCGCACGGCGTCATCGTCGGGGCGGGCGGACGCTTGCTGGCGGGCGGCAATTTCGTCGCCACCACCAAGGAGACCAGCCTCGACGGCTTCATGGCGGGCGGTCCCCTCGCCTTCACCGGCGGCTCCCAGGCGTCGGTGGTGAACGAAGGCTCGATCGTCTCGCGCGGCGGCGACGTAGTGATGATCGCCAGCGCGGTCGCCAATCGCGGAACGATCGAGGCGCCGAACGGCCGGGTCAGCCTGGTCGCCGCCGACGAGGTCCTGCTGGCCACCACCGACCGCAGCGACGGCGGCCTCTATGTGGCGACCGCCTCGGGCGGCGGCGACGTCACCCAGGAGGGGCGCATCCAGGCGGCCGCGGCGACGCTGCAGGCGGCCCACGGCAACATCTACGCCCTGGCGGGCAACCGTGACGGCCTCATTCAGGCGACCGGGACCGAACGGATCGACGGCCAGCTGTGGCTGACCGCGCCGCAGGGCGCGATCACGGTCGGCGGAGCCCTGTTGGCGGTCAACGCCGACGGGACGGGCGGCAAGGTCGTCGCCAATGGTCGCGACGTGACCGTGGCGTCCACGGCGCGGGTCTCGGCAGCCGGTTCGTACGGCGGTGAAGTGCTGATCGGAACCTCGGCCTTCGGCGGGACGGACCTGGCCCGGACCACGACGATCGCGTCCGGCGCGACGATCCTGGCCGGAGGTCCCTCGGGGGGCGGTCGGGTCGAGACCTCGGGCAAGACCGTCTCGATCGGCGCGGCGCGGATTGACGCCGGACGCGGCGGGACCTGGCTGCTGGACCCCGACGACCTGACCATCGACGCGCCGGCGGCGGCGACCATCTCGTCCACGCTGGACGGCGGCAGCAACGTCACCCAGGCCACCACCGCCGGCGGAACGGGCGGCAACGGCGACCTCACCGTGGCCTCGGCCATCTCCTGGACGGGCGCCGGCGAGCTGACGCTCAGCGCCTATCGCGACCTCGCCGTTAACGCGGCGATCAGCGGCGGCGGCATGGTGACGCTGGAAGCCGGCCGCAACGCCACGATCGCCGCGCCCCTGGCGGCGACCGAAGTGCAGACCGGCGCGCCCCCGTTCCAGGGTATTGGAGGGACCCTGACCATCACCGCCGGCGGATCGGTGACCGCCACCAGCGGCAACCTTGCCCTGGCGTCGGGCGCCTTCGTCAACCAGGCCGGCGCCGGCGCGCTCAACGCGACGGGCGTCTGGTACGTCGTGAGCCAGGACCCGACCACGACCACCCTGGGCGGTCTGGCGCCGGACTTCTATCAATATGACATCGTCACCAGCAGCAGCCCGGCGACGACGGGCAACGGCGTGCTTTATCGCGCCGCGCCCACGGTCAGCGTCACCCTGGGGACAGTCACCAAGAGCTATGACGGCACGACCACGGCCACGCTGGACGACGGCAACACCGCCGTCACGGGGCTGTTCGCCGCCGACGACTGGTCGCTGGACGGCGTCTATTCCACCAAGAACGCCGGAACCGGCCTGACCGTCACCACCAGCAACTTCCAGATCACGGAAGGCGGGATCCCGGTCTACGGCTATGCGTTCGCCGCGCCCGTGCCGACCTCGACGACCGGCGAGATCACCCCGGCCGTGCTGACGGCCAGCATCATCGGCACGCCGACCAAGACTTACAACGCCACCACCAGCGCCACCCTGACCGCCTCGAACTACCAGCTGACGGGCGTCGCGGCGGGCGAGACGATCACGATCACCGGCCTGACGAGCGAGGACTACGACTCCGCCAACGCCGGCGCGCGCACCATCACCGCCACCCTGACCACCCCGGACTTCGTCGCCGGGGCGGGCGTGGACCTCAACAACTACGTGCTGCCGACCAGCGCCACCGGCGCGGGCCTGATCAATCCCGCCACCCTGACGATCAGCGGGCTCACGGCCAACAACAAGGTCTATGACGGCAACGCCGTCGCGACGGTCAACACCGCGGGCGCCAGCCTGTTCGGCGTGATCGGCGGCGACAGCGTCACCGTCGATGGCTCCGGCGCGACCAGCTTCTTCCCCAGCAAGAACGTCGGGACCAACCTGGCGGTCACGGTGTCCGGCGTGACGCTGAGCGGGGCCAGCGCCGGCAACTACGTGGTGACCCAGCCCAGCGGCCTGGTCGCGGACATCACTCGGGCCACGCTCACGATCTCGTCGGTCACGATCAACGATAAGGTCTACGACGGAACGGCGGCGGCGACCGCCGACACCAGCTCGGCGGTGCTGACCGGCAAGATCGCGGGCGATGACGTCACCATCACCGCCTCGGGCCTGTTCTTCGCCTCGAAGGACGTCGCCCAGAATATTCCCATCTTCGCCACCGGCGGCGTGATCAGCGGCGCGGACAGCGGCAACTACCGGACAGTGGTCGCCGGCTCGGTGACGGGCGACATCACGCCACGCCCGGTCACGATCACCGTCACCGGGACGCCGACCAAGATCTATGACGGCACGACGGCCGCGCGACTGTCGCCGTCCGACGTGGTCATTTCTGGACTGGTCGCCGGCGAGGGGCTCACGGTCACCCAGTCGTCGGGCGCGACCTACGCCTCGAAGGACGCCGGCTCGCGGGCGGTGACCGCCAACATCTCGGCCTCGGACTTCCAGGCCCAGCCGGGCACGCTGCTGTCCAACTACCAGCTGCCGGCCACGGTCACCGGGATGGGGCTGATCAACCCGGCGCCGCTGGACATCGAGATCGTCGGGAACCCCACCAAGCCCTATGACGGCAATTCCAGCGCTGGCCTGGGCCCCTCGAACTTCCAGGTCGAAGGCTTCGTGCCCGGCGAAGGCGCGACGGTCACCCAGACCAGCGGCCAGTACAGCTCGGCCGACGCCGGCGTCTGGTCGGTGTCGACCACCCTCGACGCCAGCGACTTCGCCCCCGACGCCGGGACGCTGATGTCCAACTACGTGATCCCCTCCCCTGTGACGGGGTTCGGCACCATCACGCGCATCGACGTGGACCCGGGCATCCTGAACGCGGCGATCACCGGCAATCCGACCAAGACCTATGACGGCACGGTCCTCGCGACCCTCAGCCCCAGCGACTACACGATCACCGGCTTCATCCCGGGCGAGAGCGCGACGATCACCAAGACGACGGGAAGCTACGCCGACAAGAACGCCGGGCAGAAGCCCGTCTACGTCTCGCTGGCGCCGACGGACTTCGTGGCCGGCCCCGGCACCAATCTCGACAACTACAACCTGCCCACCGAAGCGACGGGGATCGGCACGATCCTGCGGGCCCAGCTCACGGCAGCGATCATCGGCAACCCCACAAGGGTCTACAACGGCTCGACCAACGCTTTCCCGCTGTCATCCAACTACCAGGTCAACGGCCTCATCGGCTCGGAAACAATCAGCATCAGCGCCTCGTCGGTGGTCGCCAACTACGACAGCAAGAACGTCGGCGCCCGGACCCTCACCACGCCGCTCGCGCCCAGCAACTTCGTCTATGCGAACGGGGCGCTGAGCACGAACTACATCCTGCCCGTCCAGGCGATCGGGCCGGGCACGATCACGCCCGCCCCCCTGGTGGTGCTCAGCACCCGGGCGCTCAACAAGGTCTACGACACCACCACGGCCGCCCCGCTGGACGTCAGCGTCGCCAGCCTGTCGGGCCTGATCGCCGGCGATACGGTCACGCTCAGCACCAGCGGCGCGGTCGGAACCTTCGCCACGCGAAACGTCGGCAACGGGATCGCGGTCACGGTCGTCGGCATGACCCTGGGCGGTCCCGACCTGGCCAACTACCAACTGTTCCAGCCCGCGGGCCTGACCGCCAACATCACGCCCGCGCCCCTCGTGGTGACGAACGTCACCGCGTTCGACAAGACCTATGACGCGACCACCGCCGCCACACTGGACATCTCTGCGGCGACGCTGCAGGGCGTGCTCGGTTCGGACTCCGTCACGCTCGGCGCGTCCGGCGTGGCCGGCGCCTTCCGCCAATCCAACGTGGGAACCGATCTGGCCGTCAACGTCAGCGGCTTCGCCATCAGCGGCGCCGACGCCGGGAACTACAGCCTCAACCAGCCGTCGGGCCTGCTGGCCGACATCAACCGCGCCATCCTGACCGGTTCCATCATCGGCAACCCGACCAAGACCTACAACGGCTCGACCCAGGCGACCCTGACCGCGGCGAACTACAGCCTGACCGGCTTCGTCGCCGGCGAAGGCGGCTCGATCGTCCAGGCCTCGAACGGGCGCTATAACGTGGCCGACGCGGGCTCCCGCACGGTGCTGGCCGACGTGGTGGTGTCGGACTTCACGGTCAACGCCGGCACAAGCCTGGCCAACTACCAACTGCCGACGACGATCTCGGGACCGGGCACGATCAACCGGGCCACCCTGCTGGCCTCGATCATCGGCAACCCGACCAAGGTCTATGACGACACCACCGTCGCCACCCTGACCTCGGCCAACTACAGCCTCAGCGGCTTCGTCGCCGGCCAGGGCGCCACCGTCGGCCAGACCGTGGGGACCTACGACAGCGACAATGTCGGCGCCCGCATCGTGACCGCCGGCCTCAGCGCCCCCAACTTCACCGGGGTGGGCGCCACTAACCTCGCCAACTACAACCTGCCGACCACCGCCAGCGGCGCGGGCACGATCACCCCGGCCAGCGTCCAGGTGATCAACGTCACCGCCCAGGACAAGGTCTATGACGGCAACACCAGCGCCATCCTGAACAGCGGCGCGGCCGCCCTTTCCGGAGTGCTGGGCGCCGACGTGGTGACCGTGGTCTCCGGCGCGGCCAGCGGGACCTTCGCCAGCAAGAACGTCGGGGTGAACATCCCCGTCACCGCGACCGGCTACGCGATCGGCGGAACCGATGCGGGCAACTACACCGTGGTCCAGCCCACGGGCCTGTTCGCCGACATCACCGAGGCGACCCTGATCCTGGCCTCGGTGACCAAGGTCTACGACTCCACCCTGGCGATCCCGACGACCAACGGCGCCTACGGTCTTTCCGGCGTGATCGGCGGCGACACCGTGGCCGTCAACGCCGCCGGGCTGTCTGGCGCCTACGCCGACAAGAACGTCGCCACCGGCATCGGCGTCACCCTGTCGGGGGTCGGCCTGACCGGCGCGGACGCGGCCAACTACACGATCGCGGCGACCACCACCAACGCGCCCATCGGGATCATCACCCCGGCCTCGTTGCAGGTGATCGGGGTGCTGGCCAACGACAAGGTCTACGACCAGACCGCCACCGCGATCCTGAACAACGCCGGCGCGGGCCTGAGCGGCGTGCTGGGCACAGACGACGTCACCTTGCAGACGGGCGGCTCCAGCGCCCTGTTCTACAACGCCGGCCTCACCGCGCCGGACGCCAACGCCGGCGTCGGCAAGCCCGTCGTGGCCAACGGCTACATCGTCACGGGGATCGACGCCGGCAACTACACCGTCACCCACCCCCAGGGCCTGACCGCGACCATCACACCCGCGCCGATCAGCCTCCTGGCCGTGACCAAGATCTATGACGGCTCGACCGCCCTGCCGACCGCCAGCTCGGGCTACGCCTTCAGCGGCGTCTATGCCGGCGACACGGTCACGGCCAACACCTCGGGCCTCTCGGGCGCCTATGCCGACAAGAACGTCGCCGGGAGCCTGAGCGGCGGGACCGTGATCGGCGGGATCAATGTCACGCTCAGCGGCCTGAGCCTGTCGGGAAGCAGCGCCGGCAACTATTCGATCTCGCCGACCATGACCGCCCAGCCGATCGGGATCATCACGCCCAAGGCGCTGAGCGCCAGCATCATCGGCGATCCGACCCGCGTCTACGACACGACGACCGCCGCGACGCTCGCCTCGACCGACTACGACCTGGTGGGCGTGGTGGCCGGCGAGACGATCACGGTCACCGAAACGGCCGGCGTCTACGACAGCAAGAACGCCGGGACCCGCACGGTGACCGCGACGCTGGACGGCCTGGACTTCACGGCCGGCGGCGCCACGTCGCTGGCGAACTACACCCTGCCCACCAGCGCGTCCGGAACCGGCCACATCACCCCGGCCCCGGCTTCGGTGGCCGGCGCGGCCGCCAACGACAAGGTCTATGACGGCACGGTCGCGGCGACGCTGGACAACAGCGGGACCAGCCTGGTCGGCCGCCTGGGCTCCGACGACCTGACCCTTACGCTCGCCACGACGGGCGTCTTCGGCGACCCCAATGTCGGGATCGGCAAGACCGTCACCACCACCGGCTATGGCCTGACCGGCGTCGACGCCGGCAACTACACCCTCACCCAGCCCAACTACCTGACCGCCGACATCACCCAGGCCCTGCTGAACCTCATCAAGGTCAGCCGCGTCTACACGGCCGGGACCGAACTGCCGACGGCGTCCTCGGCCTATACGCTGTCGGGGATCGTCGGGACCGACGATGTGATCGTCGACACCTCGGGCCTGTCGGGGAACTACGCGGTCAAGAACGTGGGCACGGGGATCAACGTCACCCTGTCAGGCCTGGCGCTGGGCGGCGCGGCCCAGGGCAACTACAGCATCGCCCCCACCCTGACCAACGCGCCGATCGGCGAGATCACCCCGGCGACCGTGACCCTCGCGGGTATGCTGGCCAACACCAAAACCTATGACGGCACGACCGCCCTCACCCTGAACAACGCCGGCACGGTGGTGGTCGGCACGCTGGGCGTCGACGACCTGGACGTCGACAGCGCCGCCTCGTCGGCCAGCTTCCCCTCCGCCAACGCCGGGACCTACCTGGTCAACGCCAGCGGTTACCTCCTGACCGGCGTCGACGCCGGGAACTACATCCTGACCCAGCCGACCGGCATCTCGGCGACGATCGATCCCAAGGCGCTGGCGGCGGCGATCATCGGCGATCCGACCAAGACCTATGACGCGACCGCCGCCGCTAGCCTGGCGGCCGGAAACTACGATCTGGTGGGCTTCATCGCCGGCGAAGGCGCCAGCATCACCCAGACCGTCGGCGCCTACGCCTCGGCCGACGCGGGCGCGCGCCTGGTCACCGCCAACCTCGCCGCCGGCGACTTCACGGCCAACGGCGGCACCCTGCTGGCGAACTACGTCCTGCCGACCACCGCCACGGGCCTGGGCCACATCAGCCAGGCCAGCCTGACGGCCGCCATCATCGGCAACCCCACCAAGACCTATGACGGGACCACGGTCGCCGCCCTGGCCTCGACCAACTACCAGCTGACCGGCTTCGTCGCCGGCCAGGGCGCCAGCGTCGGCCAGACGATCGGGACCTACAGTTCCGCCAATGCGGGGGCCCGCACGGTCACCGCCGGCCTCTCCGCCGGAGACTTCACCGCCAACGGCGGCACGAACCTGGCCAACTATGTCCTGCCCACCACCGCCAGCGGCGCGGGGACCATCGGTCAGGCGACCTTGACGGCGTCCTTCGTGGGCGATCCGACCAAGACCTACGACGCGACCACCGCCGCCAGCCTCGCGGCCGGCAACTACGACCTGGTGGGCTTCATCGCCGGCGAAGGCGCCACCGTCACCCAGACCGTCGGCGCCTACGCCTCGGCCGACGCGGGCCTCCGCAACGTCAGCGCGACGCTGGGCTCCAGCGACTTCACCGCCAACGGCGGGACCCTGCTGGCGAACTACGTCCTGCCGACGACGGCCACGGGGGTGGGCCACATCAGCCAGGCCAGCCTGACCGCCGCCATCATCGGCAATCCCACCAAGACCTATGACGGGACCACCGCCGCCACCCTGGCCTCGACCAACTACCAGCTGATCGGCTTCGTCGCCGGCCAGGGCGCCAGCGTCGGCCAGACGATCGGGACCTACAGCGCCGCCAACGCGGGCGCCCGCACGGTCACGGCCGGCCTTTCGACGGGCGACTTCACCGCCAACGGCGGCACGAACCTGGCCAACTACGTCCTGCCGGTCAGCGCGGCGGGTTCGGGGACGATCGACCCCAAGGCCCTCACGGCGTTCGTGACCGGCATCCCCACCAAGACCTACGACGCCACCACCGACATCACCCTGGCCCCGGCCAACTACCGCCTGGCCGGCTTCGTCTCCGGCGAGGGCGCCAGCGTCGGCGAGACGGCGGGCCAGTTCGGCTCGCCCAACGCCGGCGCGCGCCTGATCACCGCCGCCCTCGACCCGACGGACTTCACGGCCGACAGCGGGACCCTGCTGGCCAACTACGTCCTGCCGACCACCGCCACCGGCGCGGGCCTGATCCTCAAGAAGCAGCTGGAAGCGGTGATCCTGAGCGATCCCACCAAGACCTATGACGGAACCCAGAGCGCGGTGTTGACCACCTATCTGCTGACCGGCTTCGTCTCGGGCCAGGGCGCCATCGTCACCCAGCCGACAGGAACCTACGACAGCGCCAACGCCGGTGTCCGCTTGGTGTCCGCCCAACTGGGCAGCCCGAACTTCCAGGCCAACAGCGGCACCTCCCTGGGCAACTATATCCTGCCGACCCGGGCCGAGGGCGTCGGGCATATCACGCCCAAATCCCTGGCGGCCGTGATCGTCGGCAACCCGTCCAAGCTCTACGACGGCTCGACGGCGGCCAGCCTGACGGCGGCCAACTACCAGCTGACCGGCTTCATCGCCGGCGAAGGCGCCACCGTCGACCAGACCGTGGGGACCTACGCCAATCCCAATGTCGGCGTGCGCGCCGTGACGGCCAGCCTGACTTCGAGCGACTTCACGGCCAATGGCGGGACGCTGCTCGGCAACTACGTCCTGCCCACCACCGCCCTCGGGACGGGGACCATCGGCCAGGCGATGCTGGTCGCCATCCTGAACGGCGCCTTCAAGACCTATGACGGCACGACGGCGGCGGTGCTGACCCCCGGAAACTACACCCTGACCGGCTTCGCCGCCGGCGAGGGCGCGAGCGTCACCGAGACGGTCGGGACCTACGGCTCGGCGGACGCGGGCCTTCGCCTGGTCACCGCCGACCTCGACGGCGCGGACTTCGTCGCCAGTGGCGCGACCGACCTCTCCAACTACGTCTTGCCCGTCCAGGCCACGGGGACGGGGCGGATCGACCAGGCCGCCCTGACCGCGATCATCGTGGGCGATCCGACGAAGACCTACGACGCCACGACCTCGGCGAGCCTGACCTCGGCCAACTACCTCCTGACCGGCTTCGTCGCGGGCCAGGGCGCCACGATCGGCCAGACCGCGGGCGCCTACGCCTCGGCCGACGCCGGCGTCCGCCTGGTCACCGCCACGCTCGGCGCCGGCGACTTCGCGGCCGATGGCGGCACCCTGCTCGCGAACTACGTGCTCCCGACCTCGGCGGCGGGCCTGGGCCACATCGATCCCAAGACCCTGTTCGTCGCCTTCGCGGGCGTGACCAAAACCTATGACGGGACCACCGCGGCGACGGTCGCGCCCGACAACTTCGTGATGACCGGCTTCGTGGCGGGCCAGGGCGCGACCGTAACCGAGAGCCAGGGCGTCTACGCCCAGGCGAACGTCGGCCTGCACCTCGTTACGGCCAATCTGGACGCGGGCGACTTCAACGCCGCCAGCGGCACGAACCTGGCCAACTACGTGCTGCCGACCAGCGTCAACGGCCTCGGCCGGATCGACCCGGCCGTGCTGATCGCCCGCCTCAACGGCGTCTCCAAGATCTATGACGGCAACGCCGCCGCCGCCCTGACCTCCGGGAACTACACCCTGACGGGCTTCGCGCCCGGCGAAGGCGCCGTCGTCACCGAAACCGTCGGCGCCTACGGCTCGCCCAACGCCGGCCTGCGCACCGTGAGCGCGGTCCTGGAGGCCGGCGACTTCACCGCGACCGGCTCGACCCTGCTCTCCAACTACGTCCTGCCCGCCACGGCCGACGGCCTGGGCCGGATCGACAAGGCGGCCCTCGCCGCGGCGATCGTCGGCGGACCGGCCAAGGCCTATGACGGCACGACCACCGCCACGCTCACCTCGGCCAACTACCAACTGACCGGCTTCGTCTCCGGCGAAGGCGCCGAGGTGACCCGGACGACGGGCGTCTACGACGACAAGAACGCCGGCGCCCGCACGGTGAACGCCGACCTCGCGACGGCGGACTTCGCGCCAGGCGGCGCGACCCTGCTCGACAACTATGTCCTGCCCACCAGCGCGTCCGGCGCCGGGCGCATCGATCCCAAGGCCCTGACGGTCGTGCTGACCGGCATCTCCAAGACCTATGACGCCACCACCGGCGCGACCCTGACTTCCGGCAACTACGTCCTGACGGGCCTGGCGTCCGGCGAGAGCATGGCCATCGGCCAGACGGTCGGCGTCTACGACTCCCCGAACGCCGGCGCCCGCTCGGTCAGCGCGACGCTGAGCACGACGGACTACGCCGCCGGGGCCTCGACCCTGCTCTCGAACTACGTCCTGCCCACGGCCGCGAGCGGCGCGGGAACCATCAATCGCGCGCCCCTGGCCGCCGTGATCATCGGCAACCCGACCAAGGACTACGACGGGAACACCACCGCGAGCCTGACCTCCGGAAACTACCAGTTGACCGGCTTCATCGGCGGCCAGGGCGCCACCGTCACCGAAACCGCCGGCGCGTACGACTCCGCGGATCCCGGCGCCCGCGTCGTGACGGCCCTGCTCGGCGGCGACGACTACAGCACCGACGCGGGGACCTTGCTGTCGAACTACGACCTGCCGACCTCGGCCTCGGGCCCCGGCGAGATCGTCGCGCCGCCGGGACCGCCGGGATGTCCGACCGCGCGGGCGGACGCCTGCAACACGGTGTTCAACCTGGCCCGTTCCGTCGGCAATCCGCGCTTCTACGTCCCCTACCCCGTCGCCGGCGGCCTCTATCAAGGGCGCACCAACGGCCTGGGCGACCTGCCGTCCAGCTTCGAGATCTCCCTGCCGGTCATCGAGGGCAACGAGGCGGTGATCTTCGGCGGCGCGCCGGTCGCCAACTCCACCGAGGACGTCCTCCTGCTGGGCGACCGCCAGACCCGCTGGAGCCTGCGCTTCGTCGCTCGGTCCGCCCCCCTCGAAATCAGCGAGGCCCAACCTTGAAGCCCCACTCGAAGTCGCCCGCGCGGTGGGCGGCGATGATCGTCGCCCTGGCCGCCTCGGCGCCGCTCGTCGCGCGCGCGCAGGACTTCGAACGCGTGATCCCCCGGCCGCCCCAGCCGACGACGCCCCCGCCCGTACAGCCCCCGCCGCCGGCCTCCCCGCCCAGCCAGGACCGGACGGTCCTGCTGCCGCGCCTGGAGGGCCTGGTCTTCGTTCCCGATCCCGGATCGCTCCAGCCCGCCGGCGTCGCGCCGCCGCCCACCGGCCTGGCGACCGCCGACCTGCCGCTGTTGTCGACGCCGGCCTTCACCCGGCAGGCCACGGACTATCTCGGCAAGCCCCTGACCCGCGCCGATCTCGACAAGATCACCGCCTTGGTGCGAGCCGCCTACCGCAAGGCCGGCCGGCCGTTCATGGACGTGACGGCACCGCCCCAGAACATCCAGAACGGCGTCGGCCAGATCGTGGTGACCGAATTCCGCGTCGGCGAGGTGACCATCACCGGCAACCGCCATTTCTCGTCGGAAACCGTACGAAGACTGGGCGGGCTGGACAGCGGCGAGCCCCTGACGCTGGCGCGGATGCGCGGAGCGCTGGACGGCTATAACCAGAACGCCTTCCTGACCGTCGACGCCGTCCTCCGCCCCGGGGCCGAAACCGGCCTGAGCGACGTGGCCCTGACCGCCCACGATCGTTTCCCGTTCCGCGTCTACGCCGGCTACGACAACCAGGGGGTCACGACCCTGGGCCGCGACGAGTGGAACGTGGGCTTCAACTGGGGCAACGTCTTCGGCCGGGGCGGCACGTTCTCATACCAGTTCACCCAGAGCTTCTCGGGCCGCTATACCTCGCACTCGTTCAGCGACGTGGTCCCGCTGGTCGACGGCGACCGCCTGCTGTTCTTCGGGGCCTACGCGATCCAGAAACCCCGCGTCGCCCGCGAGTTCGGCAGCAAGGGCCATTCGGGGCAGTTCAGCGGCCGATGGGCCCATCCCGTGATCGGCCCCGGGCCGATCAAGCAGACCCTGCAGATCGGCTTCGACTACAAACGCGTCGACAACACCTTGGAATTCCTGGGTTTCCGGCTGCTCGACACCGACGTCGAGATCGTCCAGTTCCCCGTCATCTACAGCCTGACCGCCACCGACCGGGCCGGTCAGACCGACCTGGAGAACCTCGCCGTGCTCTCGCCGGGCGAGCTGGCTCCGCACAACGGCGACCGGGAAATGCGCCTGCTGGTCCCCGGCGGCGACGCCACCTATGCCTACGACCGCTTCAGCGCCACCCGGACCACGACCCTGCCCAAGGGGTTCACCTGGATCGCGCGCGGCGTGGCCCAGATCGCCAGCGGCAATCTGCCCTACAGCGAACAGCTGGCGGCGGGCGGCATCGGCAGCGTCCGAGGCTATGACACTAACATCGCCCTGGGCTCGAACGGCGTGATCCTCAGCACCGAGATGCGCTTTCCGACCATCCGGGTAGGACAGGCCCTGGGCCGACCGGGCCTGGACGACCGCCTGCAGCTGGGCGTGTTCGTCGACTACGGGAAGTTCGAGCAGCCGACGGATTTCCCGGACCTGGCCGACGAGGCGGAACTGGCCAGCCTGGGGTTCAATCTCCGCTATGTCGTCGACCGCCACTTCGCGCTGCAGCTCGAGTTCGGCTCGCAGCTGAAGCCGGCGCCCGGCCAGGCCCACAAGGCCAGCCAGTTCGCCGTCTCGACCTCGATCGGCTTCTAGGAAGAGGCCTTACCTAGTCCTTGAACGCGGAGGTTTCCCGCCGCTCCTCGACGTCCTTGTTGAGGAAGTAGTTCAGGGCCGTCCGGATCGCCGCGATGGCCGCCAGCTGACCGATCTGGTCCCAGGTCGGGGCGATGGCCGTGCGGACGATGTCGGCGGCCAGGGCGAACTCCAGCGCCAGGATGATCCAGCCGGCATAGGCGACGAAGATCGTCTGGCGCGTGCTGACCTCGCTCGCCAGACCCCGCACCAGGGCGAGGATCACGCGGGTCAGCGCCACCACCGAACCGATGGCGATACACAGCACGCAGACCAGTTCCGTCGCCAGGGCGATGTGGCTGGCGAATTCCCGAAGGATCTCTTCCATGCGCTCACCTTGTTGATGCCGCGACTCCATCGCGCGCGCGCCGGACGCGCCACCGGGTAAAACCCGGAGGGAACCGGCCGAAGATTGCTCCGGCCGTTCCGTGGGATTCCCGCAGATGCGAAAAGTCGGCGCGCCGTGCTGTGGGTTGGCCGTTGTCGTGCGTCATGCACGGTGAGAAAAACCTCTTGAACCCGGGCTCACGCCCATGGGGCGGGATCGTGCGACCAGTCATCGAACCAGACCTCCATAGACTGGACCGACGCTACCGGCCGGCGCTGATGGCGTTCTTCATGCGTCGCGCCGCCAGCCACAGCGACGCGGAGGACATGACCCAGGAGCTGTTCGCCAAGCTGGCGACCGCTCAATCCGGTCCGACGGGGGCCGGCGGAGTGGACAACGCCGACGCCTACATCTTCCAGATGGCCGCCAACCTGCTGCGCGACCGGGGTCGGCGCGAAAGGGTCCGGGCCAACTATCGCGCCAGCGTGCACGCCGGTGCCGGCGCCGGCGACCTGGAGCCGCTTGACCCCGCTCGGGTGCTGCTGGGTCGCGAGAGCCTGGGCGAGGTGTCCGACGCCCTGCGCGAACTGCCCGACCGCACACGCGCTATCTTTCTTCTGTTCCGTCTGGAAGGCATGAAGCAATCCGAACTCGCCGCCCTGTACGGCGTCTCCGTCAGCGCGGTGCAAAAGCACATCCTCAAGGCCATGACCCATCTGACCCGACGCGTGAGGGCCGGCGAATGACCGTGATCTCTCCTGAAGAGCGGCTGGAGGCTGCGCGCGAGCAGGCCGCCCTGTGGTGCGTGCGCCTGGCCGACAACGCGCTGACTCCGGCCGAGCACGACGAGCTCCAGGCCTGGTTCGAGGCCGACGCCGACCATCGCGGCTTGCTGGACGACGCCGTCATGGCCTGGCGCGCCGTCGAGGAACAGGCCGCGGGGCCGGGCCTGATCGCGCTGCGCCGCGAAGCCCTGGACGATCTGCGGCGCGCGCAGCACGGTCGCTGGGCCCGCCCCGGCCGCCGTCGGGCGATGTGGGCGGCGCTGGCGGCCTGCCTGGTCGCGGCCGTCGGCGGCGGCGTCGCCTGGCGCGCCAGCCTGCCCGACGTCTACCGCACCACCGAGGGCGAGCGGCGGATCGTCGAGCTGGCCGACGGCTCGCGCGCCTCGCTCGACAGCGCCACCGTGCTGAAGGTCAAGTACGAGCGCGGCCGCCGGCGGCTGTGGCTGGACAGCGGCCGGGCCAAGTTCTCGGTCGCCAAGGACCCGCTGCGGCCCTTCTCGGTGGCGGCCGGCGACAAGCTGGTGGTGGCCACCGGCACGGTGTTCAGCGTCGAGCGCCTGACCGGCCAGATGCGGGTGGTGCTCTACGAAGGCCACGTGGCCGTGCTGGACGACAAGACCGGCCGCGCCGACACCGCCGTGCCCCTCAAGATCGACGGCGCGCCCGCCGACCGGCTGCTGACCCCCGACCACGAACTGGTCGCCTCGACCCGCACCAACGCAACGGTCGTCAGCCAGCTGGATCCGGTGCGCGCCAAGGCCTGGGAGAACGGCCAGCTGGTGTTCCAGGACGAGCCCATGGACCTGGCCGTCGAGCGGGTGAACCGCTACGCCCGCGACAAGCTGAAGATCGGTGATCCCGGCGTCGCCCAGCTGCGGATCAGCGGCGTGTTCACCTCGGGCGACACCGGCGCCTTCGTCGACGGGGTGACGGCCGTGCTGCCCGTCCACGCGGTTGCGGCCAACGGCGTGACCGTGCTGAAAATCGACCGCGGTCAAAAAAATTCAGCGCCGTCCGGTGTGTCTTCGACGAGCTGAGGCGTCTCACTTTCCAAAGCGCCGCAATCAACGTCGGCGCATAAGGGAGGGAAGACAATGCGCAGAACGTTCGACCGTCGCCTGGCTTGGGGGTCCACCGCCGCCGCGGCCCTGATGCTGCTGGCCGCCCCCGTCGCCGTGCACGCCCAGCAGCAGCGGACCACCTACAGCTTCGACATCCCCGCCCAGGACCTGAGCAGCGCCCTGCGCGCTTTCGGCCAGGCCTCCGGCCAGCAGCTGGCGTTCGACGAGGCCAGCGTGCGCGGCAAGCGCGCCCCGGCCCTGACCGGCGCCTACACCGCCGAGGCCGGCCTCAAGCGCCTGCTGAACGGCACCGGCCTCAGCGCCCAGCCCACCGCCAGCGGCGTCTACGCCATCCGCGCCAAGACCCTGCTGGTGGCCACCAGCGCCCAGACCCAGGGCCAGCCCGCCACGGCCGTCGAGCCCGAGCCCGAGACCCCCGCCCAGGTCGAGGAAGTGATCGTGGTCGGCACCCCGGGCGGCAAGGGCATCGACAAGCTGGCCGCCAGCTTCGCGGTCACCACCGTCAACGCCGACGACATCACCAAGGCCTCGCCCAAGAGCACCGCCGAGCTGCTGACCCTGGTCCCGGGCGTCTGGGTCGAGACCTCGGGCGGGGTGGCCGGCGCCAACGTCTTCGTGCGCGGCTTCCCCGCCACCGGCGACGCCGAGTTCCTGACCATCCAGTTGCAGGGCTCGCCGATCTATCCGCCCTCGACCCTGTCGTTCCTGGAGAACAGCTCGATCTTCCGGGTCGACGAGACCATCTCGCGGATGGAAGCCCTGCGCGGCGGCCCCAACCCGATCTTCTCCAACGGCCAGCCCGGCCTGACCACGAACTTCCAGCTCAAGGAAGGCGGCGAGGAGACCCACGGCCTGATCAAGCTGTCGACCTCCGACTACGACCTGCGCCGCGTCGACGGCCTGATCAGCGGCAAGCTGGCCGACGACCTCTATTTCATGGTCGGCGGCTACGCGACCACCTCGCCCGGCGTGCGCGACACCCAGTTCGACAGCGAGGTCGGCCAGCAGTTCACGGTCAACATCACCAAGCGGATGGAACGTGGGAAGATCAATCTCTACGCCCGCTACACCGACGACCACGGCGCCTGGTACCTGCCGTTCGCGATCAACGTGCCGGGCGTCGACAAAGGGACCTACACCCAGATCGGCGAGGCCAGCCGCTTCCACACCCTGCAGATCAACGCCGCGGGCGCGACGCGCAACTTCGACCTGGCCGACGGCCGGGGCTTCAAGGGCTTCGTCGCGGGCGGCGGGTTCGAGCACGAGTTCGGCGACGGCTGGCAGGTGCGCGACCGCTTCAGCCTGACCGACGGCGACGCCAATACCTACGGCCTGGTGGGCGACGGCGCGGCGATCACGGTCGCCTCGTTGAACACCGTGGTCCCCGGCGCGATCAAGACCCGCGGCGGCGCCACCCTGGCCTCGACCGACTACGTGCAGAACTGGGGCGCCTGGATCGTCGAGAAGAAGATCAAGGCCGTGACCAACGATCTGTCGATCGCCAAGACCCTGGGGACCCACCAGCTGTCGGCCGGCTACTACGCCTCCAGCTTCAAGTCCGACGACTTCTGGACGCTGGGCAATGTCGAGCCGATGCAGGTCAAGGCCAACGGCGAGTACCTGGCTGCCCCGGTCACCTGCGCCGACCTGGCCACGGCCGGCAGCACGTCCAGCTGCTTCAAGTTCGGCCTGACATCGGCCGGCGACGGGCGGGTGGACGCCCTCTACCTGGCCGACTCTTGGCAGGTGATCGATCCCCTGCGCATCGACCTGGGCGTCCGCCGCGAGCGCTTCCAGACCGACTACGTGGTCGACGACGGTCCCGGCTTCCCCGACGGCCTGGCCCTGCGGACCACCGACTACAGCAACAGCAAGACCAGCTACACGGTCGGGGTGAACTACGACATCAACGGCGTGTCGGGCGTGTTCGGCCGCTATTCGCGCGGTTACAAGTTCCCCAGCTTCGACAACTTCCGCGAAGGCCTGACCGACACCCTGTCGGTCGACCAGTACGAGCTGGGCTACAAGCTGCGCAGCGGACCGTTCGAGCTCTACGCCACCGGCTTCGCCAACGAGTTCAAGGGCGCCAAGTTCGCCGACGTCGGCGGCATCCAGGAGAGCAACAGCAACAAGGCTCACGGCCTGGAGCTAGACGGCCGCTGGCGCTCGGACTTCGGACTGTCCCTGGCCCTGAACGGCACCTTCCAGAAGACCGAGATCGTCAAGTCGTCGATCCCGGCCAACAAGGGCAACAGCGCCCAGCGCCAGCCCGACTGGATGATCCGCTTCACCCCCAGCTACGACGTGACCCTGGGCTCGGTGGAGACGACTTTCTACGGGACGGTCAGCGCCGTGGACGACCGCTTCGCCGACAACGCCAACACCCAGGTGCTGAAGGGCTACACCAAGGTCGACCTGGGCGCGATCTTCGACGTCGCCGACTTCACCGTCCAGGTCTCGGCCGACAACCTCACCGACAGCCACGGCCTGACCGAGGGCGACCCGCGCTCGACCAGCGGCGCCAACGCCCGCCCGATCCTGGGCCGGTCGTTCAAGTTCAGCGTCGGCTACAACTTCTGACCGGTTCTCCCGATCAGACCGCCGGAGCCGCCCCCAGTCGGCCCGGCGGAGGGAGCGCCTCCCCCGGCGGCTCCCGTTGGCGGATCGGGTCCCTCCCTCGGACCCGATCCGCGCTTTTCCCGTTCTTGAGCTAGAGCTGTTCGCCTTCGGAGGAACGCCGTGAACCGTCGCCACGTCCTAGCCGCCTCCATCGCCTGGCTCGCCCTCGCCGCGCCCGCCTTCGCCCAGACGACGGCCGGCGAGATCGCCTCCCCCGCCGACACCTATGCCGAGCTGTTCCACCAGGTGCAGATGCGCAGGCTGTTCCCGGACGGGAAGACCTTCGTCGACGCCACGCCCAAACGTCCGCCCGACCGGATCCTGGCCGCCTACCGCGCCCACGCGGCCTTCACCGACGCCGAGCTGAAGCGGTTCGTGACCGCCAATTTCGTGGTGCCGCAAAGTCCGCCCGCGCCGCCGCCGTCCAAGGACCGCACCACCCTGAAGGCCCACATCGCCGCCCTGTGGCCGGTGCTGACCCGTCCGCCGGTCACGCCGGTCGACGGCGACAGCGCCCTGCCCCTGGAGAAGCCGTTCGTGGTGCCCGGCGGGCGCTTCCGCGAGATGTACTACTGGGACAGCTACTTCACGATGCTGGGCCTGGCCGCCGACGGCCGGCAGGACGCGGTCGAGAACATGGTCGACGACTTCGGCGGGCTGATCGACCGCTACGGCCACATCCCCAACGGCACGCGCACCTATTATCTCAGCCGCTCGCAGCCGCCGTTCTACTTCGCCATGGTGGGGCTCGCGGACAAGACCGACAAGGCGCGGTTCAAGCAGCGCCTGGACCTGATGCGCCGCGAGCACGCCTTTTGGATGGACGGCGAGAAGACCCTGGCGCCGGGCCAGGCGTATCGCCGCGTCGTGGCCCTGCCCGACGGCGCGATCCTCAACCGCTACGCCGACGACCGCACGACGCCGCGCGACGAGTCCTACCGAGAGGACGTGCTGACGGCGCGAGAGGTCACGAACCGTCCGGCCGGCGACGTCTTCCGCGACCTGCGCTCGGGAGCCGAAAGCGGCTGGGACTTCAGCTCGCGCTGGATGGCCGACGGCAAGAACCTCAAGTCCATCCAGACCACCGCGATCATCCCGGTCGACCTCAACGCCCTGCTGTTCGGTCTGGAGACGGCGATCGCCCAGGGCTGCGCCCATCTGACCGACGCCCCCTGCGTCGCCGAGTTCAGCGGCCGCGCCAAGGCCCGCCGGGCGGCGATGGACGCCTATCTCTGGGACGCCCCGCGCGGGCTCTATCTGGACTACCAGTGGCGCGAGCGGGCGCGGCTGGACCATCCCAGCGCGGCCACCCTCTATCCGCTGTTCGTCGGGGCCGCGAGCGCCGACCAGGCCAAGGCCGTGGCGGCGACCACCCGCGCCCTGCTGCTCGCGCCCGGCGGCCTGCGCACCACCACCGTCGCCACCGGCCAGCAGTGGGACACGCCCAACGGGTGGGCCCCGCTGCAATGGGTGGCGGTCTCGGGCCTGCGCCGCTACGGCGAGGACGACCTGGCCAAGACCATCGGCCAGCGCTGGCTGGCCACCGTGGCCCGCGAATACCAGGCCAGCGGCAAGATGCTGGAGAAGTACGACGTCGAGGAGGCCAAGGCCGGCGGCGGCGGCGAGTACCCGCTGCAGGACGGCTTCGGCTGGACCAACGGCGTGACCCGCGCCCTGCTCGACCTCTACGCCGCGCCGTGAGAATCCCGATCGGAACCCGGCGCCCTTCGGCGACTCTGGCCTATCGCGTCACGCTATAATGTAGGAGTGGCGCGCCCTGCTGGATTCGAACCAGCGACAGCTCGCTTAGAAGGCGAGTGCTCTATCCAGCTGAGCTAAGGGCGCGGATCCCTTGGGGAATCCGGGGAAGCTTGGGGCGGAAAGCCTAGTGCGTCCAGGGTTGCTTGCGGCCGGCGGCGAAGTTGTCGGCGTAGGCCTTGATGATCCGCTTGGGCGTCTTGGGCTCGAACAGCTGGAACGAGATCTCGTGACGCTGGGCGTAGGCCACGGCTTCGTCGCGGGTCTCGAAGTTCAGGCGCACCTGGCCGTTCATGTCGCTCGACTGGGTCCAGCCCATCAGCGGATCGGGACGTCTGGCCGAGGCCGGTTCGAACTCCAGAACCCAGTCCTTGGTCTTGGCCTTGCCGGACTGCATGGCGGTCTTGGCGGGGCGGTAGATGCGCGCGAGCATGAGGGCCTCTCCAGGTCGATCGTCACCCCTCGGAATGGGGTCTAGGTGGTCGGAGCGGCAGGATTTGAACCTGCGACCCTCTGGTCCCAAACCAGATGCGCTACCAGGCTGCGCTACGCTCCGAAACACCGAGCGGCTGCTCTACAGGGCTTCGCCGCCGGGGGCAAACGGAACGCCGGACGTCCTGAAAGAAATCAGCCTTTCGGGAAGATTTTGTTGAGCACCCGGTCGCCGGGCAGGATGCCCAGCTGGGCGGCGCGGCCGCCGGGGATCTCGAGCACGCCCCGGATCACGCCGCCTGAGGGGATCGGCGTCTCGTCGTGCGGCACCGCGTTGCGGGCGATCGACAGCACCCGGCCGTCGGGCGCGATATAGATGATGTCCAGCGGGATCAGGGTGTTCTTCATCCAGAACGCCGCCCGCTGGGGCGGGTTGTACGGGAACAGCATGCCGCGGTCGGGGGCCAGCGACTTGCGGAACATCAGGCCCCGCTCCTGCTCGGCCTTGGTCACGGCCAGTTCGACGGTGAACCTGGCCCGTCCCCGGCTGGTCAGGATCTCGACCGTGTCGAGCTTGGCCGAGGGCTTGGCGGCGGCCGGCGCCGGCTTGGGCTTGGCCTGCCACGCCTGGGCGGGCGCGGCGATCGACAGGCTGGAGAACAGGGCCAGGACGACCAGCGCCAGGGCGCGTCGTCCGATCGTCGTCATCCCGATCGTCCTCATGAAGGTCACACGCGCCTCATCATCCTCGCCGCGTCCCGCGGCGCGGCGATCCTACGACGTCACGCCGCCATGGCGAAAGCCGGTCCTTGGAGGTCAGTCCTCGCCGGCGGTGATCTCGGCCACCACCAGGCCCTTAGGGCCTTCCGCGAAACGCACCATGACGTCGTCGCCCGGCTGGAGGTCCTCCAGGCCGCCGCGACGCAGGGTCTCGATATGCACGAAGATGTCGCCCGGCTGGCCGTCGCGGACGACGAAGCCGTAGCCCTTGGTGCGGTTGAACCACTTGACCTTGGCGCGCTCGGCCGGCCCGACGGGCTCCAGCATCTGGCGGCCGCTGTCGACGCCCGAACGGAAGTGGTCGCGGCGCATGCCCAGGCCTTCGCCGAACGACCGCTTGGGCCGCTCGAGGGGCGCCGGCGCGGCGCTCTCGTCCAGGTCCACGACCTCGGACACCTGCCAGCCCTTGGGACGCTTGACCACGTCGCAGACGATGATCGCGCCCTCCAGCGCCGTTTCCCGGCCGCAGCTGCGCAGAGACGTGACGTGCAGCAGCACGTCCTTCAGGCCGGTCTGACCCGGATCGTCGGGGACGATGAACCCGTACCCCTTTCCCGTGTCGAACCACTTCACGCGACCGCTGATACGCACGAATTCCTCATGCGATCCCGAGTCCTCGAAATCGAAACCAGACATTCCGCCCCTCTGGCTCGCCCAGACAGCCCAGGGGGCGAGCACCACAGAATAACACTGTTCTCGCGAGAAGAGAGCCGTCAATAACCAATTGACGTGAAAAGGCGATCGCGAGGCGTACGCGACATTTCGTCGCAGCGCCTAGACCGACATAAACCTGAAATGTCCGTGGTGGGTGGCAGTCCCTAGGGGAGTCGAACCCCTCTCTCCAGAATGAAAATCTGGCGTCCTAACCGATAGACGAAGGGACCACGGCGCCTGCATTAGGCGGGTATTCGCATGTAAAGTCTAAGTAGCTTCGCGGTGGCAGTCCCTAGGGGAGTCGAACCCCTCTCTCCAGAATGAAAATCTGGCGTCCTAACCGATAGACGAAGGGACCGCGTGGCCGCGAAGAGCAGGCGATATACAAAGCTTCCCCCCGGGGCGCAAGCGACGAAGAGCAGTTTTTTCAGGTCACGCGCATGCGGGGGTCGGCGACGTCCTCGATCTCCAGCTGGACGCCTTCCCGGCCCATATAATCGTCCGGTTTCAGACGGCCCACGACGTGCAGGGCTCCCCCGCCGGTCAGCAGGCGCTCGCCCAGCGGGGTCTCGGCCGACCGCCAGGAGATGGCCTTGATTCGGTCGCCCGACGGCCCGATCAGATCGACCCGCACGTGGCCGCCCTTCATCGCCATCATCCGTTCGGGCCGGACTCCGGCCAGGGCGAACATCGGCTCGGGATTGCCCGGACCGAACGGCGCCAACTGCTGGAACTCGCTCCACAGGGCGCGGTTGGCGGCCCGGGGCTGGACCAGGGCGTCGATCTCGACCGCCTCGACGCCGACGGCTTCCATCTCGCCGGCCAGGCGCTCCTCCAGGAACGCGCGGAACTCGGGAATCGAATCGGGGCGGATCGACAGGCCCGCCGCCATGGCGTGGCCGCCGCCGGCCATCAGCAGGCCCGCCTCGAAGGCCGCCTGGATCGCCGCGCCCAGGTTGACGCCCGGCTGCGAGCGGCCGGACCCCTTGCCGACATTGGCGGCGCGGTCGACGCCGATCACCACCACGGGCTTGCGATAGCGCTCGCGCAGGCGGCCGGCGACGATGCCGATCACGCCGGGGTGCCACCCCTCCCCCGCCACGACGATCACCGGGGCGTCGGGATTGAAGTTGCTGCCGCGCTCCAGCACGGCCGCGGCCTCTTCCACCACGGCGGCCTCGACGGCCTTGCGCTCGGTGTTCAAGCCGTCCAGCTCCTCGGCCAGGGCCTGGGCCTCCAGCGGGTCGTCCGTGGACAGCAGGCGCGCGCCCAGGTCCGAGCGGCCGATCCGTCCGCCGGCGTTGATGCGCGGCCCCAGGATGAAGCCGGCATGGAACACCGAGGCGGGGCCCGAGCCCTTGCCCACCTGGAACAGGGCCTTGAGGCCCGGATTGCCCCAGCTGGACATGGTGCGCAGGCCCAGGGTGGTCAGGGCCCGGTTGAAGCCGACCAGCTGGGTGACGTCGCAGACCTCGCCCATGGCCACCAGGTCCAGCCACTGGCGCAGGTCCGGCTGCGGACGCTCCTCGGTGAACAGGCCGCGCTTGCGGGCTTCGCGGTTCAGGGCGGCCAGCAGCACGAAGGTCACGCCGGCGGCGGCCAGAACCCCCTGCCCGCTCTGGCAGCCCGGGCGGTTGGGATTGACCACGGCGGCGGCGGCCGGCGGGTCCTCGCGCATCAGGTGGTGGTCGATCACCACCACCTCCAGGCCGATGGTCGCGGCGCTGGCGATGGCGTCGTAGGCGGCCGCCCCGCAATCCAGGGTGACCACCAGCTCGGCCCCGCCGTCACGGATGGTCTTGAAGGCCGCCGGACTGGGGCCATAGCCCTCGGTCAGGCGGTCGGGGATGTAGATGGGCAGCTCGACGCCCATGTAGCGGAACCAGCGAACCAGTTGGGCGGCGCTGGTGGCGCCGTCGACGTCGTAGTCGGCGAACACCATGGTCGGCCGGCCGCTTTCCAGGGCGTCGATCAGGATCTCGGCGGCCCGGTCCATGTCGGTGAAGCTGGACGGGTCGGGGAACAGCGCCTTCAGGGTGGGCCGCAGATAGTGCTCGGCCGCGTCGACGCCCACGCCGCGCGAGGCCAGGGCCCGAGCCAGGGGCTCGGACAGGCCGTGCATCTGCTGGTGGCTGCGGGCTACGCCTGCGTCGCCCGGCCGCTCGCGCCAGGCCCGGCCGCTGATCGACCGCTCGACGTCGAGGAAGTGGCCCGTGGCGAGGGGCGCGTGTCCGTCGGCCATGGCTCAGCCCTCCCGTGCGGGAAAACGGCCGGCGATGCTGAGCTTGGCTGTCGTGGTCATCTCCCGAGCCTACGCCCTTCGGCGGATTCGCTCCACGGACGGGGCGATGCTGGGAAGATAGGTCGCCGATGCGTCAGAAACGGACGCAAACCGGGGACATGCCCTTGGGCGTGTCCCCATCAGCATCCACCGCGCCAAGACTTGGGGACACGCCGCAAGGGCATGTCCCCGACCCGGATCAGCCCGCCGCCGTCTCGGCGACGACCACCTCGACCTCGTTGGCCGAGCCCAGCACCACCGGCACGCGTTGGTGCAGCTTGGTGGGCTGCAGGTCCAGGATCGCGGTGACGCCGTCGGTCGACTTGCCGCCCGCCCGTTCGACGATCAGCGACATCGGGTTGGCCTCGTAGAGGAGCCGCAGCTTGCCCGGCTTGTCCGGCTCGCGGGCGTCCCAGGGGTACATGAAGACGCCGCCGCGCATCAGGATGCGATGGACGTCGGCCACCATCGAGGCGACCCAGCGCATGTTGAAGTTCTTGCCCCGCAGCCCCGTCTTGCCCTGCAGGCAGCCGTCGATATAGCGGCGCACCGGCGCGGCCCAGTGGCGCTGGTTGGACATGTTGATGGCGAACTCGGCGGTGTCGGCGGGGATGGCGACGGTCGGGTGGGTCAGCCGCCAGGCGCCGTCGGCGTCCAGGGTGAAGCCCACGACGCCCTTCGACAAGGTCAGCACCAGCATGGTCTGCGGGCCGTAGACGGCGTAGCCGGCGGCGACCTGGTTGCGGCCGGGCAGCAGGAAGTCGGCCTCGCTGGGCGCCACGCCGGCGGGCGCGGGCAGGATCGAGAAGATCGTGCCGACCGAGACGTTGACGTCGATGTTGCTGGAGCCGTCCAGCGGGTCGAAGGTGACCAGGAAACCGCCAACGGCCCCGGTGGCCTCGACCGTCTCCAGTTCCTCGGACGCCAGGCCGGCCACCAGCGGACAGCCCTGCAGCGCATCGCGCAGGATGTCGTTGGTGATGATGTCGAGCTTCTTCTGCTCTTCGTCCTGGACGTTGACCACGCCGGCCGCGCCCAGGCTGCCCGAGATCGCGCCGGAGGCCACGACCTTGCTGATCCTGGCGCAGGCCCCGGCGATGACGGTGACGACGGCCTTCACCTCGTCGCCCGCCGGCTCGTCAGAGAGCCATCCGGCGAGATCGGTCAGCGTGGTCATGCGGGGCCTCTTGGGAAAGAAAGATTCGGCGCGACCATAGCGCGCGCGGCGCGATTTCCGATCCGGCTGGATCAGCTTACCGCTCTAGGATGTTGTTGTGACGCATTTTCCGGCGACGGATCGGCGACTGTCCGCCGGAAGACCGCTAGGCCTTCCGCTTCATCCGCACTTCGCGCACCGTGCCGGTCGACGAGTTCATGACCAGGGTGTGGGTGTGGACGAAGCCGTCCTTGTAGGTCACCCCGTCCAGCAGGTTGCCCCAGGTGACGCCGGTCGCGGCGAAGATCGCGTCGGCGCGGACGATCTCGTGCAGGTCGTACTTCTTGTCGAGGTCGGTGATGCCCCAGCGGGCGGCGCGGGCGCGCTCGTCGCCATTTCGGAACAGCAGGCGCCCCTGGAACTGGCCGCCGACGCACTTCAGCGCCGCGCAGGCCAGGACGCCCTCGGGCGCGCCGCCGGAGCCGACATAGAGGTCGATGCCGGTCGACGGATCGGTGGTGGCGATCACCCCGGCCACGTCGCCGTCCGTGATCAGATTGACCCGCGCGCCCACCGACCGGATGCTGGCGATGATCTCGGCGTGACGCGGACGGTCCAGCACGCAGACGGTGATGTGCTTGGGATCGACGCCCTTGGCGGCGGCGATGGCCTTGACGTTATCGGCCGGCGACTTGTCCAGGTCGATCACCCCGGCCGGCAGGCCCGGACCGCAGGCGATCTTGTCCATGTAGGTGTCGGGGGCGTTCAGCAGGCTGCCCTTGGGCGCCCAGGCCATCACCGCCAGGGCGTTGGGCATGGCCTTGGCCGTCAGGGTGGTGCCTTCCAGCGGGTCCAGGGCGATGTCGATGGCGGGGCCCTGCCCCGTGCCGACCTTCTCGCCGATATAGAGCATGGGCGCTTCGTCGCGCTCGCCCTCGCCGATCACGATCTCGCCGTCGATCGCCAGCTCGTTCAGCGTGTTGCGCATGGCGTCGACCGCGGCCTGGTCGGCCGCCTTCTCGTCGCCCCGCCCCACCATCGACCACGAGGCGATGGCGGCGGCTTCCGTCACGCGAACCGCGTCCAGGACCAGCGAACGGTCCAGGGTCTTCGAACTCATCAACGTCTCCCAGCCTATGCGAGGCTCAAGTCCCGGCCGCTTGGCGCGGCTCTCAGATGCGCGCGACGCGCAAAAGGCGGGGACGCTCTAGCACGGCGTGCAGTTTTTCGATGCGACTAATCGCGTCGAGGAGATTGGATTCGGGAGTCGCGTGCGTAACGAGCACGATCGGAACGCCGCCCGCGCCTTCGACCGGCTTCTGCAGGAAGCTGTCGATCGAGACGCCGCATTCGGCCAGGGTCTCGGAGATGGCGGCGATGGCGCCGGGCTCGTCGCGGACCATGATCCGCAGATAGGCCTTGCCCACCGAACGGGCCGGATCGACGGCCACGAACGGCTTCAGCTGGCCGGCCGGCGCCTGGAACACCGGGCGGCGGGCGCCGGTCATGACGTCGGCGATGTCGGCGGCCACGGCGGCGGCGGTCGGACCCGCGCCCGCGCCCGGCCCCTGGATGAAGATCCGGCCGATCCGCTTGCCCTCGATGAACAGGGCGTTGAGCGCGCCGCCCGCCTGGGCCAACGGATGCTCCAGCGGGACGAGCGAGGGATGCACCTTCACCGACACGCCGTCGTCGCTCTTGGCCGCGCCGGCCACCAGCTTGATACGATAGCCGAGGTCCTTGGCCAGCTTGATGTCCAAAAGCTCGACGTCGCTGATGCCCTCGATCTCGGCGGCGTCGAAGTCGGGCGCGCAGCCGAAGGCCAGGGCGGCCAGGATGCTGATCTTGTGGCCGGCGTCGAAGCCGCCGACGTCCATGGTCGGGTCGGCCTCGGCATAGCCTAGGCCCTGGGCCTCGCGCAGCACGTCCGCGAAGTCGCGGCCGGTCTTCTCCATCTCGCTGAGGATGAAGTTGCAGGTGCCGTTGAGGATGCCGGCCACGCCGACAACCTCGTCGCCGACCATGGCCTCGCGCAGCATCTTCACCGCCGGCGTGCCGCCCATGACCGCGGCCTCGAACAGCAGCGGGGCGTCGTTGGCCTCGGCCAGGGCCGCCAGTTCGGCGCCGTGCTCGGCGATCAGGGCCTTGTTGGCGGTGACCACCGGCTTGCCCAGCTTGAGCGCCGCCTCGACGGCCGCCTTCGCCGGGCCGTCGCTGCCGCCCACCAGCTCGACGAACAGGTCGACGTCCGGCGACGAGGCCAGGGCCACCGGGTCGTCGAACCAGGCCAGGCCCGAGATGTCGACCGTGCGCGGCCGCGACTTGGAGCGGGCCGAGACCGCCGTCACCACCGCCCGGTCGCCGGCCGGCGCGAAGTCCGGCTGCTCGGCCAGGAACTGCAACAGCCCTCCGCCGACGGTGCCGAGGCCGGCTACGCCGACGCGCCAGGTCTTCTGGGTCATATTCGCGTTCCTAGTTCCAGCGGCCGGGCTGCCCATCCTTCAGGGGATTTGGCGGCGCCCTAGACCTGTTCCATCTTGTTGTGCGCCTTGGCCAGGATCGTGTCGGCGTTGGCGATGAACTTCTTGACGTTGCGGGCGGCCTGCTTGATCCGCTGCTCGTTCTCGACGAGGCCGATGCGGACATAGCCCTCGCCGTACTCGCCGAAGCCGATGCCGGGCGCGACGGCGACGCCGGCCTCCTCGATCAGCAGGCGCGAGAACAGCATCGAGCCGGCGGCCTCGAACTGCGGGGGGATCTTGGCCCAGGCGAACATCGAGGCCGGCGGATTGGGGATCTCCCAGCCGGCGCGCGCCATCGACGACACCAGGGTGTCGCGGCGGCCCTTGTAGATGGCCCGGATCTCGTCGACGCAGTCCTGCGGACCGTTCAGGGCGGCGGCCGCCGCCACCTGCACCGGGGTGTAGGCGCCGTAGTCCAGGTACGACTTCACGCGGGCCAAGGCGGCGCAGATGCGGGCGTTGCCGACCACCATGCCCACCCGCCAGCCGGCCATGGCGTAGGTCTTCGACAGCGAGTTGACCTCGACGGCGATGTCCTTGGCGCCCTCGACCTGCAGGATCGACGGCGGCGGGTTGTTGTCGAAATAGATCTCGCCGTAAGCCACGTCGCTGATCACCAGCAGGTCGTGCTTCTTCGCCAGGGCGACGGCGTCCTTGTAGAAGTCCAGGTCCACCCATTGGGCGGTCGGGTTGGACGGGTAGGACAGGATCAGCACGCTGGCGGGCGGCACCGAGTGCTTGGCGGCGCGGCTGATGTTGGACAGGTACTGCTCGGGCGACAGGGCCGGCACGTGGCGGATCACGCCGCCGGCCATGATGAAGCCGAAGGCGTGGATCGGATAGGCCGGGTTCGGGCAGATGATCACGTCGCCCGGCGCGGTCAGGGCCTGGGCGAGGTTGGCGAAGCCTTCCTTCGAGCCCAGGGTGGCGATCACCTCGGTGTCGGGGTTCAGCTTCACGCCGAAGCGGCGGCCGTAGTAGCCCGCCATGGCCTTGCGCAGGCCGGCGATGCCCTTGGAGGCCGAGTAGCGGCCGGCCTTCGGGTCGCGGGCGGTCTCGATCAGCTTGTCGACGATATGCTTGGGCGTGGGCATGTCGGGATTGCCCATCCCGAAGTCGATGATGTCGGTGCCCTCGGCGCGAAGGCGCGCCTTGATCTTGTTCACCTCCTCGAAGACGTAGGGCGGGAGGCGGCGGATACGGTGGAAATCGGAGGTCATGAAATGCTCATTGCGCCGCAGCGGCGCGCCGGGAGCGGATGTCGGGCATGGATAGACCCCGAGCGGGGCATAGCCAAGCCAGTTACGGGAATTTTATGCCTCCGTCGCCCTATTGGGGCTTGGACGGAGGCGCGGTAGCTCGATCGCGCGCCGCCTTTGCGAAGGCTTCGGTCGCGGCGCGGTCGGCGTCGGTGGGGATGTCGCTGGGCGGCGCCTTGCCGACCTTGCGGGCCTGGGCGGCGTAGCCTTCGGTGTCCGACAGGGTCCAGGTGTTGGGCGCGGTGTCGCGCTTCAGCTTGTCGGCGGCCACCTTTTCGGCGCCCACGGCCTTCTTGAACTCGACGGGCGTGCGCACGTCGGTCGGGATCGGCGGGATGTCGATGAAGCGCGGCAGGTCGGCGTGCTTGGAGTCCTTGGCCGCGGCGTTGGCGGCGGCGGCGATCGGCGAGTTGGGATCGGCCGGCGGCGGCGTGAACGGCGAAACCGACGACAGCGACGAAGCGCAGGCGCTCAGACCCGCCAGCAGGGCCACGAGAGCCGCGCCGCGAAAGAGTACGCTGGCCCGTACGATTTTACCGGTTTCGACGTTCATCTTGTCTCAGGTCTTATGCGATGATCGCGGCGAGCGAAAGGCCATCCGCGCCGCCAAGGCGAGATGGTCGAAGAGATGACGGTGCAAGGAGCTCCATGGCCACGACCGAAACCTCCCCCAAACCGCGCAAAAAGCCCGCCGCCAAGGCGGACGCGGCGCCGACCGCCGCCAAGACCAAGAGCAAGGCCGGGCCGAAGGTTCCGCCGAAAGCCGACCCGGGGCCGGAGCTCCGCGCCCGGAACGCCGAATCGACCGCCCGGACCGCGCCCCCCCTCCCGACCGGCGCCCTGCCCGACTTCGAGGCCTTCCTGTCGCCGGACCAGCGCCAGATGCTGGAGACCCTGTCGGCCAACCTGGCCCGCGCCGCCGTCACCGCCCAGGGCGCGATCGCCGAGGCCGCCCTGCGCCAGGCCGACCGCCCCGCCGCCCTCAGCCCCGACCCCTTCCACGTCGGTCCCGCCTTCAACGAGGTGATGACCAGCCTGGCCGCCCAGCCCGACCGGCTGCTGCGGGCCCAGGCCGACCTGTTCAGCCGCTATATGGACCTGTGGCAGTCGGCGGCCCGCAAGGCGACGGGCGAACCGACCCAGCCCGTGGTCGCCCCCGCCCCCGGCGACAAGCGGTTCAGCGACCCCGACTGGGCGTCCAACCCGATGTTCGACATGATGAAGCAGAGCTACCTGCTGTCGTCGAACTGGCTGAACGACCTGGTCTCGCAGGCCCAGGGCGTCGATCCCGCCACCAAGCGCCGGGTCGAGTTCTTCACCAAGATGCTGACCGACGCCTTCTCGCCGTCGAACTTCCTGATCTCCAACCCCGCCGCCCTACGCGAGGTGATGCAGAGCAAGGGCGAGAGCCTGGTGCGCGGTATGGAGAACTTCGCCGCCGACCTGGAACGCGGCGGCGGCCAGCTGGCGATCAGCCAGACCGACCTGGCCAAGTTCAAGGTCGGCGAGAACGTCGCCACCGCCCCGGGCAAGGTGGTCTACCAGAACGACATCCTGCAGCTGCTGCAGTTCTCGCCGACCACCGAGACGGTCCACGAGATCCCGCTGCTGATCTTCCCGCCGTGGATCAACAAGTTCTACATCCTGGACCTGCGGCCCGAGAACTCGATGATCCGCTGGCTGACCGGCCAGGGCTTCACGGTGTTCGTGGCCTCGTGGGTCAATCCCGACAGCCACCAGGCCAAGAAGACCTTCGAGGACTACATGCTCGAAGGCATCTACGACGCGACCCGGCAGGTCATGACCCAGGCGGGCGTCGATCGGGTCAACACCGTCGGCTACTGCATCGGCGGCACCCTGCTGTCCTGCGCCCTGGCCCACATGGCCGCCAAGGGCGACAAGCGGATCAATTCCGCCACCTTCTTCGCGGCCCAGCAGGACTTCTCGGAAGCCGGCGACCTGTTGCTGTTCACCAACGAGGAATGGCTGCAGTCGATCGAGTCCCTGATGGACCAGCAGGGCGGCTACCTGCCCAGCCAGTCGATGGCCGACACCTTCAACAGCCTGCGCGGCAACGACCTGATCTGGTCGTTCTTCATCAACAACTACCTGATGGGCAAGGAGCCGCGGCCGTTCGACCTGCTGTTCTGGAACGCCGACCAGACGCGCATGCCCAAGGCGCTGCACCTGTTCTACCTGCGCAATTTCTACAAGGACAACGCCCTGACCACGGGCCGCCTGACCCTGGGCGGCGAGCAGCTGGACCTGTCGAAGGTCAAGACGCCGATCTATGTCCAGTCGTCCAAGGACGACCACATCGCCCCCTATCCCAGCGTCTATCGCGGCGCGCGGGCGTTCGGCGGGCCGGTGACCTTCACCATGGCCGGCTCGGGTCACATCGCCGGGGTGATCAACCACCCGGACGCCAACAAGTACCAGCACTGGACCAACGAGCAGCTGCCCGCCTCGGTCGAGGGCTGGCGGTCCGGCGCGGTGGAGCATCCTGGCTCGTGGTGGCCGCACTGGGCGGCCTGGCTGAAGGCCCGGTCCGGTCCGCAGGTCCCGGCCCGGGACCCGGCCAAGGGCGTCCTCAAGGCGATCGAGGACGCCCCGGGCAGTTTCGTCCGTGTACGGTCCGACACCGCCGCCTGATCAGATCAGGCCCACCTCGTAGGCCAGCTCGACCGGCATCGCCTCGGCGCGGTCGATCAGGGGCTGGACGCGTTCCAGGTGCTCGGTGAAGCGCGGGTCCTTGCGGAACCGCTCGGCGTTCTGCGCGGTGTCGAAGGACGTCACCAGGACCACCACGCCCTTGGCGGGCGACTTGAGCATCCGGGTCCCGCGCACGCCGGCGACCTGGCCCCGCACCCGCATGAACTGCTCGTGCTGCAGGGCGACGAACTCGTCGAACTTGCCGGGCTTGGTCTGGATGATGCTGACGCTGAAGACCGGCGGATCGGCCAGGGCGGCGGCGATGGCGGCGTGATCGGGGACGGTGAGCGTGGTCATGGAGGCTCCTGAAGGTCGTTGCCGTGGAAGGAGCCCTCCGTGTAAAACCTCAACCAAAGTTGAGGTCAAGCGACAATGCCGAAATCCGAAAAGACGGCGCCGGATTGCGCCTTTCCCGGCGGCACGCTCAGTGTCGGCGAGGTGGCCAAGCGCAGCGGCGTGGCGGTCTCGACCCTGCACTTCTACGAGACCAAGGGCCTGATCCGCAGCCTGCGGACCGAGGGCAACCAGCGGCGCTATCCGCGCGGGATCCTGCGGCGGGTGGCGGTGATCAAGGTGGCCCAGCGCACGGGCATCCCCCTGGCCTCGATCCAGGCCGCCCTCTCCCGCCTGCCCGACGGCCGCGCGCCGACCGCCGACGAATGGGCCGAGCTGTCGCGCGCCTGGCGGGCCGAGCTGGACGAACGCATCCTCCGCCTCACCCAGCTGCGCGACCAGCTGGACGACTGCATCGGCTGCGGCTGCCTGTCGCTGAAGGCCTGCCCGCTTCGGAACCCGGCGGACGTGCTGGGCGGCCAGGGCGCCGGGCCGCGGCTGCTGGAACCCCAGCCCGGCTGAAACCCGGTGCACGCCGCCCGCGCCGGAACCCCACGCCAGCGACCCATGTTCGCCCAAAACTCGCCGGGATTCTGGTCGAGCTTGCCGACATGGGACTCAATCGCCGGACAGCACTAGGGATGCTGCTCGCGACGCCGATCCTCGGCGCGGGCGAAGCGGTGGCGCGCCCGCCGGCCGCGGCCGGCGGCGAGCGCCTGGCCCTGGCCGCGCGCGGCCAGGTGGGCGTGACCCGGGACTACGACCCCAGCTACCGCGCCATCCCCTACCCCAACGGCGACGTCCTGCGCTCGACCGGGGTCTGCGCCGACGTGCTGGTGCGCGCGGCCCGCGACGCCTGGCGGGCCGACCTGCAGCAGCTGGTCCACGAGGACATGACCCGCAATTTCGACGCCTATCCGTCGCGGCGCGCTTGGGGCCTGAAGGGACCGGACTCCAATATCGACCATCGCCGGGTGCTGAACCTGGAGACCTATCTGGAACGCCAGAAGGCCCTGCTGGCCCGCGCGCCCGCCAAGGCCGCCGGCGACCGGTTCGACGATCCCCTGCCCGGCGACATCCTGACCTGGCGGGTCTGGAGCGGCCGCCCGCACATCGGCGTGGTCAGCCAGGGGCCCGAGCGCGTGCGCGTGGTCCACAACATCGGCTGGGGCGCCAAGGAGGAGCCGCTGTGGATGTTCAAGCTCCACACGGCGGTCGGGCACTACCGCTGGCGGGCGTAGGCGCGGGCTAGAGCCCCGCGCCTTCCTTCAGGCCCAGCATGAGGTTCAGGTTCTGCACCGCCGCGCCGGACGCGCCCTTGCCCAGGTTGTCGAGCAGGGCCACCAGGCGGACCTGGCCGCTGTTTTCCGAGCCGAACACGAACAGCTTCAGGCGGTTGGTGCTGTTCAGTCCCTCGGGGTCCAGGGTCGTCAGGCTTTTCGCCTCGTGCAGCGACGCCACCTCGACGAAGGCCTCGCGGTCGTAGTGGTCGGCCAGGGCCTCGTGGATCTCGTTCATCGAGACGCTGCCGTTCAGCATGCTCAGGTGCAGCGGCAGCTCCACCAGCATGCCCTGGGCGTAGCGCCCGACGGCCGGGGTGAAGATCGGCCGGGTCAGCAGGCCGCCGTGCGCCTGGATCTCGGGCAGGTGCTTGTGGTTCAGGCCCGTGGCGTAGATGCGGTACGGGACCTTGGTGTAGTGCGGCGAGGTCTCGTCCTCGAACTCGGCGATCATCGCCTTGCCGCCGCCGGTATAGCCCGACACGGCGTTGAACGAGAGCGGCAGGTCGGCGGCGATGATGTCGTTCGAGACCAGCGGCCGCACCAGGGCGATGGCGCCGGTCGCGTAGCAGCCGGGGTTCGACACCCGCGTCGACTTGGCCACCTTGCCGCGCTGCTCGTCGTCCAGCTCCGGGAAGCCGTAGGTCCAGCCGGCCGCGGTGCGGTGGGCCGTCGAGGCGTCGATCACCTTGACCTTCGGGTCCTCGATCAGCGCCACGGCTTCCTTGGCCGCGTCGTCGGGCAGGCACAGGATGACGGCGTCGGCGCCGTTCAGCATCGCCTTGCGGGCCTCGGGATCCTTGCGCTTGTCCGGATCGATCGAGACCAGCTGCAGGTCCTTGCGACCGACCAGGCGCTCGCGGATCTGCAACCCGGTGGTGCCCGCTTCGCCGTCGATGAAGACCTTGGGGGCCATGCGCCCTCCCGTAACCCGAACTTGAGGAGCGGTCCCTCTAGCGTACTCCGATCGCGAGCGAAACGGGTCTTTGGGTCACGCCGGCCGGATTGTCCGCCGTGCAATCCGCCGAGCCCATCCTATATCCGAGGTCTCGCCCGCCACCGGATATCGCCATGACCAAGCCCCTGAAGATCGACTTCGTCTCCGACGTCTCCTGCCCCTGGTGCATCGTCGGCCTGGGCGGTCTGGAGACGGCGCTCGCGCGGGTCGGCGACCTGGTCGAGGCCGACATCCACTTCCAGCCGTTCGAGCTGAACCCGAACATGCCGCCGGAAGGCCAGAACATCGTCGAGCACGTCGGCCAGAAGTACGGCGCGACGCCCGAACAGTCGGCGGTCAACCGCAAGGCCATCCACGAACGCGCCGCCTCGGTGGGCTTCACGATGAAGACCAACGAGAACAGCCGCATCTACAACACCTTCGACGCCCACCGCCTGCTGCACTGGGCCGGGATCGTCGGCGGCCAGAAGGCGCTCAAGCGGGCCCTGTTCGACGCCTATTTCACCGACGGGCTCAGCCCGGCCGACCACGACGTCCTGGTGGCGGCCGCCGAGAAGGCGGGCCTCGACGGGGCGGCCGCGCGCCAGGTGCTGGCCTCGGGCCAGTACGGCCAGGAGGTCCGCGACGCCGAGCGCCGCTGGCAGGCCGCGGGGATCAATTCGGTGCCGGCCGTGGTGATCAACGACCGCTACCTGATCTCGGGCGGCCAGCCGCCGGAGTATTTCGAACAGGCTCTGCGCCAGATCGCCGCCGAGGCCTGACGGGACCTGACCGGCGTTCGGTCAAATTTATTTACCGAGAAGCGGAGCCTTAGTCCGGCGAGGACGTTCATTCCCCGAACGGGGATTATCCGCATGACCAATCAGACTTCGGCCCAAACCGCTTTCGAACGTGAGCTCGTCAGCCTGATCCCGCATCTGCGCGCCTTCGGCCGCTCGCTGACCGGCAACGCCAGCCACGGCGACGACCTGGCCCAGGACGCCCTGGCCAAGGCCTTGGCCTCGCGCGCCTCCTACCAGCCGGGCACCAACATGAAGGCCTGGACCTTCATGATCCTGCGCAACGTCTTCTACTCCGAGAAGCGCCGCTCGTGGCGCTCGTGCGCGCTGGACCCGGAGGTCGCCGAGCGCACCCTGGTCTCGAACTCCAACCCGACCGCCGCCCTGGAACTGGACGAGATGCGCCGGGCGCTGGACATGCTGCCGCCCGACCAGCGCGAGGCCCTGATCCTGATCGGCGCCGCTGGGATGTCCTACGAGGAAGTCGCCGAGGTCACCGGCGCCGCCCTGGGCACGATCAAGAGCCGCGTCAGCCGCGCGCGCGATCGCCTGGCCCTGATCTTCGCCGAGGGCCGGATCACCGAAGACCAGATGCCGGCCCACGCGGCCATGGCCTCGATCTTCCGCCAGATCGACGATTACCGGTCGCGTCAGGCCGCCTAGCGGCCACACGCCGGACGAAATGAAAAGGCGGCGCCTAGTGCGCCGCCTTTTTGCTGGGGATCAGGTGGATCGCGCCGACGATCGCGCCGCCCACGATCAGCCCCACCACGGCCGAACCCGCCGCCATGGCCAGCCAGCCCGTGATCGCGCCAACCACCGGGACCTGGCCGGCCCAGTGCGACGCGCCCTCGACCCAGTGCGGGATCGGGGTCAGGTGGAAGTGCTCCAGGCCGTGGACGATGATGCCGCCGCCGACCCACAGCATGGCCGCGGTGCCGATCACGGTCAGGGCCTCCATGGTCACCGGCATCGCCTTGACCAGGCCGCGCCCCAGCCCCTGCAGCGCCTTCGAGCGCCCCTTGGCCAGGTGCAGGCCGATGTCGTCCATCTTCACGATCAGCCCGACCACGCCGTAGACCGCCACGGTCAGCAGCACGCCGATGATGGCCAAGGCCGCGGCCTGGATAGCCAGGGGCTTGTCGGCGACATCGGCCAGGGCGATGGCCATGATCTCGCCGGACAGGATCAGGTCGGTGCGGATCGCCCCGTTGACCTTCTGGGTCTCGAGTTCGGCGCTGCTGAGGGCGAAGTCCTCGGCCTCGTCGCCGGCCACCTCGTGCTCGACGAAGGCCTCGATGATCTTCTCGGTGGCCTCGAAGGCCAGATAGGCGCCGCCGACCATCAGGATCGGGGTCACGGCCCAGGGCGCGAAGGCGCTGAGGATCAGGGCGCCGGGCAGCAGGAACAGCAGCTTGTTGCGGAACGAGCCGACCGCGATCTTCCAGACGATCGGGAGCTCGCGCTCGGGCGTGAAGCCCATGGCGTAGCCCGGCGTGACGGCGGTGTCATCGACCACCACCCCGGCCGCCTTGACCCCGGCCTTGCCGGCGGCGCCGCTCACGTCGTCCAGCGAGGCGGCCGCCAGCTTGGTGATGCCGGCGATGTCGTCGAGAAGGGCGGCGAGGCCGGAGGGCATGGACGGATTCTCTGCAGCGAAGGGAGGAGCCTAGGCGAATAGACCGGACTGCTCGCTCCGGTCGAGCCCTAACCCTTCTTGAGGACCGCGTCGGCCTTGCCGTCGATCCGCTTTTCCTCGGCCTTGGACATCCGGCCGGCCTTCACGGCCTGGCTGGCGCGGGCCTTGGCGTTGCGGGCGTGGGCCTTGTCCTCGATCGGATAGGCGCGCTTCTCCGGTTCGGCGAAGGCCTTGTCGGGCAGCTTGTCGCGTTTCTCGGTGTTCAATTCGGCCATGGCGTCATTCCTTCGGATGAGCCCGGCCCAGCCCTTCGGTCGGGCCGTCGTCCTCGTCGTCGGGCGTGACGACCTCGGTCGGCTCCCTCTGCCGCGCCAGGTCGCGGGCGCCGACCCCGCCGCCATGCTCGATATTGAGATTGGCTTCGACCGTGGAGGGGTCGTAGACGCCGTCGTCCTCGTCGCCGTTGGTCACGTCGAGGGTCTCGTGGGGTTCAGCCATGGGAGTTCTCCGTCTCTCCCCAAGCCAACGACGGTCGGAGCCAGGACGTTCCCCCAGATTCCCTGCGGCGCGCTTCAGAATAAAATCAGAGCCTGTGGCAGTTGCGATCGGAACGCGGCACGCCAGATATTCGGGACGCCGGCGCGGGGTCGGCGAGCCTCCAGAGATTCTCCATGCCCACCCTGTTCGATCCGCTTGTCGTCGGCGACCTGAAGTTGCCCAACCGCGTCGTCATGGCACCGCTGACCCGCCTGCGGGCCGGCCCCACCCAGATCCCCAACGCGCTGATGGCCGAGTACTACGCCCAGCGCGCCTCGGCCGGCCTGCTGATCACCGAGGGCGTGCCCGTCACGCCGCAGGGCGTCGGCTACCAAGGCGTGCCCGGCATCTGGTCCCAGGCGCAGGTCGAGGGCTGGAAGCAGGTGACCAAGGCCGTGCACGACAAGGGCGGCCGCATCTTCATCCAGCTGTGGCACGTGGGCCGAGTCTCCGATCCGTCGTTCCACGACGGCGCGGCGCCGGTCGGTCCCAGCGCCATCGCGGCCAAGGGCCATGTCAGCCTGCTGCGTCCCGAACGCCCCTACCCCACGCCCCGCGCCCTGACGACCGAGGAAGTCGCCGGCGTGGTCGAGGCCTTCCGCCAGGGCGCCGAGAACGCCAAGGCCGCCGGCTTCGACGGCGCCGAGATCCACGGCGCCAACGGCTACCTGCTCGACCAATTCCTGCAGGACGGCTCGAACCAGCGCACCGACCAGTACGGCGGCCCGATCGAGAACCGCGCGCGCCTGCTGCTGGAGGTGGCCGACGCGGTGGCCTCGGTGTTCGGCCCCGGCCGGGTCGGGGTGCACCTGGCTCCGCGCGCCGACAGCCACTCGATGGGCGACAGCGACCTGGCCGCCACCTTCGGCTACGCGGCCAAGGAACTGGGCAAGCGTCGGATCGCCTTCCTGTGCGCCCGCGAATACGAAGGCCCCGACAGCCTGGGCGTGGACCTGAAGGCGGCGTTCGGCGGCGTCTACATCGCCAACGAGAAGTTCACCCGCGAAACCGCCCAGGCGGCGCTCGACGCCGGCAAGTACGACGCCGTCGCGTTCGGCAAGGCCTTCATCGCCAATCCGGACCTTGTGGAGCGCCTGCGACTCGACGCACCGCTCAACGCGCCCGACCCGACCACCTTCTATGGCGGCGACGGCCAGGGCTATGTCGACTACCCCACCCTGAAGACGCCGGTCGCGGCCGCCGCCGAATAGGCCAAGACCCTAGAAAGGCGGGGATTTCCGTCTGAACCTGTATCCGCTGCGCCATTTGCCGCGTTGGGTCTTCACCACGCGCCGCGCAGCGGATACAGGCTTAACCATGAGCAAGACCAACGATCACTGGAAGACCATCCTGCTACGCGGCGCCAACGCCCTGGCCTTCCGGATCACCAGCCCGCCGACCGCCGTCAAGCCGATCATGGTCGCCGAACCCGCGCCCCAGAAGCGCGCCCTGCCGGTGGTGGTCTATCACGCGGTGGCCGCCTGCGCCCTGGTAGACGGCTGGGTCGCGACCGGCGAAGGCGAGGTCCTGATCGACCGTCCCGCCATCCTGACCCGCCAGAAGCTGGCCAACGCCAAGGCCGCGGAACCGCCTGGCAGCACCCAGTCGCCGTTCTCGACCGGCTATGCGGCCGACTACCGGCTGGAGCTGGCCCGCCTGGCCTGGCTGGCGATCATCGATGACCCGGAAGCCCGCCTCGAAGCCCTGGCCGCGCTCTACACCCCGCCGGAGCCCCGGGTGAAGCTGGTCTAGCGCCGCCTTCTACCAGGCGCCCGTGTTCGGCATCGAGGCCCACGGCTCGGCCGGGTCCAGGTTGCCGTCCTGCAGCAGCTCCACCGAGATGTTGTCGGGCGAGCGGACGAAGGCCATGTGGCCGTCGCGCGGCGGACGGTTGATCGTCACGCCCATGTCCATCAGCCGCTGGCAGGTCTCGTAGATGTCGTCCACCCGATAGGCCAGGTGGCCGAAGTTACGGCCGCCCTGATAGTCCTCGGGATCCCAGTTGTAGGTCAGCTCGACCAGCGGCGCCTTGCGCTCCTTGGCCAGCTCGACGTCCTCCGGCGCGGCCAGGAACACCAGGGTGAAACGACCCTTGTCGTTCTCCATCCGGTACATCTCGGTCAGGCCCAGCCCCTCGCAATAGAAGCGCAGCGAGGCGTCGAGGTCCTTCACGCGGACCATGGTGTGCAGATAGCGCATGGGCGGCTCCCGAAAGTGGAGAGGTCTGTCGAGCCGGCAGGATATAGCGGCGGCGCGGCGGCCCGCACCCCACAAATCGCCCTGGAAGGCTACTTCGCGGCTTGGACGCCCTGGCCTTGCAGCACCTGCTGGGCCCGCTCGACGGCTTCCATCAGATTGCCCAGGGCCAGGCCCTCGGGGCTGTCGGCGCGGTAGATCTCGCGCAGGGCCGGAACCCGGTCCTTGCAGGCGGCCATCGCGTCCAGGGCCCGATCGATCTTTCGCGTCAGCATGTCCGTAACCGCCAGCAATGTTCTACGTTCGTTCTACAATGGCGGTTTTCGGATATCAATCGACGACCGCCCCCGCTTCCACAGGTTTCTCCCGAGTCTGTCGCCGCCACAACGCCGCGTATTCGCCCCCGGCCTCCAAAAGCGCCGCATGGGGACCACGCTCCACAACCTTTCCACGGCGCAGGACGACGATCTCGTCGGCGTCGGCGATCGTCGACAGGCGGTGGGCGACCACCAGGGTCGTGCGCCCCTCCCTCGCCTTGCGCAGGGTGGCCTGGATGGCGGCCTCGGTACGGCTGTCCAGGGCGCTGGTCGCCTCGTCCAGGATCAGCACGCGCGGATCGGCCAGCAGGGCCCGGGCGATGCCCACCCGCTGGCGCTCGCCGCCCGACAGCTTCAGCCCGCGCTCGCCGACCTTGGTGGCCATGCCCTCGGGCAGGTTGCGGATGAACTCGCCCAGCTCGGCCGCCTCGGCAGCGGCCCAGACCTCGGCCTCGGAGGCGTTGGGACGGGCGAAGGCGATGTTGGCCATCACCGTGTCGTTAAACAGGGCCACGTCCTGCGGCACCAGGGCGACGGCGCGACGCAGCGATCCCTGCTTGAGCGCCTTCAGGTCGTGGCCGTCCAGGGTCACCCGCCCGGCCTGGGGATCGATCATCCGCAGGGCCAGGCGCACCAGGGTGGTCTTGCCCGCGCCCGAGGGACCGACGATGGCGACGGTGGTTCCCGGCCGGGCCGTGAAGGTCACGCCCTGCAGGCCCTCCGAACGCGCGCCGTGACGGAACGAGACGCCCTCGAAGGCCACCGCCCCGCCACGCCGGTCGGCGGGCGGCGGCAGGTCGATGGCGTCGGGCGCGTCGGCCACGTCGGGCTGGGCGCGACGCAGGTCGAGCATGGCCTCCATGTCGATGAACGACTGGCGGATTTCGCGATAGGCGAAGCCCAGGATGTTCAGCGGGCCGTACAGGTTGACCAGGATCAGCACGGCGGCGGTCACGTCGCCGGGCCCGATCCGGCCGGCGGCCGCCTCGCCCCCGGCCAGGATGGCCATCACGCCCAGGCCCAGGCTCATCACCGCCGACTGCACGGTGTTGAGCAGGGTCAGGGAGTTGGTCGCCTTGATGTTGGCCGCGCCGTAGGCCGCCAGGGCGTTGTCATAGCCGCCGACCGCCCGCTCCTCGGCCCCGAAGGCCTTGACCGTCTCGTAGTTCAGCAGGGCGTCCACGGCCCGCCCGGCGGCCTCGGCGTCGGCCTCGTTCATCACCCGGCGATGGCCGATCCGCCAGTCCGAGATCGTGAAGGTCACCACGCCGTAGATCACCACCGTGACCACGGCCGTCAGGGCGAAGCGCCAGTCATAGGCCTTGGCCAGCACGATGGCGGCCATGATCAGTTCCACCGCCGTCGGCGCGATGTTGAACACCAGGCCGCGCAGCAGGAAATCCATCGACCGCGCGCCGCGATCGATCACCCGCGACAGCGAGCCGGTGCGCTTGGTCTGGTGGAAGTCGATCGACAGCGACAGGGCGTGGGCGAAGGTCTCGACCGCCGCGCGGGTCTGGGCGGCCTGGGCCACCGGCGTGAACACCGCGTCGCGCGCCTGGGGGGCCACCGCGGAGATGAAGCGGATCAAGGCCCAGCCGCCGGCCAGGGCGGCGAAGGTCAGCCCCACCTGCACGGCCGCGCCCTGCCCCGCCGTCAGGGCGTTGACCGCCTTGCCCAGCAGAAGCGGCGCGATCACGCCCAGGAACTTGCCCGCGAAGGTCAACACCAGGGCCAGGGTCAAGCGCCAGCGCAGGCCGGGGGCCTTGGAGCGCATCACCAGTCCGAACAGGTCGGCCATGGCCTTCCAGCCGTTGGCCTTGACCTCGGGGGCGGCCACGGCGCCCGCCACGGCTCCGGATCGCGGCGCCATGCCCCTCACTGGCCGCCGTCCAGCAGCTGGGTGGTCTGCAGTCCGCCGCCGGGCGTCATCCAGTCGACGCGCCAGCCCAGGGCCGTCAGCGTCGAGGCCACGGGCCCGTTCGTCGGCGTCGCCGGCGGGCTGACCTCGACGACCACCTGCTGCTCGCCGCCCTCGCCCGCCACCTGGATGGTGTGGGCGCCGGCCGTCAGCGGCTGGTCCAGCGAGATCGAGAACCGCCCATCCTCGCCGACCTTGCCCTCGCCGCGCGTTGCGCGGTCCACGCGGACGCCCAAGCCGGCGCCCGGCGTGCCGACGCCCGAGACGACGGCCCCGCCGCTGCGGTCGTAGTCCATCGCCAGCAGGCGCGGCGACAGCGAGCTCTTCCCCATCACCTCGGCCCCGGCCCCGGCGCGCAGCAGCACCGCGGCGCCGTTCGGCGCGACCATCAGATAGCCCTGGGCCTGGACGGTCCGGTCCTCCAGGGTCATCGACAGGCCGTACAGCCGCGGCTCGCCGGCCAGGGGCGTCACCAGCCGCCAGGCGCCGGCCGCGTCGGCCTTGCCCACCAGCGCCTCGCCGGTCGGCGCGCCCAGCCTGACGCTGGACGAGGGTTCGGCCTGGCCCGACAGCGCCACGGCGGCGCCTTCGCGGATCGCCGACACCACGCGCGGCGGCTTCAGATAGCCCGCCTGGGGCGCGGGCTGTTCGGCCTTGGCCGCCGCCGGATCGCGCCGCCAGCCCTCCTCCCCCCGGCCGCACGCCGCCAGGGCCAGCGCGCCCAGGGCCGCGACGACACAGGCCGACCTGAAGGCGGCTGACTTGAAACCGATCTCGCGAATCCTGATCATGGCGTATCCAACGGCCGACGACGCCCCGACGGCCTTATTTCCTTGGGTGCTCACGTGCGGCGCGCCGACCTTGTCCACAAGGACCGGCGCGCTGTTTATTTTTCTGGAGTGGACGACGATGCCCGACCTGTCCAGCGGCCAAGCCGGCGACGCGACGTCCGACCCGGGGACCGGCCAGGCTGTCTGCGTCTATTGCGGCTCGTCGAACGCGGCCGACCCGGCCTATCTCGAGGCGGCGTTCCGCATCGGCGGCGACTTCGCCAGGGCCGGGCTGAAGCTGGTCTATGGCGGCGGCGGCGTGGGCCTGATGGGGGCGACGGCGCGCGGCGCCCACGAGGCCGGCGGCCGGGTGCTGGGGATCATCCCGGAGTTCCTGCGCGGCCGCGAGCAGCCGTTCGACGACGTCGAAACCGTGATCGTCACCTCGATGCACGAGCGCAAGATGATGATGTTCGAGCGCTCGGACGCCTTCGTGGTGCTGCCCGGCGGCATCGGCACGCTGGAGGAGATCATCGAGCTGCTATCGTGGCGACGTCTGGACCTGCACCGCAAGCCGATCGTCTTCCACAATCCCGACGGCTTCTGGGATCCGCTGTTCGCCCTGCTGCGCCACACGATCGACCGCGGCCTGACCCCACCGTCGCTCGAGGACGCCTGGCGGGTGGCGGAAGAGGCCAGCGACATAACGCCCGCCCTACTGGCCTGGCTTGCGGAAAACGGGCAAGAAGACGCGTCTTCAAACGTTCGTTTGTTGACTTAGTTGCGAAACGCAACGATATGTCCGCGGCCGACCTCCCCATGTCGGCCTTAGGGGATAAGGAAACAAACATGCGTATCTTCGTGACCGCGCTCGTCGCGGCCTCCGCCCTGTCCACGCTGGGCATGGCGACCAGCGCGTTCGCCGCCGAGGGCGCGGTGCTCAAGCTGAAGGCCCCCGCCAAGGCTCCCACCCTGATCCAGGACGGCGCCATGTGGCGCTGCAACGGCGTCGTCTGCGCCGCTCCTCAGGTCAAGTCGCTGCCGATCGGCCGCGCGTGCCGCAAGGTCGCCGCCGAACTGGGCGCGGTGGAAACCTTCAACTATCGCGGCGAGGAACTGGACGCCGCCGGCCTCGCCGACTGCAACACGGTCGCCAAGCCGTAAGGCCCGCTCGAAGCTTTCGAGATCAAGCAATGGGGCGGTCCGCCAGGCGGGCCGCCCCTTTTTCTCGCCTGTTTGCGGCCGCCCTACTTCCGATTGGAAGGCTTGGGCTCGGTGACCGGCGGCTTGGGCGTCTGTCTGCCCCCGACCAGCATCCCGCCGATCAGGGCGAAGGACAGCATGGCGTGGTTCATTCTCGATACGTTCATTTGGCGGCGTCTCCCAGACTCGCTTGAAAACCAACGGGGCCGTTGGGCCAGGAGACGCGCGCGGCTTACAGGGACTCCCACCCTCCTAGTCGTCAGCGCGTCGAGGCAAAGCATGCGCCGTCGCGTCCCGAACGCAAGAAAATTAATCCGAACCCTGACGAAATCCGCGTACGGACGAATTGATCTTCAGCCTCGGATTCCCCTTGCCGGACAACGCTTCGCGCACGGAGCGCCGCGGCCGGACCTAGTGGAGCGTCGTCGAATGTTCGGGTTCGGTCGGCGCGGGCTTGCCGGCCGCGCCGATGATCGCGGCGGCGGCGCGCAGCATGGCCTCGTCGATGCGGGCGACGTCGCAGCCGACCAGCTCGGCGGCCATCTCCGGCAGGTCGGCGCATAGCCGCAGCTGACCCGCGATCCGTTGCAGCACAAGGCCTTCCTCGAGGTCGGGATCATTGGCCACCACCCCCACCACCAGGGAAAGCGCCACCTCCAGGCGGTCGGCCTTGGCCTTGGCCTCGCGCGCCTGCTCCATCAGGAGCTGGGCGCTGGCGTCCATGGCGGTCAGGGTTTCGGTCAGCGGTCGGGGGGCGAGGTCGAGGCGAAGATCGGTCACAGCGAGGTCCAGCAGGTTGTCCTGCCGGGTTGAACGACGCCTCGCCCAGGAACAGGGCGGACAAAACGCACGCCCCCAAAGAAAAACCGCCCGCGACGGCGTGTCGCGGGCGGCGGAAGCTCTTTCCGGCTGCTTGTCCGTAGGCGGTTTAGGCCGCCTTGCCGGTCGCGGGCCCGAACGACAGCGATTCGTAGCGCCGCAGATGGTGGTCGACCGAGCCGAACAGGCCCTCGATCAGAGTGGCGCGCTTGAAGTAGTGACCGATGGCCAGTTCGTCGGTCATGCCCATGCCGCCGTGGATCTGGATGGCGTTCTGGCCCACGAACTTGCAGGCGCGGCCGATGCGGACCTTGGCGGCCGAGACGGCCTTGGCGCGCTCGTCGTCGCTCTCCGAAAGCTTGATGGTGGCCATGTAGGTCATCGACACGGCCTGCTCCAGCTCGATGAACATGTCGACCATCCGGTGCTGCAGCACCTGGAAGTTGGAGATGGCGGTGCCGAACTGCTTGCGCTGCTTGGCGTAGTCGAGGGTGCCCTCGTGCAGCTTGCGCAACACGCCCACGGCCTCGGCGCCGACGGCGGCCGTGGCCTCGTCGATCACCTTGTCGACCAGGGGCAGGCCGCCGCCCTCCTGCCCGATCAGGGCGTCGGCGGGGATCGAGACGTTCTCGAAGAAGACTTCCGAGGCGCGGTTGCCGTCCACCGTCGGATAGTCGCGAGTGACGATGCCCGGCAGGCTCTTGTCGACCAGGAACACCGAGACGCCGCCCGTGTCCCGCTGGGCGCCGCCGGTGCGGGCGGTGACCACCAGGTGCGTGGCGAACGGCGCGCCGACCACCACGGCCTTGTGACCGTTGAGGACGTAGCCCGAGCCGTCCTTCTTGGCCGTGGTCTTCAGGTCCTGCCAGGTGTAGCGGGCCTGGGGCTCGCCATAGGCGAAGGCGATGGTGGTCGTGCCGGCCACGATGCCCTCGATCACCGACGCCGCGCCGGCGTAGCCCGAGTGCTTCATGAAGCCGCCGCCGATCACCACGGTGCCCAGATAGGGCTCGATGACCAGCGCCTTACCGAACTCCTCCATGATGATCATGTTGTCGATGGCGCCGCCGCCCAGTCCGCCCAGCTCCTCGCTGAACGAGGCGCCCAGGATGCCCAGCTCCTCGGCGAAGGCCTTCCAGTAGTCCTGGCGCCAGCCGGTCTCGGAATTGACGATCTTGCGGCGGGTCTCGAAGTCGTACTTGTCCTGCAGGAAGCTCGCGACCGTGTCGCGGACCATCGACTGCTCTTCGGTGAAGTTGAAATCCATCCCTTGGTTTCCTCTGAAGACTATTCGTCTACGACTTGTTCGTCTTGGATCACCGCTTCCAGATGATAGGTCATGCCCTCTGGTTTCACGGCTTCTACGATTAGGAAGACGTCGGCGTCCTTGAACGGAAGCGTCACGCGGCCGGGCGTTTTCGCCAGGAAGCCGATCGTCGATGAAGGCCCGGCGCGCGAAGCGAATTCGACGACCTCGAACCGCGACAGGCCCTGATTATCCCCGAGATAGCGGATTTCGCCCCGCCAGCCGGTCTTGGCCTCCGCGTTCGAACGCCAGAGCACATCTCCGGAGCGCCCGACGAAGGTGGCGAGCACCGGCGCTTCGCCGGGCGCCAGGCGCGTGCGATGCACGACACCTTGGCCGACGGCTCGCGAGGAGGCCTCGGGAACCTGGCCCGCCACAGCGCCGCCGGCCGCTCCGAACGAAGCGACCGTGACCGTGACAGCCAAGACCAGCCCGAGCCGGTTCATCGCCCCGCTCCGCGCCCGACGCCCTAAACCCCCAGCACCATCTTGGCGATGATGTTGCGCTGGATCTCGTTGGAGCCGCCGTAGATCGACGTCTTGCGGACGTTGAAATAGGTCGGCGCGGCGCGATGGGCGAAGTCGGGGCCGATCGGATGGGCGTTGTCGCCGTCCTTCGGGAAGCCGCGGAAGTACGGCGCGCCGTAGTGGCCGGCGGCCTCCAGCACCAGCTCGGTGATGCGCTGCTGGATCTCGGTGCCCTTGATCTTCAGGACCGAGGATTCCGGGCCCGGGCCCTTGCCGGCGGCTTCACCGGCCAGGGTGCGCAGCTCGGTGTATTCCAGGGCCGTCAGGTCGATCTCCAGGTCGGCGACCTTGCGCTTGAAGTCCGGGTCGGTCAGCAGCGGCCGGCCGTCGTCGCCCAGTTCGGTCGAGGCGATCTGGCGGATGCGCTCGATGCCGCGCTTGGAGCGCGCCACGCCGGCGATGCCGCTACGCTCGTGGGCCAGCAGGAACTTGGCGCAGGTCCAGCCCTTGTTCTCCTCGTAGATGCGGTTCTCGACCGGCACCTTGACGTTCTCGAGCCAGACCTCGTTGACCTCGTGCTCGCCGCCCAGGGTGATGATCGGACGCACGGTCACGCCCGGCGACTTCATGTCGATCAGCAGGAACGAGATGCCTTCCTGGATCTTGGCGGTCGGGTCGGTGCGGACCAGGCAGAAGATCCAGTCGCCGTGCTGGGCCAGGGTGGTCCAGGTCTTCTGGCCGTTGACCAGGTAGTATTCCTTGCCGTCGTCGCCGGTGAAGCGCTCGGCCTTGGTCTTCAGGCTGGCCAGGTCCGACCCCGCGCCCGGCTCGCTGTATCCCTGCGACCACCAGATGTCGCCCGACAGGGTCGGCGGCAGGAAGCGTTCCTTCTGCTCCGGCGTGCCGAAGGTGTAGATCACCGGCCCGACCATGTTGATGCCGAACGGCAGGATCGGCACGCAGTCGGCGCGTGCGGTCTCTTCCGACCAGATGTAGCGCTGGACCGAGGACCAGCCCGGGCCGCCGTACTTCTCCGGCCAGGCCGGGGCCACCCAGCCCTTCTTGGCCAGGGTGCGGTGCCAGGACAGGAAGTCTTCCTTGGCCATTTCCTCGCCCTCCTCCTGCTTTTCACGCAGGCCGGCGGGATAGTTCTCGGCGATGAAGGCGCGCACCTCGTCGCGGAACGCGACGTCTTCGGGCGAGAAATCGAGGTTCATGGCGGACTCCCGGAAATCGACCCTCTTCGGGGGCCGTCTTTGACTTTCGGGAGTCACCTTAGGGCTCGAACGAGCGTTTGGAAAGATGACCTTAGCGTCAACGTAAACAACGATCAGTTTGAGCCCGGAAAGGCCTCAGCGGACCTCGCAGGCCAACCGGACCAGGGCCAGGGCGGTGACCCCGCCGACACCCTCCTCCTCGGCGATGTCCAGCGCGATCAGCGGCCGCTTGCCCAGCGCCTGCAGCAAGCGCGCATGGCCTCGGGCGGTCCCGACATGGCCGGCCTGGCAATGGGCGACCAGGGCGGGGTCCAGCACGTGCAGCACGGCGGCGGCGGCGCAGGCGGCGTAGCCGTCCAGCAGCACCGGGATCTTCTGGACCCGGGCGGCCAGGATCGCCCCGACCAGGGCGGCGGTCTCGCGCCCGCCCAGCTGGCGCAGGGCGGCCAGCGGGTCGGACAGGTCGTCCTCGGCGGCGGCGCGGGCCACGGCGGCGGCGATCGGCTCGGGCGCGTCGCTCCAGTCCGAGGCCTCACCGCCGAACAGGGCCAAGGCCAGGGAGCCGGCGGCGCGGTCGGTTTCGGCGGCGATCACGCCGGGGATCAGCAGGTCGGGCTGCTTGGCCAGGGCTTCCATGCCGAAGGCCATGGTGGCCGCGCATTCCTTCTCGCTCATCGCCGCCTTCTGGACGGCGTCGGGCGTCGGGCGGTCGATGGCCAGGTCGAAGGCTTCCAGCCCCGCACCCTGGACGCCGGCGATGCGGCAGACATTGGCCCCGCCGGCGGCGACAGCCTCGAGGCGCTCGCGGGCCCAACCGCGCGGCCCCACGCCCTGGCGGGCGCCGGCATAGAGGGCGACGACCGGGCGCAGCACCGCCGGCGGCGTCTTGCCGGTCCAGTCCGTCAGCCAGGCCGAGATTTCCGCCAGGCGGTCGCCGCCCGCGAAGGTCGAGGTCGGAACGGCCGGCGCGTCGGCGGCCAGCTTGCGGATGTCGTCGAAGGGAGAAGCGATCATGGGCGCGGACTTAAGCCAGCCCGCGCCCGATGCAAAGAGCCGAGAGGTCAGGCCCCGGCCGGCTGGGCGGCGGTCGCGGTCGACGAGTTCTCGACCAGCGCCTTGCAGGCGCCGTCGCGTTCGGCGATCAGCGAGGCCTTCATGTCGTCCTTGGCCTTGCCGGCCTGCGAGGCGGCGTTGCGCTCGGCGGCCTCCGCGCGGTCCTGGACCAGCGGATCGCGTCCCCGCTTCTGGGTCTTCACGAAGGCCTGCAGGGCCGTGGCGTCCGAAGCGCCGAGGTTCGCCGCCTTGGCCAGGCCCAGGCAGCGCGAGGCGCGCACGAGTTCGCCGTCGCTGACGCGATCGGCGGCGAAGGCCGGCGCGGTCGCCGAAACGGCGAGCAGGGCGGCGGCGGTGAGGGTCAGGATACGCATGGAAGCTCCTTTGGAGGATTGGGACTACGAACGCGATCGACGCACGGGGTCTCGCCGCGGGCCGCCCTTGCGCGGCCGGCCTGGAACGGCGAAATACGGGTCATGACCTCGGCCACGCCCCCTGAGACGCTGAAGACGCCGCCCCGTCCCATCGCGACGCCTTGCGTGAAGGTCTGCGCGGTGGACGGCCAAAGCGGCTTCTGCCTGGGCTGCCGGCGAACCCTTCCCGAGATCGCCGGCTGGGCCCGGTTGAGCGACGAGGAACGGGCCGCGATCATGGCCGCCCTTCCCCATCGCCCGGATCCGATGGCCAACCTGATGGCCAGCCAAGGCTAGAGGCCCTTAGTTCGAGGTGTTGACGGCCGCGCCCGTCGACGCGCCGTTCAGCCAGGCCGAGCAGGCGCTCGACCGTTCGGCCAGCAGCTTGTCCTTCTTGGCGCCTTCGGCCTTGTCGCCTTCCTTCTGGGCGTCGGCGATCTTGTTCTTCGCCGAGACGCGCACCGGAAGCTCGCGGCTCACGCCTTCCTGCCGCAGGAACGCGTCGATGCCGGCGGTGTCGACCTTGCCGAGACCTTCGGAAGCGGCCAGGCCGCGGCAGCGGGCGGCTTGCAGGAACTCGAAATTGGTGGCGGAGGCGCCGGCCTGGGCGGCTCCGGCGAAGGCCGAAGCGGCGACAACCGCGGCGACGATGATCTTTTTCATGGCGACGTTCCCTCGATAAGCACTGAACTTGCGAGTGGTAATTTGCCGGAAATGTTCGATCATCTTAAGTTAAATCGAAGTCATATTGAGTGATTACATAGATGTAATGATGTTATCGCCAAGTATTACAGATTTTTAATTTGCTGATCGATTATCGATTAATTAACCAAGCGAGGTCGCGCCGGGATCGATTCACCGGTTGAAAACCCATTGCCCGCTAGTCTGCCTGGCAACGGTCGTAGAAACGGCCACAAAGCCTGTATGGCGGGGTGACTTCGATGCTCAAGTTCGCGACCATCGCGATCGTAGGCGCGCTCTCGGCGGTCGGGGCGGCGAAAGCCGTCGTGTCGCTGGACGATCTGCGCCAGCCGGACCTGCGCGGCCCCGCCCCTGTCGCGGCCTCCATCGACGACGGCGCCGCCCAGATCGTCAAGGCCGCCGACGGCCACTTCTGGGCCGAGGCCAAGGTCGACGGCCGCGCGGTGCGCTTCCTGATCGACACCGGCGCGACCGCCGTGGCCCTCAGCCAGACCGACGCCAAGCGCCTGGGCATCGACACCAAGGCGCTGGACTACAACTACAAGGTCATGACGGCCTCGGGCGAGACCCGCGCCGCCTCGGTCAAGCTGGCCAGCGTGTCGGTGGCCGGCGCCCAAGTCCGCGACGTCGAGGCCCTGGTCGTCGAAAAGGGTCTGGAGACCTCGCTGCTGGGCATGAGCTATCTGGGCCGGCTGTCCAGCTTCCAGGCCACGCCCCGCGCCCTGGTCCTGCGCTCCTAGAGCCCTAGAGCCCTACTCCGCCACTTCCAGCGTCCGGGCCTCGCGGGCGTCGACCGCCTGGCGCACGGCCGCCACGGCGCGATCCACCACGTCCAGGCCCGCCCCCGCCTTGACCCCTTCGACGGTCAGGATTCGCCGCCACGCGCGGGCGCCCGGCAGGCCGTGGAACAGGCCCAGCATGTGGCGGGTCATCGCCGCCAGATGCACGCCCGACGCCAGCTGGCCGGCCATGTAGGGCTTGTAGAGCTCGACCGCCTCGAAGTCGTCGATGTCGGAGACGTCCTCGCCGAACACCCGGCGGTCCGCCTGCCCCAGCAGGCCGGGCTCGTGATAGGCCGCCCGGCCCAGCATCACCCCGTCCACGTGCTCCAGCTGGGCCAGGGACACGTCCAGGTCCGGGATCCCGCCGTTGATCACGATGGTCAGGTCCGGCCGTTCGCGCTTGAGCCGATGGACCAGCGGATAGTCCAGGGGCGGCACGTCGCGGTTCTCCTTCGGCGACAGCCCCTTCAGCCAGGCCTTGCGGGCGTGGACCACGAAGCTGGTGACGCCGGCCTGGGCCGACAGGTCGATCAGCTCGAACAGGCTCTGCTCGGGATCCTGGTCGTCGACCCCGATCCGGCACTTGACCGTGACCGGGACCTTCACCGCCGCGGCCATGGCGGCCATGCAATCGGCCACCAGCTGCGGCTCGCGCATCAGGCAGGCGCCGAACCGGCCGCTCTGGACGCGGTCGGACGGGCAGCCGACGTTCAGATTGATCTCGTCATAGCCCCAGTCCTCGCCAACCTTGGCGGCGGCGGCCAGTTCGGCGGGCTCGGAGCCGCCCAGCTGCAGCGCCACCGGATGCTGGCCGGCGTCGAAGCCCAGCAGCCGCTGGCGGTCGCCGTTCAGCACCGCGCCGCTGGTCACCATCTCCGAGTACAGCAACGCCCGACGCGACAGCACGCGGTGCAGCGACCGGCAATGGCGGTCGCTCCAGTCCATCATCGGGGCGACGGACAGTCTGTGCGGCGGAAACGTCTGCATTCTTTGAAACCGGCCCGGAGGCCCTGGAACCCGTTCAAGTTGGTCTTGAGCGCGCCCTAGTACGATATTTGCCCCCGATCATGGAAGCCGCGCGTTCGGTCGCACCGCTCCCGTCGATTTGCAGACCACGTAACCGAAGGCCGGCGCGCTGACCGCGTAGGCGCCCGGCGCCAGGGCGCTCGCCGCGCATTGGCCCCGCAGGCCGCGCCAGTCCGTCGAGGCGGTCTCGACCTGGACCTGGGCCGTCCTGGGCTCGGCCGCGGTGTTGACGGCCACCAGCACCTCCTCGCCGTCCAGGCGCCGGGAGAAGACGAAGAGGCCGGGCCCCTTGGTCTCGTAGCGGGTGATCTGGTCCCCGCGCCGCAGGGCCGGCTCCTGCCGGCGCAGCCGGGTCAGCTCGGCGATCTCGCGGTACAGCGGATGGGACGGGTCGAAGCTCGACGACGCCGTCGTCGCCGAGGTCCCGATCAGGCGGTTGGCGTTGTAGCTGGCCACCTGGCTGGCGAACATGTCCTCGCGCGAGTCATGGTCGCCGTCGCCCACGCCGGTGAAGCCCTGCTCGTCGCCGTAATAGAGCGCCGGCACGCCCCGCGCGGTCAGCAGCAGGGCGTTGGCCAGGATGGTCCGCTTCAGCAACTCGGCCTCGTCGGCCTGGGGATTGGCCGACCGGACGGTGCGCCCCAGCCGCAGGACGTCGTGATTGCCGATCAGGGTGACCAGGCGCCGTGCGGCGGCCGGACCGCCTTCGTACAGCGCGTCCTTGTCGAACACCTCGCCCAGCTCGGCCGTCGGCTTGTTGCGGGCGACCACATCGACGATCGCCTTGTGGAAGGCGAAGTCGTTGACCGCCGGCAGGCCGTCGACGCGGGTGTGGCGCGCCAGGATCGCCGGGTCGTCGTTCATCACTTCGCCGAAGATATGGAAGTTGGTCACCCCGGCGGCGACGGCCCGCTTCTGCATGGCCGGCACGAAGGCCCGCCAGAACTCCGGATTGACGTGGCGGGCGGTGTCGATCCGGAAGCCGTCGACGCGGAAGTCGTCGATCCAGCGGCCGTAGATGTCGATGAAGCCGGCCAGCACCCTGGGGTCCTCGGTCATGACGTCGTCCAGCCCGGCGAAGTCGCCCAGCTGCGAGCTCTCGCCCTCGAACGTGGACTCCCCGCGGTTGTGGTAGAAGCGCGGGTCGTTCAGCCAGGCGGGCTGCTTGGCGGCGCGGTCGGCCTCGGGGACGTACGGGGTGTAGGCGTAGTCCGACCGGGTCAGCCGCTTGAAATTGCCCGGCGTCTGGCCGGAAAGGCCGGTGAAGCCGTCGTTGATCGGCTCGCCCCGGACGCCGCCTCGACGCGAATAGGGATAGTCGGCCTGGCTCCGGTAGAGGCACCCGCGCGGGCGGCATTCGCGATACTGGATGATGTCGGCGGTGTGGTTGACCACGATGTCGAGATAGACCTTCAGCCCCCGGGCGTGGGCGGCGTCGACGAAGGCCTTGTAGAGCGCGCGGTCGCCCAGGTGCCGGTCGACGTCCAGGAAGTTCAGCGGCCAGTAGCCGTGATAGCCGGCGATCTCCCGCCCGGGCTCGTACTGGACGGTCTGGTTGGTGAAGACGGGCGTCAGCCAGATCGCCGTCGCGCCCAGGCCCTGGATGTAGTCGAGCCGGTCGATGACGCCCTTCAGGTCGCCGCCGTGGTAGAACATCCTCGAGGTCGGATCGTAGCCGGTCTTGTCGCGGCCGCCGGCCAGCCCTCCCCGGTCGTTGGCCGGGTCGCCATTCTCGAAGCGGTCGGGCATGACCAGATAGATGATCTCGTCCTCGGGCAGGCGGTCGGCCGGGAAGCGGGCCGGAGCCGGCGCCGCGACGGCGCTGGTCCCCAGCAGCAGGGCCGAAAGCGCCAGGGGCGCGATGAGGCTGTGGCGAGGCATCGGGAAACTCCTAGCGCGTGACGACGGCCAGCCGGGCCTTGAGCCGCAGGAAGGGCGTCTCGAGGAACCGGTAGGACAGATGGGCGGCGAGGCCCAGGAGCAGGATCGCCGCGACCAGACCCCCGCCCCGGCCCGCCAGGGTCTGGGAGAAGCCCGGCCGCCAGCCGTCCAGCGCCGGCAGGACCTGGTGGAACACCAGGTGCAGGACGAAGGCGTGGAAGACGTAGAGGCCGTACGAGATGCGCCCGGCATAGGTCAGAGCCGACGGCAGGGCTTTCCCATCGACTCCGAGGGTCGACAGGAAGATCGCGACCGTCCCGCCCAGGACCAGCCCCCAGCCCGCCAGGGCGTGCCACGGCGTGGGCGACTGCGGGTCCCAGCTCTTGACGCCGCAGACGCGGACCGCGACTAGCCAGGCCGCCGCGCCGGCCGCCAGCAGCGCCAGCCGGACAGGCCAGCGCCAGCTGGGGACGCGTCCGCGCAGCTGGTTGGAAAGCAGGCAGCCGGCGGCGAAGAACTGGCCCTGGACCAGGCCGTTGGTCCACTGCCCGTTGTCGCCGGCGGTCGGATGGACGGCGTACAGCCAGATCGCGCCGTACGAAGCGGCCAGGACCGCGAGCGCCAGGGCCGTGATCGCCCTGCGCCCCGCCAGCGCCATGAGGATCGGGACCAGCAGGTAGAACTGCTCCTCGACCGAGATGCTCCACAGCGGATCGACCGGACCGGCGACCCAGCCTTGGAAGGCGATATGCCAGTTGGCGTAGAACAAGGCGAAGGCGGCGAACTGGTCGGGCCGGGCAGGCCCCACGCCCGGCGTCCAGCGCTCGAGTGCGGTCAGGCCCAACAGGACCATGAAATACAGCGGCCAGATGCGCAGGATGCGGCGGCCGTAGAAGGCCGCGACGCGCACCTGTCCCTGGGCCTCGTGCTCGCGCGCCAGCAGCTCGGTGATCAGGAAGGCGCTCAGCAGGAAGAAGATCGGCACGCCGAACGCGCCGGCGGTCAGGACGTCGGCCAGCCAGGGCCGCCCCGCGGCGAGCGGCAGATAGTCCGGCAGGTGGAAGACCAGAACCAGGGCGAACGCGAAGAACCTCAGGCCATCCAGTTCCGGCCGATCGTAGCGTCGCATCTCCGCCCCCATAGCAAACAGATGCAAACTTCCCGACTGGGCCGTGCACCGGAGACGCTCTTCGGCGTCATTTTGCGAAGCCTGTTTGCCCGCTCCGACAGAACGGCACAATGCAAATTGATGCAAATCTTTGAAAACACGTCCGACGCCCGAGGTGGGGGGCGGCGAGCCGCGGCCGGGCGACCGTGGTGAATCTCACACACGCGCCGTGAGCCCTGGCACCGCGAAGCTTCCGGACGAGGCGCAAGGTCGCGGCGGAGGGGGCTCCGATCTGAAGACGGCTCTTCGGCGGAGCGCCATCTCAAGGGTGCGGCGTTCCTATAGAATCCCTAAGGTTGCAGAAAGCTTCACAGGAACGTTGCGCGAAAAGGGGGACTGAACATGAGGCAACCCGGAACCCGAGGCGGCCGGCTCAATTGGGCCGTGTCCAAGACCATCGGCGGCATGTCCGAGATCGCCGTGCTGTCGCCGATCAAGAAGGGCTGCGTGCCGAACGAGCGCCGAACCTACGAGGAGCGGCTGCGTTCGCTGATCGACGGCCTGGCCGAGCGGCACCGCCAGGGCTTCCCGATCGACCTCAACCGCGTCCCAGCCATCCATTTCGGCCGACTGACGATCCTGCGGCCCGAGCAGTATCTGGTCGGCTCCTCGGTGAAGGATGTCCGCTACTTCAACATGCCCGCCCCGCCCGCGGTCGCGGGTCCGAACCAGCCGACGCCCGTGGCGACATCTCCGAGCACGGTGATCCCGGGTGTCGTCCCCGAGCCGTTCGACGAATTCCTCACCCTGGCGCGGCCTTCCAGCCCTCCGACCGCGCCGGCGTCCTCGGAATTCAACAGCTTCCTTCTGACCCAGGTCGAATTCGACGGCGACCTCCGGGTCTATATGCGCGACATCGCCGAATACCTGGCCGACGCCTTCGATCTCATCTTCGAGAACTGCGAGGATTTCCCGAGGACGAGGGACTTCGAGAAGTTCTGGCTGTGGGTCCGACGCTACCAGATCAACACCAGCCTGTTCTACGCGGCCTATTCGGACCTCAGCGTCGCGCGGATCAAGCATCTGGAGGCGTTCAAGCAGCGCTTCGACGCCTTCGTGGCCCAGGTGAGGCCGGCCCAGGGCGGACAGGCCGCCAATCTCAACACCCTGTTCGACGCCTTCCTGCGCGAAAACCAGCAGATCGCCCACGATTTCCCGACGCCCAGCGGACTGTTCCGCCAAAGCTGATCCAACAAAAGGGGGCCGGCCATGAGCGCCGATGGAGCCATTCCGATCGACCGACACACCAGCAAGGACGTCCAGGCCAACCTCCTGCGTCCCGCCAAGCGCCCCGGCAAGAAGCCGCGCGACTGGCTGCTGTTCTTCTTCTTCCGCATCCTGGACGACGACGAGATCAAGGCGACCAAGACGCGCATCGAGACCTGCCCGGACAAGGCCGCCCACCAGGAAGCCCTGTGGCTGGACTTCGCCCATCCCGCCCTGCTGCACGCCCATCAGCGCGACGACGAACCAAGATCGGTCGACGTCTTCCGCGACTGGCTGAAGCTGATCGCCTGCGCCGACGCCGAGCCCCTGCTCAACCGGCTTCGCGAGATGGCCGGCGCCACGTCGCTCAAGGCGACGGCCACGGGCGGGGCGCCGACCAACGACCCGCTGCTCGCCTGGGTCGACAAGAGCTTCAAGGACGGCAGGCTGACGCCCCGCGAGATCCTGGACGGCATGACGCTGATCACCCAGATGGCCGGCGGACCGGTCGCCGACAGGACGGCGCTGCTGGCCGCTTGTCGGAAGGCCGAGGCCCAGATCGGCTCGTTGCCGACCCTGACCCTGTTCGAGGTCCTGCGGCAAGCCGGCCTCTCGCTCGCCCCGGACAAGGATGAAAGCCGGGCCGCCTTGCGGGGCGAAGTCGGCGGCGTCGACGACGGCCCGGCCGACCGCCCCCTGCCGGTGAACCTGGCCTTCACCCTCTCGGGCCTGACGGCGCTGCAACTGGACCCCGTGACGCTGGCGTCCTTTCCCGAAGCCTTCAAGGAAGGCATGGCCGCCCGCGCCGCCCGCCTGCACGACACCGGGCCCAGCGACCCGGACCAGTGGGAAGGCGAACTGGGGCTGCCCAGCATCCACGGCTACTTCTCGGGCGGCGGCGGCTTTCCCCAGGGCGACCTGGACGAGGTCTTCTGGAAGGCGGTCCGCAACGACGTCGCCGCGTTCAACGACCCCGCCGACGGGCATGGCGAGAAGCTCCGCTACTGGATGTCGCTGCTCTTCCGCAGCCTGGGCATGGAGATCGTCCACGTCGAACTGGGCCAGGACCCCTACACGGTGCCGGGTGACGTTCCGCTTACCCAGGAGCCCCGCGTGGAGCACTTCGGCTTCCGTGACGGCCTGAGCCAGCCCTTCGTCGACCTGGGCCTGGCGCCGACGCCGCCCGGCGGAGGACGACCGCTTCCGAACCGGACCTGGAAGTCCGTGGAGCCGGGCGAGATCTTCCTCGACCAACCCGACGAGAAAGGCGCGCTGCACCAACTGCCGATCAGCGCCGACCTGCGCGCCGGCTCGACGTTCCTGGTCTTCCGCAAGCTGGAGCAGGACGTGGTCGACTTCCGCGCCTTCCTCGCCACGCAGCGACCGGGCGACACCAGCGCCCAGGCGAAGTTGGCCGCCCAGATGATGGGCCGCTGGCCCGACGGCACGCCGCTCGTTCTCTCTCCCGGCGCGCCCGACGCCGCCGGATTGACGGAAGCCCGGCTCAACGACTTCCGCTACGCCGTCGGCGATCCGGACGGGCGCAAGTGCCCCCTCGGCGCCCATATCCGGCGCACCAATCCGCGCGACATCGGCGGACGGGAGGCGGCCAGCCGTCACCGCATCCTCCGACGGTCGATCAGCTATGGAGGCCCCCTCCTCCCGCCGGACGTGACGAAGACCGACGAACGGCGCGGCCTGCTGTTCGTCGCCGCCAACGCCCGGATCGACGTGCAGTTCGAGGTCATCCAGTCCGAATGGATGAACGGCGGCGAGTTCCTGGGCCAGGCCGGCCTCGGCCGCTGCCCGGTCCTGGGATCCCACAACGGTCGGGAGGGCGACAGCTTCCTGGAAGCCGGCGCCGTAGCCCCCGTCACCCGTCTGCGCCGCTTCGTGGTCACCCGAGGCGGAGACTATTTCTTCGCGCCGGGCGTGCCGGTGGTCAAGGCCCTGGCGGAGGGGAAAACCTTCGCGCCGCAGCCGCAGGAACTGCCCTATGACGGGTACGCCCTGGGCGATTGCGACACCCCTGGCCTGTTCACGTCCAGGCGGCTGAAGCGCCTCGGGTTCGGGAAAGGCCAAGCCCCTCGCCTTCGCATCGCCTCGCCCGACCCCGACGGCCCCAGCACGATGGTCTTCGTCGCCCGGCACGGCGATGTCGTGAAGATCCTGCGCGGCGACGGACAGGACTTCTCGGTCCGGCACTATCGCGAGGCCGCCCAGGTGATCGCGGGCGAGGACATGCTGGTCGCCACGGACACGGCCGATCCCACGCCGAGCAGTCGCGAGCAGCTGTCGCGCCTGCTGCGGCAGGCTTGGGGCCGATTGGGGACCAGCTTCGCGAACCAACAGACGAGCCTGCCCGCCCTTCTGCGGGAAAGCGCCCAGGCGGCGCTGAGCGCGGCGATCGACGGGATCGGCGACGCCCGACGGCTCGATCTGGTCAAGGACCTCGCGGCGCCGGCCACCTACGCCGTCATGGCCAAGGTCTTCGGCGTGCCGGGCCCGAGCCGGTTGAGCGACCTGGTGGACACCTTGCCGTTCGGGCGGCTCAACCGCACCCAGGTGCCGGAGGACTGGCTGGACCGAAACGGCAAGCCGGACCATCCGCCCGCCGTCACGCTCCAGGTGTGGTCGGTCCTGATCCTGGCCGACCTGATCGGCAACCTGCAGGTCCAGGCGATGCTGCGGGCCTTCTCCCACCAGGCCGGCCTGGAAATGCGCGCGCACATCGACGGCCTGCTGGCGGAAGCGGGCGCTCGGGCGCGGGCGGCGCTGCAGGCCAACGGCCGGCTCGACGAACCGGCCACGCTGCTGGAGGCCTTCGTCCACAACGCCGTCAGCGACCCGGTCGCCTATCCGCCGGGCAGCGCGGCTGAGCAGCTCTACTACCGGCAGACCGCCACGATCCTGCTGGAGCTCGTCGGCACCAGCATGGCGACCATTCCGCTCACCTTCGCGTCGGTGATGGGCGCCCTGTTCGATTTCCGGATCGACCTGGCCAGCCTGCTGCCCTTGCTCGAAGGGAACCCGCCGACCGGTCCGCTGAAACCGGGCGAGCCCAACGGCCTCCAGCGGCTGATCTACGAGGCCGAGCGGCTCAATCCCAACGCCCCGGTCCGGATGCGCTACTGCGTGGCCGACGAGACCCTGAGCAGCGGCGCCAAGATCAAGGCCGGCGAATGGGTCAGCTGCGTGATCCAGGCCGCCAATCTCGATGGAAAGGTCTTCAAGAACCCTCGGCGCTTCTCGCTCAGCCCCTATGTGGACCCGACCGGCCCCGTCCGGAATTGGAAGAAATACCTGCTGTTCGGCGACGACCGCAGCGACCGCAAGTGCTGGGGCCGCGACAAGGTGGCGATGATCGTGCTCGAGGAATGCCTTCGGGCCGCCGGCCGCCTGAAGCGGCTGCGCAGACCGGCCGGCCTCGGCGGCAGGCCCGAGAAGAAGGGCAACGTGACGATCGGCCTTCCCGCGCGGTTCACGCGGGTGACGCCCCCGACGCCCCCGACGCCGGTGACGCCGACGGTCTGACCGCGGGCGCGCGCGCCGGGCTTGGCTTCCAGGCGACAAGCCCGGCGCGCGCGCAGATCTCGCGCTGCTCCTCCAGATCGACCTCGACGAGGTCCGAGCCGGGGCGCAGCTCGGCCAGCAGGCGGGACCTCAGTCCCAGCCCGTCGACCACCAGACAGGGGCTGTCGACGGCGCGCGCGATCGCCAGGGCCTGCTCCAGCGCGACCAGGCCGCGCTCGACCTCGCCCGTCCGCACCAGGGCCTCGGCGTAGCCGACATGCAGATAGTAGACCTCCAGCTGCCCGGTCCGCTGATGTAGATTCTTGGCCAGGCAGGCCTGGACGCGCTGGATCGCCAGGTGGGGGCGGCCCGCGCGGGTCAGGGCCGTGGCCAGCGCGCCGGTCAGGTTGGCCTTGATCGCGTCGTAGCCGTTGAGCTCGGCCAGATCGAGCGCCCGGTGCAGGCACTCCGCCGCCTCGGCGTCGCGGCCGAGATTCACCAGGTTCCGGCCCAGGGAGCTGCGGGCCAGCACCTCCGAATAGGCGTCCTGGGCGGTGACCGCGATCTCCAGGGCGCGCTCGGCGTGGTCCACGCCCTCCGCATAGCGTCCGACGGCGTTCATGAACCAGCTGAGGAAGGCGTGGGTCGTGGCGCGCGGCAGGGCCGGCGCGCCCAGGCGCGCGGTCGCCAGATCGCCGACCAGCATCTCGTCCAGCCGCTTCAGCCGCGCGATCGCCTCGTCCACCCGCCCCATGTCGTGGAGGATGTTGGTCGCCATCACCTCGTGGGCGAAGATCAGGGCCGGAGCTTCCATGGCCCGCGCCATCTCCAGGCCCCGCGTCGTGGCGTCCAGCCCCTCCTGGTAGCGCCCCTCGAACCAGCAGAGCATGCCCAGCTGGGAGAGCGCGACGCAGACCTGGTCGGGGCGGCCGCGGGCGTGGGCCACCTGCACGGCGCGCGGCAGATGGGTGTTCATCTTCCGGAACTCGCCCAACTGCAGCATCGAGGCGCAGACCATCAGCACGAAATCGACGAAGCGGTTCTCGGCGTCGGCGCCGATGCGCGTCGTCACCCGGACCGCGCGATCGAAGATCAGGTTCAGCGAGCCGCCGGCGACGCTGCGCCGCGCCTCCAGGCCGGCCTCCCACAGATAGTCCAGGGCGGCGCGATCATCGCCCGCGCCCTCGGCGTGCAGGGACAGCCCCTCGTAGCGGCCGGCCAGGGCGGGACCGACACGGGCCAGGATCGTGTCCAGCGCCGCCTGGTGCAGGTCCCGGCGTCGGGAACGGCTGATCGTGTTGGCGCAGGACTCGGCGATGATCTGGTGCCGGAAGCGCGTGGTCTGGCCGGTCGCCGGATGCAGGAACGCGAAGCGCTCCAGCTCGGCCAGGTCGTCGAGCAAGGCGTCCCGATCGGCGCCCAGGACCTCGCGCGCGAGGTCGATCTCGATCTCCTCGCCCAGCAGGCTGAGCGCCTCGGCCAGTCCCCTGGCCCGGGGCGACACCCGCTGCAGCCGCGCGTGGATGGCCGACTCCACGCCCTGGGGGAGGCGCCGGAAAGCGTCGGCGCCCTCGGCGTCCACCGAACGGACCAGCTCCTCCAGCACGAAGGGCACGCCCTCCGCACGGTCCAGCACCTGTTCCAGCAAGCTTTCGGACACCGTCGGGGTCGGCCAGAGGCAGCGTCCCAGGGCCTTCATCTCCATCCGCCCCAGCGGTTCCAGGCGCAGCACAAGCGACGCGATCTCGCCCGCGTCGTTCCAGGCTTCCGGACGCCCCGTCACGAGCAGCCGCAGGGCGGGCGGCGGGGTCTCGGTCGCCAGCAGCTTCAGGAACTGCCGGCTTTCGGCGTCGACCAGATGCAGGTCCTCGATCAGCAGGAGGATGGGGTCGCCGCCCATCCGGGCGGCGAACGCCTTGGCGAAGATCCGGGCGACCTGCAGCGGGGTCCAACGGGCCGGCGGACGGGCGTCCTCGCGGCGAGCCGGCGCGACGACGGCCTCGAGGACGGCCGCCTCCTCCTCGTCGAGCCCGCCACGCGCCAGATCGCCCGGCTCGGCGCCGAGGCGCTCGATCAGCTCGCGGGCGGCGGCGAAGGGCGTGGTGCTCCTCTGGCCGTCGCCCTGGAAGGTGAGGATCCGGCTCCCGGCCGCGAGCTCCTCGTTCACCGCGGCCGCCGCCAGCCGGGTCTTGCCGATCCCCGCCTCGCCGATCAGCGCCGCCGACGCCCGAGCGCCCCCGGCCGAGAACAGCTCGCGCAGGGCCGCCAGCTCGCCGTCCCGGCCGACCATGGGCCAGCGATAGCGGAACGGCACGGAGCCTGGATCGCGCCGCTCGGGCCGGGCCGCCAGCCGATAGGCGTCCACGCCCAGCTCACCCAGCGCCTCCTCGCGCGTTTCGCGGACCACCTCGACAGGATGCCGGCACAGGTTCAGCGCCTCGCCGCTGATCAGGACCTGGCCGCTCCCCGCCCGTTGCTGCAGCTTGGCCGCCACGTGCACGACGGCGCCCGACACGTCGAAACGCGGCCGATCGTGGCGATGGATCTCCCTCAGGCCGACCAGCCCGGAATGGAGGCCAACCCGGAAGAACACGGGGTCCCCGTTCGGTCCGGGCGCGGCCACGGCGGGGTGCGCGATGGTCCACGCCGCCTGGCAGGCGCGGTCGGCGTGATCCTCCAGCGCGCCCGGCCACCCGAACACCGCGATGCCGCCGTCGCCCTCGTAGTGGACCAGCAGGCCGCCGGCGCGCTCGACGGCCTCGCTGACATGCTCGAACCAGACGTCGAGGAAGGCCTGCGCCTCGTCGGGATCACAGGCGGCGATGTGCCGGGTGGACCCGACCATGTCCGCCGCCAGGACCGTGATGATCCTGCGCTCTGACGATGCGCTCGCCTTCTCCATACGCCCCTAGCCCCCCAGGTTCGCTATGGCGAAACGCTATCACAGCTAAAAGTAGTATCGCCATAGACTTTCACGCGACCGCAACCTCTCGAAGAGGTCCGGTCGGTGCCCTAAGCCAGGGCAAGGACACAGCTTTCGCGCGCGAAGCACGCGCTTCGATTGCAAGACCCTGCCCGGAGCGCGTATTCTCGACCCACTTCTGGAGGGCGGGCGGTGGATATCGAGCAGAAGAGGATGGGAGACCAGGGCCTGTTGTTCCTGATCGACCCCACGCTGCGGAGCCAGGTCGAGGCGCGCATGCGGACCGTCCGGGCGCCGAGGGGCCGGACGATCTTCAGCGTCGGCGCGCATGCGACCGACGTGATGTTCGTCGTCGAGGGCGAGGTCCAGGTCCTGCTCTATTCCAACAACGGGCGCGAGGTCTCGGTGCGCGACCTGGGACCCGGCTCGATCCTCGGCGAACTGGCGGCCCTGGACGGCAAGCCGCGGTCGGCCAGCGTCGTGGCCGCCTCGGACGTGCGCCTGCGGATGATGACCCGCGAGGACTTCATGGCCTGCGTCGAGTCCTCGCCCGTGGCGGCCCTCTGGCTGGCCCGCCGGCTGGCCCTCGAGGTGCGCCGCCTGACCGAGCGGGTCTTCGAGCTGAGCGCCCTGAACGTCCAGGCGCGGCTGCACTGCGAGCTGCTGCGGATGGCGCGGGGCGATGGCGCCGTCGCGACGCGGATCCCGCGCGCCCCGACCCACGCCGAGCTGGCCAACCGGATCGGCACCCATCGCGAGGCGGTCACGCGCGAGATGCGCAGCCTGGCCCAGATGAACATCATCCGGAACCATCGCCGGTCGCTGGAATTCCTCGACATCCCCGAACTGGAACGCGCGGTCTTCCGGGCCGTCGGACAGAGCGTCGAGGCCCATCCCGCCTAGGCAGGCCGGGTTCGAGGCAAAAAAAGAGGCCGCGGAAACCGCGGCCTCTTTCTTCGGATGCAGGTCCGAAACGCTTAGCGCTTCGAGAACTGGAAGGAGCGGCGGGCCTTGGCCTTGCCGTACTTCTTACGCTCGACCACGCGGCTGTCGCGGGTCAGGAAGCCGTGCGGCTTCAGGACCGGGCGCAGGCCGGGCTCGTAGTAGGTCAGGGCCTTGGACAGGCCGTGACGGATCGCGCCGGCTTGGCCCGACAGGCCCGAGCCTTCCACGGTGACGACGACGTCGAACTGGCCCAGGCGGTCGGTGACCTCCAGGGGCTGGGCGATCATCATGCGCAGCACGGGGCGGGCGAAGTAGACTTCCTGGTCACGACCGTTGATCGTGATCGAGCCCTTGCCCGGCTTGATCCAGACGCGAGCGATCGCGTTCTTGCGCTTGCCGGTCGCGTAGGCGCGGCCCTGGGCGTCGATCTTGGGTTCGGCCGGAGCGGCAGCTTCCGGGTTGCTGGACAGGCTGGCCAGCGCGTCAAAGCCTTGAGCTTCAGACATGACTTAGGCGCTCCGGGTGTTCTTGGCGTTGCGGCCGGCGAAGTCGATGACTTCCGGGCTTTGCGCTTGGTGCGGGTGCTCACCGTTGTTGTAGATGAGCAGATGGGTCAGTTGCTTGCGCGCCAGGGGGCTTTCCTTGGGCAGCATGCGCTCGACGGCCTTTTCCAGGACGCGTTCCGGGAAGCGGCCTTCCAGCAGCTTGCGCGGGGTGGTCGACTTGACGCCGCCCGGGTGACCGGTGTGGCGGTAGTAGACCTTGTCGTCCAGCTTCTTGCCGGTGAACTTCACCTTGTCGGCGTTGATCACGACGACGAAGTCGCCGCAGTCGACGTGCGGGGTGTAGTCGGGACGGTGCTTGCCGCGAAGACGCATGGCGATGAACGTCGCCAGACGACCGACAACGGCGTCCTGGGCGTCGACCACGATCCACTTCTTCTCGACCTCGGCGGGCTTCAGGGAAGCCGTGGTCTTTTGCATGGGATTGATCCGTATTCCTTGTGCGTCGGGGGCCAAGGAAGCGGCTCCGTCTGCGTGAGGGGCGGCAGGTACAGGAGCGTTCGCGGCCTGTCAACAATGCGCGCGCAAGAAACTCCGCAAACCCTTATGGAACAAGGGATTTCGTGATGAGGTATCATAATACCGCATTGTGGCCCGTCATCCTCGACTTGTCCCGAGCCCCCTGTTTCAACCGCCGTTGAAACGCAGAACGGGGCGCCGCGAACGCAGCGCCCCGAATGGCCGTCGATGATGAAGCGGACAGAGGAGTCCTCGGGACAAGCCCGAGGATGACGGTTCCTATTGGGCGTCGAACCCGTAGGCGTGGCGCATCACCTGGTAGATGAAGCTCTCCTCGACCACGCCGTGGACCAGATAGGCCCCCGGACCGTCGGCGAACACGCCCACGTCCTCGCCCGAGTGGGCGCTGCTGGGCAGGTTGGCGGTGGCGTTCTGGTGATAGTCGACGTCGTCGGTGTCTTCCTTGGTCGGGTCGCCGCGCAGGTTCGAGCCTTCCGGACCGCCGGGACCGGTGGCGAAGCTGAGCACGGTGTAGGGCTTGCCGTCGCCGGCCAGGATCGGTTCGCCCTCGTTGCCCGCCAGCCCCAGGATCGGGGCGTTGCGGTTGGCGTAGCCCGAGATCACCAGGCCGTGGCTGTGGTCGGCGGTGACGATCACCAGGGTCTCGTCCAGGTTCACCTTCTCCAGCACCGCCTGGACCGCCTTGGAGAACTCGACCGTCTCGGTCAGGGTCCGCTTGGCGTTGTTCAGGTGGCTGCCCATGTCGATCTTGCCGCCCTCGACCAGCAGAAAGTAGCCCTTGGGGTTCTTCGACAGAAGATCGACGGCCTTGGTCGCCATGGCCGCCAGGGTCGGCACGCCCTCGCCCAGGATCGGGCGCTCGACCTCGTAGGGCAGGTGCTCGTTGGCGAACAGGCCCAGCACCGGACCGGTCTTGGCCGGGTCCAGGGCCGCCAGTTCGGCGTCGGTGGTCACATAGGCCGCGCCCGGCGTCTTCAGCCACTCGGCGGTCAGGTCGCGGCCGTCGGCGCGCTTGCCGTCCTTGGCCTCGGGCAGGAAGCGCGAGCGCCCTCCCCCGAACGCGACGTCCAGGCGGACCCCGGCCGGCGCCTCGACCAGCTGGCGGGCGATGTCCACGCAGCCGCCCGACAGGGCCTCGGCCGGCATGTCGCTGTCGCCCTCCCAGTCGCGATAGGCGGTGTGGGCGTAGGTTCCGGCCGGGGTGGCGTGGGTGATGCGGGTGGTGGTCACCGCGCCGGCCGACAGGCCGTGGGCCTTGGCCAGCTCGGCGATGGTCTCGACGCGGGTCCCCGCCTCGCTGGCGCAGCTCTCGGGCTTGGCCGCGCCCGTCAGGCCGATGATCTTGTTGCGGGTCTTCACCCCGGTGGTGATGGCGGTGATGCCCGCGGCGCTGTCGGTGACCTGGGTGTCATGGCTGTAGGTCTTGGACAGCGCGGTCCAGGGCAGCTTCTCGAACGACAGCGAATTGCTCTCGCCGTCGACGCCGCGCTGCTGGCCCTCGTAGATGCGGCCGGCGGTCACCGTCGAGATGCCCATGCCGTCGCCCAGGAACAGGATGATGTTCTTGGCCTTGCCGGTGCGCGGATTGACGGTCAGGGCCTTGGCCAGGGCGGCCTGGCCGGCCTGGTAATAGGCGTCGCCGGGCGCGGCGTTGGTGACCGGCGCGGCGGCGGCCGGCTTGGCCGGCTTGGCGGCCTTGGGCGCGGCTTGAGCCTGGGCCGAAAAGGCGATGAGGGCGGCGGCGAGGAACAGGGAGGCGCGGGTCACGGGAAGCTCCAGCAAGGACGTCGAACGTCCTGTGCTGAAGTTTCGTGACAGTTCGTTGTGCGCTCGCCCTGAAAGGGTCTAGGGCCGTCGCACGCGCCAGGCGAAGGTCGTGGCCGTGGCCAGCAGGATCGCCGCCCCGGCCTGGTGCAGCACGCCCAAGGCCAGGGGCACCGCGGCCATCAAGGTCCAGATCCCCAGCCCCGCCTGCAGGCAGACCACCCCGACCAGCACGAAGGCGGTCGTCTTGGCCTCTTGCGGCAGGCGGCGCGACCGGCTCGCGGCCACGCCGACGACGACCGCCGCCGCGAACAGGGCGTAGGCCATCAGCCGGTGGTGCAGCTGCACCGCCCCCTGGCTGTGGGCGATCGTGCCCCACAGGCCGTGGCCGGCGTATTCGGCCGGCACCAGGGCGCCGTTCATCAGCGGCCAGTCGTTATAGACCAGCCCCGCGTCGTTGCCGGCCACCAGGGCGCCCAGCAGGCTCTGGAAGAACACCGCGCCCAGGAAGGCCAGGGCCCAGCCACGCCAGTCGGTGCGCTCCTCGATACGCGGCGAGCCCGACCAGGCGTCCAGGGCCGTCCACACAAGGGCGACGAACAGGATCAGGGCCAGGCCCAGGTGCATGGCCAGGCGCTCGGGGGCCACCGACACGCGCTCCGACAGGCCGCTGGACACCATCCACCAGCCGACCAGGCCCTGCAGCCCGCCCAGGCCGAACAGTACCGCGCAGCGCCAGATCAGGCGGCGCGGGATCATCCGGCGCACCAGGAAGACCACGAACGGGATGGCGAACGCCGCCCCGACCAGACGACCCAGCAGCCGGTGCGCCCACTCCCACCAGAAGATGCCCTTGTAGGCCTCCAGGGTCATGCCGGCGTTGACCAGCCTGTATTGCGGGATCTTCTTGTAGAGCTCGAAATTGGCCCGCCAGGCCTCGTCCGACATCGGCGGCAGCGCGCCCATGATCGGCTTCCACTGGGTGATCGACAGGCCGGAGTCGGTCAGGCGGGTCGCGCCCCCGACCACCACCATGCAGAAGACCAGGAAGGCCACGGCGAACAGCCAGATGGCGACGGGCCTGGAACGATCGGAACGCAAGAAGGACGTCATGACAGCCGGTAAAAACGTCAGTTGGGGGCCGAAATACGGCGAAGCCTTGCCGTACGCCTGACAGCGCCCCGCGTCCATGGCCTCATGACGCGTAAGGCCTCGCGTGCGATGATGGGGCGGTTTCGGGGGTGGAGTTGGTTCATGAGCGGAGTTGGCGTCTTCGTCGCCGTGGTGATCGGCATCCTGGCCGGCTATGTCGCCGACCTGGTGCTGGCGCGTCGCCATGCGCTGTTCACCAAGCTCTTGATCGGCGTCGTCGGTTCGTTCATCGGAACGTTCATCGCCCAGCGGCTGGAGTTCCGGTTCGACGGCTTCCTCGGCAGCCTGCTGGTCTCCAGCGTGGGCGCGATCTTCTTCCTGGCCGTCCTCGGCATTGTTTCGAGCATCTTCCGGAGACCCGCTTGAGCGCTCCCCTCATCCCCGCCCGCCTGCGTAAGCTGATCGGCGGAATCGGCATCATGGTGTTCCTGGCCGCCTGGATCTGGGCCTTCACCAGCCTCTACGACTACCTGCCGAACAATCGCGCCGTGCACCTGATCTATTTCGTCGTCGCGGGCATGGGCTGGGGCCTGCCGCTGATGCCGCTGATGTCGTGGATGGGCAAGGCGGACAAGCCGATCGGGCGCTGAGGCTCACGGACTTGCCCCACCTGACCGCTTCGCGGTCTGTCCGCCCCGTAGGGGGCGGAGCCCATGGCGCGAGGCTCTTCCCCCTCTGGGGGAAGAGCCTCGCGAAGCCATCCGTAGGGGGCAAGTGTTAGCCGCACCGGACAACGAAAAAGGCCGCCCTTTCGGGCGGCCTTTCCATTCTTCCGGTCCCGATCCTCGCGAGGAGGAATGGTCGGAGCGACAGGATTCGAACCTGCGACCCCTTGACCCCCAGTCAAGTGCGCTACCAGGCTGCGCCACGCTCCGATCCGGAAGGAGCGCCCTTATAGGTGCGGCTTTCTCCGGGAGCAATGGGATTCCTGAGGGATTTTGAGCGGCGCTCGAAAGCGCCTCAGGCGCCCCGCAAAAGCCCGTCCAGCCGGGCCTTCACGGCCTGAAGGTCGTCCAGCGCCAGGACCAGCCGCCCCCTCGCCTCGTCGGCCAGCTCGACGTGCGACGGCGAATCGACGATGGCGGCGACGGCCAGGCCGTCCAGCGAGGCCGAGCCGTTGTCGCCCAGGCCCGCGGCGATCACATGGGTCAGGCCCTGCTCGCGGTGCAGCTTCTGCACGCCCTTGATGGTGTAGCCCTCGGCGTGCAGCAGGGCGCGCACGCCGCTCAGCACGGCGATGTCCTGCGGGCGGTAGAACCGCCGCCCGCCGGCCCGCTTCATCGGGCGAATGAACGAGAACTTGGTTTCCCAGAAGCGCAGGACGTGCTGTGGCACGCCCAGCTCCTCGGCGGCTTCGGAAATCGTGCGGAAGGCGTTGGGCCCCTTCGCCACCGCATCGAATCCTTCTTAGCCGCCCAAGGCGCGGTCGATTCGCGCCTTCATGACTTGCGAGGCCCGGAAACCGATCACCCGGCGGGGCTCGATCTCGGCGGGTTCCCCGGTCTTGGGATTGCGGCCCATGCGGGCCCGCTTGTCGCGCACCTGGAAGACGCCGAAACCGGAAAGCTTGACCGTCTCGCCCTGTTCCAGCGCCTCGGCGACCAGATCCAGGGTGCGTTCGACCAGGCCCGCGCAGTCCTGCCGGGTCAGACCGACTTCTTCGTGGACCGCCTCGCAGAGATCGGCCCGGGTCAATGTCGCGCCTTTCATGACGCCCCCTTACGCTTGATTGACAAACCCCAGAGCGCCCCTCGTCCGACGGGGTGGAGCCCCGTGTTTCTGCAACGCGCTCTCATCAACTCAAACCTGCATGCCGCGATTATCGCGTGGAGTCAAAGGCTGAGGGCCAAGACTTGAGACGATAGCGCAAGCTAGCGGGCGAAAACAGCCAAGCTTGGCCTTAAAGCCGGAGAACGCAGGCGCCCCAAGTCAATCCGCCGCCCATCGCCTCGAGCAGCAGCAGCTGGCCCGGCTTGATGCGGCCGTCGGCGATTCCCTGGGCGAAGGCCAGCGGGATCGAGGCGGCCGAGGTGTTGGCGTGCAGGGCGACCGTCGAGATCACCTTGTCCTCGTCGATGCCGCAGCGATGGGCCACGCCGGCCAGGATGCGCTGGTTGGCCTGGTGCGGGATGAACCAGTCCACCTCGGGCACGGTCACGCCGGCCACTTCGGCGGCGGCGAAGATCGCCTCGGAGATGTTGACCACCGCGTGCTTGAAGACCTGGTTGCCCAGCATGCGCAGCTTGCCGACCGTGCCCGTGGTCGACGGGCCGCCGTCCACATAGAGCAGCTCCTGCTTGGTGCCGTCGGCGCGCAGGGCGAAGCCCAGGACGCCCTGGTCGGCCGTGGTCCCCTGCCCTTCGCGCGGTTCCAGCACCACGGCGCCGGCCCCGTCGCCGAACAGCACGCAGGTGCCGCGGTCGGTCCAGTCCATCAGCCGGGTCATGGCCTCGGCCCCGATCACCAGGGCGCACTTGGCGTGGCCCCGGGCCACGAAGCCGTCGGCGACGCTGAGCGCGTAGACGAAGCCCGAGCACACGGCCTGGACGTCGAAGGCGATGCCGACCGGCGCGCCCAGCTTGCGCTGGACGATGGTGGCCGTGGCCGGGAAGGTCATGTCCGCCGTGGTGGTGGCCACGATGATCAGGTCGACGTCGGCTGCGGTCTTGCCGGCCCGTTCCAGCGCCTGCTGGGCGGCGCGGAAGGCCAGGTCCGAGACCGGCTGGTCGTCGGCCACCATGTGGCGCTGGCGGATGCCCGTGCGCTCGACGATCCAGGCGTTGCTGGTGTCGACGGTCTCGGCCAACTGGTCGTTGGTGACGATGTTGTCCGGCAGATAGGCCCCGACGCCGGTGACGGCGCTACGAATTACGCTCACTCGGAAGCTCCCTGGCCTTCGGCGCCCGACACGCCTCCGGCCGTTTCTTCTTCTGCACCGGCTTTGAGGCCGGTTTCGGTCAGACGGTTCAGGTTGCGGTCGATCTCGGCCGAGAAGTCGCTGCGGGCCAGGTCGACCGCCACGCGGATGGCCGAGGCGTAGCCCAGGGCGTCGGCCCCGCCGTGGCTCTTGACCACGATGCCGTTGAGGCCCAGCAGCGGGCCGCCGTTGACGCGACCCGGATCCAGGCGCCGGCGCATCTTCTTCAACGCGCCCGAGGCGATCACCGCCCCCAGCATGGCCAGCGGACCCGAGGTCAGGGTGGTCTTGATCTCGGCGGCGAAGAAGCGGGCCAGGCCCTCGGCGGTCTTCAGGGCCACGTTGCCGGTGAAGCCGTCGGTGACGACCACGTCGACCGTACCCTTGGCGATGTCGGTGCCCTCGACGAAGCCGCGGTAGTCGAAGTCCAGCTTGGTGTCCTTGAGGATGGCGTGCGCCTCGCGCACCTCCTCATGGCCCTTCTGGTCCTCGGAGCCGACGTTCAGCAGGCCCACGGTCGGACGCTCCGAGCCGTGCACCGCGTGGTGGAAGGCCGCGCCCATGATCGCGAACTCGATCAGCTGCTTGGCGTCGCTCTCGACGTTGGCGCCGACGTCCAGCACGGCCGAGACGCCGCGCATGGTCGGCCAGCTGGCCACGATCGCCGGGCGCTCCAGATTGGCCCCCATGCGCAGGATCAGCTTGGAGATCGCCATCAGCGCGCCGGTGTTGCCGGCCGAGACGCAGGCGGCGGCCTCGCCGGCCCGGATCGCCTCGACGGCGTTCCACAGGCTGGTGCCCTTGCCCCGGCGCATGGCCTGGGCGGGCTTCTCCTCCATGGAGATGGCCTTGTCGGTGTGGCGCACCTCGCTGACGGCGCGGGCGCCGGGGTTCTTGGCCAGCTGGGCGTTCAGCTGGACCTCGTCGCCGTGCAGCAGGAAGCGGACGTCGGGCAGGCTCTTGGCGGCGAGCGCCACGGCCGGGACGATCACGGACGGACCGTGATCCCCGCCCATGGCGTCGATCGAAATGACTACGGAATCAGGCACGAGGCGCTATCGGCTCCAGAAGCGGCGCACCGCCCGTTCAAAGGTGAGGGCCAGGCGGCCGGACGATACAGCCGCGGTAATATCACGCAAGCGGAAGGAATGGGCCATTTCAGCCCCCCTCCCCGCCGGCTTCGGGGTCGCTCTTCAGCTTTTTCAGGGCCGCGAAGGGCGAAAGGTCCACGGGCTCGGGCGGTTGCTGGAACACCGCGCCCGGCTTGCGGGGGAACGGGTCCAGCTCCAGGGCCAGGTGCTCGATGACATAGCCGGTGACGTCGATGGTCTCGTCCTCGAGCACGTCGGGCGGATCGTCGCCCTCCGGGTCCAGGCCCAGCTCGCCGCCGGTGTCCTCGTCCTGGGGCGCGTACTCGCTGTCGGCCGGCAGGACGTGGACGCTGAACCGCGACTCGACCGGCTCCTCGAACTCGTCGGCCGAGACGCCGCACACCTGGGTCACCCGGGCGCGGATCAGGCCCGAGACCTCGGCGCCGTCCATCCAGGGGCGCAGGAAGATCTGGGCGGTCAGGGATTCCACGGCGACCAGGCCGAGGGTCTTGGCGATCTCGCGACGCGCGGCCTCGTCCAGCTCGAATCGCAGATCGACGCCGCCGCGGCTCACCCGTCCCAGGGAGACGGCGCTGGGCCAGGGATCGATCACGCCTTCGGCCATTGGGCCTCTCCTTGCAGCAGGGTCTCGAGCGGCTGGGCCGCCAGGCCGTCGCGCGCGGCCACCACATAGTCCGTCAGGCCGGCCAAGTCGCCCTCGCCGCGCTCCTCGAACGCCGTGCGGGCCAGGGCCGCGCTCAGCACCGAGCGGTCGGGCAAGGCATTGGCCGCCTCGTCGAACGCCTTGATCCGCCCGTAGGCGGCGCCGACCAGCTTCTTCATCTTCTTGCCGACGGCGGTGTCGGACACGCCGATCTCGCGGAAGGCGTCGTCCAGGCCGCGCGTATAGGCGTTGAAGGTCTCCTGCGAGACCTCGGCCGCCGACTCGCCCTGGCCCTTCAGCCGCTCCAGCAGCAGGGCCACGTGCAGGGTGAACAGCTCGAACCGGCCTTCCATCGAGTCGTGGACGCCCATCCGGGCGTAGAACGCGGCCGATCGGGCCTGCGCCACCGCCGAGGCATAGAGTTTGCCCCCCGCCGCCTTGGCGGGCCTGGGTTTGAGCAGCCGGTCCAGAAACATCACTTCGCCTCGATTTCGCCGCGACACGGAACTAGTTAGCCGTTCGATCCACGCGGACCATTGAACTAAGCCCGCGCGGGCGATAGGTCAAAGTCAGCCTGTCTAGGTTCCGGAGCCTCAATGTTTCGTCCTGCCGTTCTCGCCGCCGCCGTCATCGGCCTCGCCGTCGTCGCCGGAGGCTGCACGCCGCTGACGAGCTATTCCGGGTTCCAGGCCATCGAGGCCAAGCCGACCGACATGAAGATCGGCGAGGACAGCAAGTCGACCGTGACGGAAAAGCTGGGCTCGCCCTCGGCCACGTCCACCTTCGACCAGAACGCCTGGTACTACATCTCGCAGACCACCGACCGCGTGGCCTTCTACAAGCCCCGGGTGATCAAGCGCGACGTGGTGGCGATCAAGTTCAACCCGGCCGACGAGAAGGTCGCCTCGGTCGACACCTACACGCTGAAGGACGGCAAGGTCATCGCCTACAACGGCCATGAGACCCCGACCCGCGGCCGCGAGATGACGATCCTCGAACAGCTGCTGGGCAACGTCGGTCGCGGCGGCATGCTGCCGCAGGACGACGACACCCCCGGCAACCGTCCGCAGGACCGCCGCTAGGCCTTCCCCAACGGAAGCTTCACCGTACGATGCGTTAAGCATAAGCGGCTGAAATCCCGCGACAATTTGTCAATCCGTCAACGGTTTCTAAACGACGACGGATACAATCTCCGGAAGTAAGCCTGCGGCAGCGTATCGTGGCGCTGCGACTTCCGGGGGAATGACTGTGAGCGCGCCTGATCTGCGCCCGTTGACGGTGCTCATCATCGACGACAACGAGCCGATGCGCGAGATCATCGCCACGGTCCTGAAGTCGTTGGGCATCCGCAAGATCTTCGTCGCCAGCGATGGCGTCGAGGCGCTGAAGATCGTGACCGAGCGCGAGGTCGACATCATCTTCACCGACCTGATGATGCAGCCGGTCGACGGCCTGGCCTTCATCCGCTGGGTGCGCACCTCGCCGGCCAGCAACAATCCCTACACGCCGATCATCATGGTCACCGGCCACGCCACCCGCGCCAGCCTGGACGAGGCCCGCATGGCCGGGGTGACCGAGTTCCTGGCCAAGCCCCTCACCGCCAAGGGCGTGCTGCACCGCCTGAACGAGGTGATCAACAATCCGCGCGACTTCGTGCGCACCGCCGCCTATTTCGGCCCCTGCCGGCGGCGCAAGATCGACTACGACTATCAGGGCGAGGAGCGGCGCGGCGTGGCCGAGACCGCCAAGGCCCAGGTGTTCACCGACGCCCACGGCCAGGTCGCCGACGAGCCGATCCTCGATCCGGAAGACTGCTACTGATCCGCCTCAGCGGCCCGCGAACGGCCAGACCAGGGCGATCAGCGCGGGCGCCACGAGCAGGATCAGCACGGTGAGCGGCGCGCCCAGCCGCGCGTAGTCCCCGAACCGATAGCCGCCCGGCCCCAGGACCAGGGTGTTGCACTGGTGACCGACCGGGGTGAGGAAGTCGCAGCCCGCCCCCACCGCCACGGCCATCAGGAACGGATCCGGACTCAGGCCCAGGTGCTTGGCCAGTTCCAGGCCGATCGGGGCCACGATCAGCACCGTGGCGGCGTTGTTCAGGAACGGCGTGGCCGCCATGGCCACCGCCATCATCGCCGTCAGCGTCAGCAGCGGCGGCAGGCCGTGGAACGCGCCCGACAGCCAGGCGGCAATCAGGTCGGTGCCGCCGCTGGCCTGGACCGTGTCGCTGACGGGGATCAGGGCCGCCACGAGCACAAGGACCGGGGCGTCCAGCGCCGCATAGGCCTCGCGCATCCGCAGAGCCCCGGTGGCGACCACCACGACCGCCGCCGCGAAGAAGCCGCCGGCCACGGGCAACACGCCGAACGCCACCAGCAACATGGCCACGGCCAAAATCGCGGTCGGCAGCAAGGCGTGGCGGAAGCCTCCCAGCCGCACCTCGCGCTCGGCCAACGGCAGGCAGCCCAGGGCCTGCAGGGCGTTCGGCAGCAACTGCTCGGCGCCCTGCAACACGAGGATGTCCCCAGCCTTCATCCGGACCGTCGCAAGGCGGCCGGCCATGCGATAGCCCGCCCGGCTGACGCCCAGCAGGTTGACGCCGTAGGTCTGGTTCAACGTCAGACCCCTTGCGGTCTGGCCGATCAGATCGGACTCCGCGCCGATCACCGCCTCGACCACCCGAACCTCGTCGGCCGGTTCGTCCATCACGACGGGGCGGTCGGCGTCGGTCAGCTTCAACCTGGCCTTGACGATCAGTTCGTTCAGTTCCTGCTGCTGGCCCTCGAGCAGCAGCACGTCGCCGGCCAGGAGCTTGCGGTTGGGGTGCGGCGAGGCGATGCGCTTGCGGCCGCGCAGTACGGCCACGACGGCGACCGCTTCCCCGGCGGCCTTCTGGAGGTCGGCCACCCGCGAACGCTCATAGCTCCAGCCTTCGGGGACCTCGACTTCGGTGACATAGGCGTTGGCCGCGAGGGCCGCGTCGATATCGATCGCGGCCGCCCGTCCCTTGGGCAGCAGCCGGTAGGCGAAGGCGAGGTACAGGATCGCGAGCACCGACAGGGTCCCGCCCACCGGCATGAAGTCGAACATGGCGAAAGGCTTGCCCAGCGCCTCCTGCCGGACTTCAGAGACGATGATGTTGGGCGAGGTGCCGACCAGCACCGCCAGGCCGCCCACCAGCGAACCGAACGACATCGGCATCAGCAGGCGACCGGGCGACACCCCGGTGTTGCGGGCTATGCGCAGGGCCGATGGCATCATCAGCGCCAGGGCCCCGACGTTCTTGGTCGCCATCGACAGCAGGGTGGTGACGGTCGCCAGCACGGGCGCCTGGGTGCGCTCGTCCTTCAGATGCGGCAGCAGCGGCGCCATCAGGGTGTCGACCAGGCCCGAACGCGCGATCGCGGCGCTCAACACCAAGGCGCTGGCGATGATGACGACGATGTCGTTGGAAAATCCCTCGAAGGCCGACTTGATCGGAATCAGACCGCACACCACGCCGACCGCCAGGGCTCCCAGGGCGATCAGGTCGTAGCGCCAGCGTCCCCAGATGAAGCACAGCACGGTCGCGCCGATCAGGCCGAAAGACAGTCCCTGCTGCAAGGTCACGCGCCGTCGCCCCAAACGCGGCCACAAGCTTGGCCCGGGGAGACAACGGTCCGGCCGGCGTTCCGTTCACCGGCGCAAGGCCCTCCCCCGCGACAACCCGCCACATGAACGGAAGACAACGACGGCCTCTGGGAACGTTCAGCCAGGGTGGCGCTTTATGGCCTCCATCGGACGCGTCGGGCGCCCGACAGATTATCGTCGGAGAACTACATCATGAAGCGCACTCTTCTCGCCCTGGCCGCCCTGGCCACCGTCGCCGCCGCCCCGCTGGCCGCCCAGGCCCAGCCCTGGCAGTCGATCAACCAGCGCCAGGCCAACCTGGACCACCGCATCGACGTGGGCGTCCGCAACGGCTCGCTGACCCGCTCGGAAGCCATGCGCCTGCGCGGCGAGTTCCGCTCGATCGCCCGCCTGGAAGCCAGCTATCGCCGGTCGAACGGCCTGTCGATGCGCGAGCGCGCCGACCTGGACGCCCGCTTCGACCGCCTGAGCCGCCAGATCCAGGTCGAGCGTCACGACCGTCAGGACTATCGTCGTCACGGCTAAGGCCGGCGCCGATCCCCTGAACTGAAAACGCCCCGGAGGGAAACCTCCGGGGCGTCGTCATGTCAGGCTGTTGGAACCGATCAGATCCCGTGGGCCAGGACCGCCAGCAGCAGCAGGGCCACGATGTTGGTGATCTTGATCATCGGGTTCACGGCGGGACCCGAGGTGTCCTTGTAGGGGTCGCCGACGGTGTCGCCGGTGACGGCCGCCTTGTGGGTGTCGCCGCCCTTCTTGTGCAGGACGCCGTCCTTGTCGGTGAAGCCTTCCTCGATCACCTTCTTGGCGTTGTCCCAGGCGCCGCCGCCGCTGGTCATCGAGATGGCGACGAACAGGCCGGTGACGATCACGCCCATCAGCATGGCGCCCAGCGCGGCGAACGCGTCGACCTTGCCGGCGATGGCCTGGATCACGAAGAACAGCACCACCGGCGAGACCACCGGCAGCAGCGACGGCACGATCATCTCGCGGATCGCCGCCTTGGTCAGGATGTCGACCGCTTTGCCGTACTCGGGCTTGACCTGGTAGGTCATGATGCCCGGGTTCTCGCGGAACTGACGGCGCACCTCGGCCACGACCGACTCGGCCGCCCGGCCCACGGCCGTCATCGACATGCCGCCGAACAGGAAGGGCAGCAGCCCCCCGAACAGCAGGCCGACCACGACATAGGGGTTGGACAGGTCGAAGGTCACCGGGCCCATGCCGTCGAAGAAGCCGCCCGCCTCGGCGTGGGCCGAGAAGAACTTCAGGTCTTCGGTATAGGCGGCGAACAGCACCAGGGCGCCCAGACCGGCCGAACCGATGGCGTAGCCCTTGGTCACGGCCTTGGTGGTGTTGCCCACGGCGTCCAGGGCGTCGGTGGTGACGCGGACTTCCGCCGGCAGGCCGGCCATTTCGGCGATGCCGCCGGCGTTGTCGGTGACGGGGCCGAAGGCGTCCAGGGCGACGATGAAGCCGGCCAGGGACAGCATGGTGGTGGTGGCGATGGCGATGCCGAACAGACCCGCCAGGTTATAGGTCACCAGGATGCCGATGATGATGGTCAGGGCCGGCAGGGCCGTGGATTCCAGCGACATGGCCAGCCCCTGGATCACGTTGGTGCCGTGACCCGAGACCGAGGCCTGGGCCACCGACTTCACCGGGCGGAAGTTGGTGCCGGTGTAGTACTCGGTGATGACCACGATGGCCGCCGTGACGGCCAGGCCGACCAGACCGCAGTGGAACAGGTCGCCCGCGCTGACGCTCTTGCCGGCGACCATGACGGCCTCGGGCACGAGCTGGAAGATCACCCAGCCCACGGCCGGGATCGACAGCACGCCGGTGACGATCAGGCCCTGGTAGAGGGCGCCCATGATGTTCTGCTTCTTGCCCAGGCGCACGGCGAACGAGCCGATGATCGAGGTGACGATGCAGACCGCGCAGATGGCCAGCGGCAGCAGCATCATCGAGCTCACCGCTTCGGTGCCGCGGAAGAAGATCGCCGCCAGGACCATGGTGGCGACCGTGGTCACCGCATAGGTCTCGAACAGGTCGGCGGCCATGCCGGCGCAGTCGCCGACATTGTCGCCGACGTTGTCGGCGATGGTCGCGGCGTTGCGGGGGTCGTCTTCGGGGATGCCGGCCTCGACCTTGCCCACAAGGTCGCCGCCCACGTCGGCGCCCTTGGTGAAGATGCCGCCGCCCAGACGGGCGAAGATCGAGATCAGGCTGGCGCCGAAGCCCAGCGAGACCAGCGAGTCGACCACCACGCGGTCGGTGCCCGCATGGCCCGTCTGCAGCAGCACGGCGAAGTAGCCGGCCACGCCGATCAGGGCGAAGCCCGCCACCAGCATGCCGGTCACGGCGCCGGAGGTGAAGGCCATCGACAGGCCCTTGGCCAGGCTCTCGGAGCTGGCCTGGGCGGTGCGGACGTTGGCGCGCACCGAGATCAGCATGCCCGCGAAACCGGCCGCGCCCGACAGGATCGCGCCCAGGGCGAAGCCGACCGGCTGTTCCCACGACTTGAAGAAGAAGCCCAGCAGGGCGATGACCACCACGCCGACGATGGCGATCGTCGTGTACTGGCGGTTCAGATAGGCCTGGGCCCCTTCCTGGATCGCCGCGGCGATCTCCTGCATCTTCGCATTGCCGGCCGAGGCCCGCATCAGAGACGCCGTCTGCACGGCGCCGTACAGCACCGCCAGCAGCCCGGCCCCTATGGCCACGTAAAGCCAAGAACTCATCGGTAAGTCGCCCTCTTTCGCGTTTCAAATCACGAGAGGGTTCGCCGCCCCGACAGGATCACGATCGAAGAGACCGCCCCCGGCCGCACACGGCGGGCGGGCCTATGGCCTCTTGCCCCCTCGATGCTCCCTGTGGCGCCGTCGCGACGCCAAGGGCAGGACAGTGCCAGTTGACCGGCGGGTGTCAACCGGTTGCGGGAACGGCGTTCACTTGAGCTCGCGGCCGCGCGGAGGCCGCCGGACGGCCCTTTGGCGCCCCGTGGCGGCTAGGGGACCAGGTTCGGGTCGCCGGCCGGCGCGGCGCTGGGCGCGGGTTTGGTCTGTGCCCCGGGCTTGGGCGGCGGCGGGATGAAGTTGCGCGGCGTCTGCTTGACCACCGTCACCAGGGCCACCTTGCCCGGCCCGATCAGGCCGTTGGCCTGGCGCAGGACCGAGGCCTTCAGGCGTCCCTCGTCGAGGGCGACGTAGCTGTCGGGACGGATGAACGGCTTGGCGTGGGCCTCGCGGACGATGGCGTCGCGCAGCACCGGCTCCTTCTCGTCGAAGACCGTGGTCGGCACGCCGTCCTTGAGGGTGATGGTCATCTGCACGAAGACGTAGTTGACCAGCTTGCCGTTGGCGATGATCGGCAGGGCCATGGACTGCAGCTTGATCACCGGATCGGGCGCTTCCTCGCCTTCGCCTTCCTTGCCGCCCTTCTTCTCCTTCTTGGCCGAGCGCGCGAGCGCTGGCGTCGCCAGCAGGGCCAGCGAGACGGTCAGGAAGGCGCGGCGGGAGGCGGCGATAGGGCGGGTCATGCTCCGCCTGTTAACCGAGAAGGCTTGAGGTTTTGCTACCGGCCTTAGCCGTGCAGCCAGCCCAGGCGTTCGGGCGTGATGTCCTTGCCCTTGAACAGGGCGCAGATCCCCTCGCCTTCCACGAATTCGCCGATGTCGCGCACGGGGACGCCGGCGGCCATGGCGGCGGCCTGGAAGGCGGCCACGTCGGTGGGGTCGACGGCGCAGACGATCTCGTAGTCGTCGCCGCCCGAGGCCAGCGACATCCGCGCCTCGCCGGCTTCCGGCTGGGCGCCCAGCCAGTGGCGGGCGCCGGGCGACAGCGGCAGGCGGTCGAGATCGACATTGACCCGCAGGCCGCTGGCCTTGGCCACGTGGGCCGCATCGGCCAGCAGGCCGTCGGAGACGTCGGCGGCGGCGCGGGCGTAGGCGCGCAGGGCGTCGCGGATGGCCAGGCGCGGCGGCGGCAGGCGATAGCGGCGCACCAGGCCGCCGTCGGGGTCCTCGACCTCGCCCCAGTGGGCCAGCAGGCCCAGCCAGCCGTCGCCGATCGTGCCCGAGACCATCAGGCGGTCGCCGACCCGCGCGCCCTTGCGCAGCACGGCGTCGCCGCTGGGCACCCAGCCCAGGAAGGTGGCCGAGACCACCATCGGGCCCGAGGTGGTGACCGTGTCGCCGCCCAGCAGGCTGATGTCGTAGAGGGCGCCGTCCTCGGCCAGGCCGCGTGCGAAGGTCTCGCGATCGGTCAGGGTGGTGCCCGAGGGCCAGCCCACCGCCAGGAAGTAGCCGTAGGGCACGGCGCCCTTGCCGGCCAGGTCCGACAGGTTGGTGCGCAGCAGCCGCTTGGCCACCACGTCCAGGTCCTCGCCGGCCAGGAAGTGCACGCCGGCCACCATGGCGTCCTTGGTGATCACCAGGTCGTAGCCGGGGCGCGAGGGCAGCACGGCCGCGTCGTCCAGCAGGTCCAGGGCCGCGCGGTCGCCGCGGGTCAGCGGCCGCAGCAGCCGCTCGATCAGGCCGAATTCGTCGACGGGCGGCGCGGCGGCGGGCGTCGCGGCCTCGTCGAACCATGCGTCATCGACCGCCGGCGCCTGCGCCGTCGGCTCGTCGAACCAATCGTCGTCAGCTTCTGGCGTCACGCGCGATGGCGTCCAGGGCGCCGTTGATGAAACCGGATTCCGGTCCCTCGAAGAAGGATTTGGCGATCTCGACATATTCGTCGATCACGACCTCTTTCGGCACATCGGGCCGATGCATCAGCTCGTAGGCCCCCGAGCGCAGCACCGCGCGGGCGGTGGCGTCCAGGCGCTCCAGCTTCCAGCCCGAGGCCAGGCGCTTGACGATGGCCTGGTCGACCGCGGCCTGATGGGCGACGACGCCCTTGGCCAGCTCGGCGAAGAAGGTCTCGTCGGCCTGGGCCAGGCGATCGCCGTCGGGGCCGTCGACGTCGCGGTCGAAGCGGTGCTCGGAGAACTCGCGCACGACGGCGTCGACGCCGACGCCGGAGACTTCCATCTGGTACAGGGCCTGGACGGCGGCCAGGCGGGCCACCGAGCGCGGCTGGATGCGGTCGCCGCGGCTCATCGGCCTTGCCCCAGCAGCTGACGCTTCAAGCCCACGATCTCCAGGCATTGTTGAGCGGCCTTGCCGCCGCGATCGCCTTCCGAGGCGCGCGAGCGGGTCCAGGCCTGGTCTTCCTCGTCGACATTGACCACGCCGTAGCCGATGGCCAGGCGCTTGCCGAACGACAGGTCGTTGAGGCCGCGCGCGGTCTCGTTGGCCATGATCTCGGAGTGGTAGGTCTCGCCCCGCATGATGACGCCCAGCGCCACGAAGCCGTCATAGCGCACGCCGACGGGCCGGTGACCGGCCTCCTCGGCCAGGGCGATGGCGGCGGGGATCTGCATCGCCTCGGACACGGTGATCACGTCGTAATCGGCGCCCTGGGCGTCGATCGCCGCCGCCGCGCCTTGCAGCAAGGCGTCGGAAAGCCCCGAATAACGCCGGGCCTCCACGATCAGCAGGCGAATCTTGTCTTCCACCATAGTCCTTAGAATTCTCCTCGACGGGACCGCTCACTTCGCACCAAACGGCGCCGTCGCCAAATCCAATCGTAGCCGCTCGGCGGCTTCGCCGCCGAATCCGAGTGTAGAGTGACGACTAGGCCGCCGAAAACCGAATCGTAGAATGCGCCTATAGTTCGTCTTCGGCGACGTCGCTCAGGCCTTCCTGCCCGAGAAACTTTGCGAAATCGCTAGTTTCCCGGAAATCGCGATAGACCGAGGCGTAGCGGACGTAGGCGACGTCATCGAGAGACTTCAGCGCCTTCATCACCATCTCGCCCACCGCCGACGACGGCAGCTCGGTCTCGCCCTGGCTCTCCAGCTGGCGGACGATGCCGTTGACCATCCGCTCGATCCGCTCGGAATCGACCGGACGCTTCTGCATGGCCAGCGAGATCGAGCGCACCAGCTTCTCGCGGTCGAACGGCGAGCGCCGGCCCGAGCGCTTGACGATGGTCAGCTCGCGCAGCTGCACCCGCTCGAAGGTGGTGAAGCGGCCGCCGCACTCGGGGCACAGCCGGCGACGGCGGATGGCCGCGCCGTCTTCCGACGGGCGGCTGTCCTTCACCTGGCTTTCCATGTGGCCGCAGAACGGGCAACGCATGATCTAGGCCCTCCCGACCAAGATGGGGCCTATTAGTTGTAGATCGGGAACCGGGCCGTCAAGGCCAGGACTTCCTCGCGGACCTTGGCCTCGACCGCTTCGTTGCCGGCGGGACCGTTGGCGGCCAGGCCGTTGACGACCTCGCCGATCAGCTGGCCGACGCGGGTGAACTCGGCCGTGCCGAAGCCGCGGGTGGTGCCGGCCGGCGTGCCCAGGCGGATGCCCGAGGTCACGGTGAACGGCGCGGTGTCGAACGGCACGCCGTTCTTGTTGCAGGTCATGTGGGCGCGCTCGAGGCTGTGCTCGGCGTCGCGGCCGGTCACGCCCTTGGGACGCAGGTCCACCAGCATCAGGTGGCTGTCGGTGCCGCCCGAGACGATGTTGACGCCCTGCCCCTGCAGCGCCTCGGCCAGGGCCTTGGCGTTGTCGATCACCTGCTGGGCGTAGGCCTTGAAGGCCGGCTGCAGCGCCTCGCCGAAGGCCACGGCCTTGGCGGCGATGACGTGCTCCAGCGGACCGCCCTGCAGGCCGGGGAACACGGCCGAATTGACCTTCTTGATGATGGCTTCGTCGTTGGTCAGCACCATGCCGCCGCGCGGGCCGCGCAGGGTCTTGTGGGTGGTGGTGGTGACCACGTGGGCGTGCGGGATCGGGCTGGGGAACACGCCGCCGGCCACCAGGCCCGCGAAGTGGGCCATGTCGACCATCAGATAGGCGCCGATGCTGTCGGCGATCTCACGGAACTTGGCGAAGTCGATCTGACGGCTGTAGGCGCTGCCGCCGGCGATGATCAGCTTGGGCTTCTCGGCCTTGGCGATCTCCTCGACGGCGTCGTAGTCGATCAGCTGGTCCTGCTGGCGCACGGTGTAGGACACCGGCTTGAACCACTTGCCCGACTGGTTGGCGGGCGAGCCGTGGGTCAGGTGGCCGCCGGCGGCCAGGTCCATGCCCAGGAAGGTGTCGCCCGGCTGCAGCAGGGCCATGAACACCGACTGGTTGGCCTGCGAGCCCGAGTGCGGCTGGACGTTGGCGAAGCCGGCGCCGAACAGGGCCTTGGCCCGCTCGATGGCGATGGTCTCGATCTCGTCCACGTATTCGCAGCCGCCGTAGTAGCGCTTGCCCGGATAGCCCTCGGCGTACTTGTTGGTCAGGATCGAGCCCTGGGCCTCCAGCACGGCGCGCGAGACGATGTTCTCGGACGCGATCAGCTCGATCTGGTTCTGCTGGCGGTTCAGCTCCAGCCCGATCCGGTCGAAGATGTCGCGGTCGGCGGCGGCCAGATCGGCGCCGAAAAAGGCGCTCTTGTCGGCGGTGATGTTGTTGGCCGGTGCGGTCATGGACGCTCTCCTGGGGCTGGGAGATTGGAGGAAAGGACTCGGGCGGAGTTCGGTCGCGCTCTCTTTACCGCCCTTCGCGCTGTGATCAATCCGGGAACCGCGCGGCGCGCCGAAGCGTTGGTCAGACGCCGGCGCCAGGACCACCTGGCGCGCCGGGCGTTTTGGCGACTTTCAAACAGATCGACAGACAGGGCGGAACGGGTATGGCGACGGCGTACGGCGAGGCGGCGACCAATGACGAGGACGTCGACATCCTGGGCCTCAGCGCCAGCATCGTGGCCGCCTACGTCGCCCAGAACACCGTGGCCCGCACGGCGATCCCCGACCTGATCCGCTCGGTGCACGGCGCGCTGTCGGCCCTGGGATCGACCTCGTCCGAACCGGCGGCCGAACGCGCCAAGCCCGCGGTGCCGGTCTCGCGCTCGGTGCAGCGCGACTACATCGTCTGTCTGGAAGACGGCAAGCGCCTGAAGATGCTCAAGCGCTACCTGCGCACCCACTACGACATGAGCCCCGAGGAATATCGGCGCAAATGGTCGTTGCCGGGGGACTATCCGATGGTGGCCCCGGCCTACGCCGAGCGTCGGTCCGACTTCGCCAAGTCCATCGGACTGGGCAAGGGCAAGATGCGGGGGCGGTAGGTCCGTTCGGAATTCGAAGAAGAAGCGTTTCCTCTAGGCCGCGTGGCCGCCCATGCGGGCGACGTTGCAGTGGGCCCACAGCTTTTCCATCGCCACGACCAGCTTGCGCATCATGTCGTCGGTGTGGAACGGCGTGGGGGTGAAGCGCAGGCGCTCGGTGCCGCGCGGGACGGTCGGATAGTTGATCGGCTGCACATAGACGCCGTGGTCGGCCAGCAGCATGTCGCTGATCATCTTGCAGTGCACGGGGTCGCCCACCAGCACCGGCACGATGTGGCTGTCGTTCTCCATCACCGGCAGGCCGGCGGCCTTGAACATCGCCTTCAGGGTCTTGGCGCGCTCCTGGTGGGCCTCGCGGACCTCCGGGTGCTGCTTCAGGTACTTCACGCTGGCCAGGGCCCCGGCGGTCAGGGCCGGCGGCAGCGAGGTGGTGAAGATGAAGCCCGAGGCGACCAGTCGGATGGCGTCGATCACCACGGCGTCGCCGGTGATGTAGCCGCCCATCACCCCGAACGCCTTGCCCAGGGTGCCTTCGATGATGTCGATCTGGTCCATCAGGCCGTCACGCTCGGCGACGCCGCCGCCGCGCGGACCGTACATGCCGACCGCGTGGACCTCGTCCAGATAGGTCATGGCGCCGTACTTCTTGGCCAGGGCCACCGTGCCGGCCATGTCGGCGATGTCGCCGTCCATCGAATAGACGCTTTCGAACGCGATCAGCTTGGGCGCGTCGGCCGGCGCGGCGATCAGCAGTTCCTCGAGGTGCGCCAGGTCGTTGTGGCGGAAGATGTGCCGCTGGCAGCCGCCGTTGCGGATGCCGGCGATCATCGAGGCGTGGTTCTGGGCGTCGGAGAAGATGATCAGGCCCGGCAGGATCTTCTGCAGCGCCGACAGGCTGGCCTCGTTGGACACGTAGCCCGAGGTGAACAGCAGGGCCGCTTCCTTGCCGTGCAGGTCGGCCAGCTCGGCCTCCAGCTCGACGTGGTGATGGTTGGTGCCCGAGATGTTGCGCGTGCCGCCCGAGCCCGAGCCGTGGTTGTCGATCGCCGCGTGCATGGCGTCCAGCACCACGGGGTTCTGGCCCTGGCCCAGATAGTCGTTCGAGCACCAGACCACGATCTCGCTCTCGCCGCCGTCCGGACGGGTCCAGGTGGCTCGCGGGAAGGCGCCGCGATGGCGCTTCACATCGGCGAACACCCGATAGCGGCCCTCTTCGCGGATCTGGTCCACAGCGGTCTGGAACGCGGCTTTGTAGTCCATGGTCACTTCACCCGACGGACTTTGACGAGTCCTATCGGTCCCTTCTCAAGGCTCGGCTTTTCGCACCAGCGACGCGCCCTGTCCACATAAGGGCGTATACCTACCGATAGATATTGGCCGTCACAAATGACGCCAATCGACGCGTCGCCTTCGCGAACGGACAGCTTCGCTAGAGAGAACTCTCGCCAAGGCTGTGTCAATGAAGGTCGGCAATTTTTCCGCGCAGAAGTTGCAGCACCGCCGAGAAGTCCTTGCCGCCGAATCCGTTGCCGTCGAAGAGGGCGTACAGCGCCTCGGCCTGGGCGCCCATAGGGGTTGAGGCGCCGGACTTGGCGGCGGCCTCCTGGGCCAGCTTCAGGTCCTTGAGCATCATGGCCGTGGCGAAGCCGCCCTCGTAGCCGCGATCGGCCGGGGTCGAGGGCCCCACGCCCGGGACCGGACAGTAGGTCGAGACCGACCAGCACTGGCCCGACGACTTGCTGGCGATCTCGAAGAACCGGTCGGCGGCCAGGCCCAGCTTCTCGGCCAGGGCGAAGGCCTCGCAGGTCCCCAGCATCGAGATTCCCAGCAGCATGTTGTTGCAGATCTTGGCCGCCTGCCCCGCCCCGTGGTCGCCCGCGTGGATGGTCACCCGCGACATCGGGGCCAGCGCCGCCTCGACCTGCGCGAAATCGGCCGCGTCGCAGCCGACCATGAAGGCCAGGGTCCCGGCCTCGGCGGCCATGATCCCGCCGGAGACGGGCGCGTCGGCGAAGCGGAAGCCCGCCGCCCTCGCCTGCCCCGCCACGGCCCGGGCGCTGTCGACGTCGATGGTGGAGCAGTCGATCAGCAGGGCCGATTTGGGCGCATGGGCCAGGACCTGCTCGCCATAGACGCCGCGCACGTGCGGCCCGGCGGGCAGCATGGTGATCACGACCTCGGCGTCCTTGACCGCCTCGGCCACGGATCCCGCCGCGTGGCAGCCGGCCGCCACGGCCTTCTCAAGCGCCGCCGCCGACAGGTCGAAGGCGCTGACGTGGTGCTGGGCCTTGGCCTGGTTGGCGGCCATGCCGCCGCCCATGTTGCCCAGGCCGATGAAGGCGATGCGGGTCATGTGAGGTCTCCTCCGGTTACGCTCGGCCATTCGGCCTTTTCGTTATTTCGACAGTTCGAGATGCAGGTGGTCGTCGTGGCGCGCCGCCCGACAGCCCTGGAAGCGGACCATGTCCACACCCGGAGCCCATCGCTGCTTCAGATGGGGTTCGATCAAGACCTTGCGAAGGCCATGGGCGCGCCCCTCGGTGGTCAGCCAGGCCAGGGCGGCGCTCATCCGTTCGGGGTCGGCCCGGCGGGTCACCCGCGACTGCAGCGCCGCGAAATCCCAGCGCAGGTTCGGCTGCTTGGCGTGGGCGCAGGGCCGCGCCTCGTCGGCGCCCGGCGCCTCATACGCCCAATAGCCGATCGGGCCGGCCGCGCCGTCCAGCACCCGCCGCCCGTCCGCCTCGCGATAGTAGTAGGCCAGGTCCACCTTGCGCCCGTCGCGATGGGACAGGTGCGGCATCAGCGGAAAGCCGTCGAAGAACGGAAAGCCGGCGTCGAGGAAGCGCGTGATCGTGCCCGGATAGCGATCCGCCATATGGGTCGCCAGGGCCGCGACCAGCGCGTCGGTCTCGGGGGTCGCATAGTTCCTGTTGAGGACGCAGAGCCCCGGATTGACCGCCGCGTAGGGGCGACCGGGTCCCGCCACGCAGGACAGCCGCACGCGGCCGCCGATCTCGGCCAGCGGGGGGACGACCACGAAGCTGACCACGCCGTAGACCGCGACGAACCCCAGAACCGACAGCCAGACCGGCCAGCGACGCAGGCGGGCCAGCCAGGCCGTCAGGAGCAGCGCCACGCCCCCGACCTGGGTCAGGATCGTCAGCGCGAGGGCGCCTCCCAGCAGCGCGACAATCCTCGCGCCGCGCCGCCAGGAGGGTTTGCTCATCGCGCCCCGGCCGGCTTGCGGAACTTGTAGATGAACTGGTCGGTCTTGCCGCGGATCGACGGGTCGAAGACGCTGAGCTTGCGGGTGTCGGACGGGTCGCGCAGCACGCGGCTTTCGCCCTCGAAGATGAAGCCGGCGGCGGTGACCTCCTGCTTGACGGCCTCGGCGTCGATCCGGTGCAGGGTCTCGGTGTCGCGCAGGCCCGAGCCGGGCTCGGCCGAGTGGTCCAGCACCAGGTAGACGCCGCCCGGCTTCAGGGCCTTGAAGACCTGGCGGTTGACCACCGACAGGTCGGCCGGGCCCATGAACTTGTCGTGCATGTCGTGGTAGTTCTGGGCCGTGAACACCAGGTCCAGCTTCTCCGGCGCGGCGAAGTTGGGCAGGGTGTTGAGGATCACCGACACGTTCTTGTAGGCCGGATCGGCGGCGATGGCCTTCACGGCCGGCTCGCGCTTGGCCAGCTTGGTCAGTTCGTCGGGCACATAGGCGTAGACGTGGCCCTTGGGCCCCACGGCCTTGGACAGGATGCGGGTGAAGTAGCCGCCGCCCGGGATCAGGTCGGCCACCTTGGCGCCCGGCTTGACGCCGGCGAACGACAGGGTCTGGCCCGGCAGGCGGTTCTCGTCGCGGACCATGTCGGCGGCCGGACGGTTCGGGTCGGACAGGGCCGCGGCGATGTTGGCCGGGATCGCGGCGGGCGCGTCGGCGGGCGGAGGCGGCGGCGGCGCCATCGGACCCATGGGAGTCGTGGCGCAGCCCGCGAGGGCGAGCACGGCGACGAGGCTGAGTAACGGCTTACGCATGGTATTCCTTCCGACGACGTCTTCTTGATTGCCCCCAAGCTAGCGCAGCATTCACGCTACGTCAGCGGCGACCATTCCTGATCGCTGGGCAGCGGCGCGAAAATATCATCCAGCATGGCGTCGGTGACGTCTTCAAGCGTGGCCGGGTCCCAGCGGGGCGCATTGTCCTTGTCGATGATCACGGCCCGGACGCCCTCGATGAAATCGTGGCGGCGCACGACGCGCGAGCCGATCCGGTACTCCATGGCCATGTTGTGGGCGAAGTCGGTCATCGCCGCCCCGGCCTCCAGCTGGCGGAAGGCCACCTTCAGGGTCTGGGGCGACTTGGTCTTCATGACCTCCAGCTGGGCCTTGCCCCAGTCGCTGCTGTCGGCCTCCAGGAATTCGAAGATCTGCTCGACGCTGTCGCCGACGAACAGGCGGTTGAGGTCCTGCTCGAAGCCGACCAGCGAGGCCTTGCCGGCGTCGGCGCGGTACTTCTTCAGCGTCTCTTCAATGCGGCGCGGGTCGGCGACGATGGCCTTCTTCAGGCCCTCGACGGCGCCGAACTCGACGAAATGGGTGGCGACGCCCAGGCGCATGCAGTCCGCGCCCTTGATCCGCGCCCCGGTCAGGGCCAACCACAGCCCCGCCTTGCCCGGCAGGCGCGGCAGGTACCAACCGCCGCCGACGTCCGGGAACAGGCCGATGCCGGTCTCGGGCATGGCGAAGGTCGTGCGCTCGGTGGCGATCCGGAAGTGGGCCGGCATCGAGATCCCGACCCCGCCGCCCATCACCACACCGTCGAGGATGGCGACCACGGGCGTGTCGTAGGTGAACAGCAGGTGGTTCAGCTGGTACTCGGTGTGGAAGAAGGCCCGCGCCTCGACCGCGTCGCCCGCGCCACTGTGGGCCAGCATGCGGATATCGCCGCCGGCGCAGAAGCCGCGCTCGCCCGCATGGTCGATCATGACCATGTAGACCTCCGGATCGTCCTGCCAGTCCAGCAGGGCGGCGATCATCAGCTCGCACATGTTCTGGGTCAGGGCGTGCAGCGCCTGGGGCCGGTTCAGCGTGATGCGCCCGACGTTTTTCTCAACACGGACAAGGACTTCGGGCTGGTCGTTCATGGCGGTCCGTGACTCTAGGCGGGTTCGGCGACGGGGTCGCAGGCGAGGCGCTCGATCGCGCCGCCGCTCAGGCGGAAGATGGCGTTCTGCGGCGTGTCCAGGGCGACGACCTCTTCGCGCGGCAGGCCGGCGTAGGCGCCGCGCAGCATCCAGCCGGCGATGCCGTGGCTGACCACGATCAGCCTGCGCTCGGGCTCGGGCGGCTGCTCGGCCAGCCAGCCGGAGACGCGGCCCATGATGTCGTCATAGGTCTCGCCGCCCGGCGACCTGAACGCCCACTCCGGGTCGGACAGCAGGGCCGGGTTCTCGCGTTTCACGTCGTCGCGCAGGCGGTTGGACCAGTCGCCGACGCTGACCTCCATCAGGCGGTCCTCGAACGCGACCGGCAGGCCCAGGCGGGCGGCGATCGTCTCGGCGGTGTCGCGCGCCCGGCGCAGCGGGCTGGCGACGATACGCCACTCGGCCGGCCGCTCGATCAGCGAGGCCAGCAGCTCGCCCATCGCCCCGGCCTGGGCGCGGCCCAGCGGGGTGAGGTCGGACTCAGTCTGGCCCTGCATGCGGCCTTCCCGGTTGTGGAACGTCTGACCGTGGCGGCAGAGATAGATCATTTGGCCTCGAACCTGGCTTTGCGAGCGGCGACGTCATCCGCGACGAGGTCCATGTAAGGCAGGCCGAGATCGTCGTCTTCATCGAATCAATAGGCCGGTACGTCCCCGTCCAGGAGTTCCGCTGAGACCCGCTGCAGAGCCAGGATCAGCGCCTGGGTTGAATCGACCCCGCCCGTCTTCAGGCGCCGAACCCGTCCGTCCACCATCGTGATCGTGATGCGGCACAGCCAGCTCGAACCCCAAGGCTCGGGTACGAACCAACGGCAGAGGAGCGGTTTCGCCACGCCATCCAACAGGATTTGGTAGGTGCGCTCGCAGGCGACGCCGGCCTCTAGAGGCGGACCGTCCTCCTCGTCGAACTCCGGCGGCTCCTCCTCGCTCACTGGCGGAACATCTCGCGGGCGATGATGACGCGCATGATCTCGTTAGTCCCTTCCAGGATCTGGTGCACCCGCAGGTCGCGGACGATGCGCTCCAGCGGATAGTCCTGCAGGTAGCCGTAGCCGCCGTGCAGCTGCAAGGCGTCGTTGGCCACCTGGAAGCCGGCGTCGGTGGCGAAGCGCTTGGCCATGGCGCACAGCTTGGTGGCCTGGGGATCCTTGTTGTCCAGCGCGTGGGCGGCGCGGCGCACCATCAGGCGGGCGGCCTCCAGCTCGGTGGCCATGTCGGCCAGCTTGAACTGCAGGGCCTGGAAGTCCTTCAGCGGCTTGCCGAACTGCTTGCGGCTCTCGAGATAGGCCTTGGCGGTGTCCAGGGCGAAGGCCGCGCCGCCCAGCGAGCACGAGGCGATGTTCAGCCGCCCGCCGTCCAGGCCCATCATGGCGAAGCGGAAGCCCTCGCCCTCCCCGCCGATGCGGTTGGCGACCGGCACGCGGCAGTCGTCGAAGTTCACGGCCGCCGTCGGCTGCGAATTCCAGCCCATCTTGCGCTCGTTGGCCCCGAAGCTGAGCCCCGGCGTCCCCTTCTCGACCACGAAGGCCGAGACGCCCTTGGCGCCCTCGCCCCCGGTCCGCGCCATGACGACATAGACGTCCGAGACGCCGCCGCCCGAGATGAAGGCCTTGCCGCCGTTCAGCACGTAGTGGTCGCCGTCCAGCCTGGCCGTGGTGCGCATGGCCGCCGCGTCCGAGCCCGAGCCCGGCTCGGTCAGGCAGTAGCTGGCGATCAGCTCCATGGTGGTCAGGCGCGGCAGGTACCGGTTGCGCAGCTCGTCCGAGCCGAACCGGTCGATCATCCACGAGGCCATGTTGTGGATCGTCAGATAGGCCGCCGTGGGCACGTCGCCATAGCTGAGGGCCTCGAAGATGATCGAGGCGTCCAGGCGCGACAGCCCGCTGCCGCCGACGTCGTCCTGGACGTAGATGCCGGCGAAGCCCAGGCCCGCCGCCTCGCGCAGCACGTCGACCGGAAAGTGCTTCTTCTCGTCCCACTCGGCGGAATGCGGGGCAAGGCGTTCCGCCGCGAAGCCCGAGGCCATGTCCTGGATGGCGCGTTGATCGTCGTTGAGCGCGAAATCCATGCGCGAAATCCTCCCAAGTGGGGCAGAGTGATCCCCTCGCCTTCTTGGCCGCTGACGTGCCGCGCCCGGGCGACTGTGTCAATCATATCTCACTCGGTGACTTTGAATGTCGCACCGCGAGAAAAGCGGGAACCAAATGTCGCACCGCCCTTGAACCGCCGCGTCCTCGGTATAAATCGCGGTTATCGGAGGCGTCGTCTTTCTGTCATGCGTAAGTTCACTGCCGTTTTCGCCGCGGTCGCGGCGCTTGTCAGCGTGTCGTCTGTCCAGGCGGCCGACCTGGGCGTCTGGACGGGTCCCAAGGACAATGTCCGGGTCGCGATCAAGAGCTGCGGGTCCAGCACCTGCGGCACGGTGGTCTACGCCAGCCCCAAGGCCGAAGCCGACGCCCGCAAGAGCGGCCTGGACACCCTGGTCGGCAAGCAGCTGCTGCGCGACTTCGAGCCCACCGGCCACGGCAGCATGCGCGGCAAGGTCTATGTGCCGACGCTGAAGGTCACCCTGACCGGCACCGCCGAGTTCGTCGACGCCCGCACCATGAAGGCCAAGGGCTGCGTCCTGGGCGGCCTGCTGTGCAAGTCGCAGACCTGGCACCGCATCGACGCCGTCACCGCCAAGAACGACGGCCCCGCCAGCTACGCGCCGTAAGCCCGGCTATTCCTGCTTCCTGAGGAACGCGGTCAGCCCGGCGAAGTAATTCGCCTGGTCGTCGTACATCGCCAGGTGGCTGCCGTTGGCCAGGTACAGGTATTGGCCCTTGGGCAGTTGCTTGGACATCTTCTCCATATAGGCCGGGTCCATGGTGTCGTACCGGGCCCCGATCACCAGGGTCGGCACGGTGATCCGCTTCAGGTCGTCGAAGCGGTCCCACTTTTCCAGCAGACCGCTGGCGCCCAGCTCGCTGGGTCCCTGGATCAGGGTGTAGAGCTCGCCGTTCAACTGGCCGAACGCATAGGTCACGGGCTCGGGCCACTGGTCGGCCGGACGGCGCAGGATGTGCTTCTCGTAGTGCATCGGGATCAGCGTGCCCATGTAATCCGGGTCCGACGTCTTGCCCGCCGCCTCCAGCGCCTTGACCTTGGCCAGCTGGGCCTGGTCCATCTCCGGCATCAGCACCTTCTCGGCGTAATCGTTGTAGGCCGGGATCGAGGCCATCATGTTCGAGATGACCACGCACTTGAGGTTGGCCTGGTGTTTCAGCGCGTACTCGATCGCCAGCACGCCGCCCCAGCTGTGGCCCAGCACGCAGAAGTTCTCCGGACCCAGGTTCAGCGCCTTGCGCACCTGCTCCACCTCATCGACGAAGCGGTCGATGGTCCACAGCTTGGTGTCGGTGGGCTTGTCCGAGCGCCCCGAACCCAGCTGGTCGTAATAGATGTACTCGATGCCCTGGGCCGGGAAGTAGCTGTCGAAGGGCTCGAAATAGTCGTGCGTCGCGCCCGGGCCGCCGTGCAACAGCAGCACCTTCAGCTTCGGGTTGGAGCCGACCCGCTTGGTCCAGACCCGGAACTTGCCCGAGGGGGTGTCGATGTCGACCATCTTCACCCCGCCCGACCAGGCGTCGGGCGCCTTGACGTCGTAGTAGCTGGCCGGGGGCGCCTGTCGCGCCAGGGCCGCCGTTGCGAAAAAGGAGGTCGCGAAAAGGGAGGTCGCCAGGAACGCCATCGCCAACACAAACCGCTTCATGGTCCGCCTCTTCGATTCAGCCCTGGCGCGACCATTGGCGAGATCGCGGGGCGGGGCAAGCGCCCTTAAGCAACCAACCGCCTTGCCTCGCGCCACCTGGCGCGCGAAACCTCGCCCCATGACCACGCCCCCGCTCGCCCCCTACCCCGCCACCCGCCTGCGCCGCCTGCGTCAGGCCGACTGGACCCGCCGCCTGGTCCGCGAGACCACGCTGGAGCCGTCCGACCTGATCTGGTCGATGGTGGTGCACGAGGGCGAAGGCGTGGTCCCGGTCGCCTCGATGCCGGGCGTCGAGCGCCTGTCGGTCAAGGAGGCCGCCAAGGCCGCCGTGCGGGCCCGCGATCTGGGCATCCCCGCCATCGCCATCTTCCCGCACATCGACGGGTCGCGGAAGGACGCCGCCGGCTCGATCGCGTCCGACCCGGACGGCGTGATCCCCCGCGCGGTCAAGGCCATGAAGGACGCCGCCCCCGAGGTCGGCATCATGTGCGACGTGGCCCTGGACCCCTTCACGGACCACGGCCACGACGGCGTGGTCGAGGGCGGCAGGATCCTCAACGACCCGACGATCGAGCGCCTGATCGAACAGGGCCTGATGCAGGCGGAGGCCGGCGCCGACATCCTGGCCCCGTCCGACATGATGGACGGCCGCATCGGCAAGCTGCGCGCGGCTCTGGAGGGCGCCAACTTCCAGGACACGATGATCATGTCCTACGCCGCCAAGTACGCCTCGGCCTTCTACGGCCCGTACCGCGACGCCATCGGCTCGGCCAAGCTCAGCGCCGGCCAGGGCGACAAGAAGACCTACCAGATGGACCCGGCCAACACCGAGGAGGCCCTCCGCGAGGTGGCGCTCGACATCGCCGAGGGCGCCGACATGGTCATGGTCAAGCCGGGCATGCCCTATCTCGACATCCTGCGCCGCCTGGTCGACGAGTTCCGCATGCCCACCTACGCCTTCCAGGTGTCGGGCGAGTACGCGATGATCAAGGCCGCCGCCCAGAACGGCTGGATCGACCACGACCGCGCCGTGATGGAGAGCCTGACCGCCTTCAAGCGCGCCGGCGCCGCCGGGATCATCACCTATTTCGCGCCCTGGGCGGCTGAGAAGCTGGGCTAGGACGCGACTCGCCGCCGTCGCTAAGCTGGCCGCATGACCCAGCCCAGCATCGACATCGTCACCGCCGTGATCCGCGACGAGGCCGGCCGCATGCTGGTGGTGCGCAAGCGCGGCACGGCGATCTTCATGAAGCCGGGGGGCAAGCGCGAGCCCGGCGAGGACGACCTGACCGCCCTGGCCCGCGAGCTGGGCGAGGAGATCGGCGCCCGACTGGTCTCGGCGACCCTGCTGGGCGCCTTCGAGGCGCCGGCCGCCAACGAGCCCGGCTTCACGGTGCGCGCGGCGACGTATCTGGCCAGGGTCGAGGGCGAGATCGCCGCCCGGGCCGAGATCGAGGAGCTGGCCTGGATCGACCCGGCCGCGCCGGGCGACATCGTGCTGGCCCCGCTGATGCGGGTGGTGCTGGCGCGGCTGGCGGCCTAGTGCGGCGCTCACACCTCTCGGCCATCATCATTCCTTCCACCCGCTCATCCCGGCGTTCGCCGGGATGAGCGGATCAAAAAGCAATAATCCGGCGGTGAAACCGCGCTCCGCTAGTCTTCCAGTTCGTCGGGATCGCCCGCGGCGTCCTCGTCGGCGTCGTCCCGGGCGATCGTCTCCGACCTCGGGGGCGGCGGCGGATCGGCGCTGAAGAAGGCGCCCAGCAGCATCAGCATGCCCGCCACCGGGGCCAGCGACCGCTTGGAGCGACGCAGCGCCAGGACGCCCCAGACGCAGAGCAGGATCACGGCGGCGCCGAAGGCGGTCAGGACGAGCGTGGCCTGCAAGGTTCCCATCGGTTGGATATGGCGACGCTTCGACCCGCCGCAACCGCCCTCGCGCGAAACCGGGAACGGGCTTAGGGTGTTCCTAGTGTTCGGCCCGAGGCCGCGTACGACGGCCCGGTCCGAACCTCAACGACAAGCGGAGGTGACGCATGGACGCCGATTTCAACGACACCGGAAAACCCGAACTGCTCGCCCACGAGCAGACCTATCACGGATTCAGCATCCTCCTGCGATGGTGCATGCTGGGCCTGGCCACCACCATCTCGACCCTGACCCTGTGGTTCGCCAGCCCCGCCGGCTTCTGGGGCGGCCTGATCATCGGGATCGTGGTGTTCGCGATCGGCCACGCCATCCTGGTCCGCCGCGAGGAGAAGCAGCCGCTGAACCTGTGGATCGAGGGGCGGTAGGTCACCGACGGGGACATGTCCTTGGGTGTGTCCCCAGGTTTCGCACCGAGCCAAGCGGTTGGGGACACGTGCGAGTGCGTGTCCCCGTCACCGCGGCGGACAACCCGCTGATATCGCGGCGCTAATCGTTATTCCCCGCAGGGTTTCCCGGCGGCCGCATAATGGCTCCACCTCGACGCGGGAAAGGGCGCATGGCCAGCGACCGATGCGGCGGCGGGGGGCGATCGAGCGGGAAGCTCCTTCGGCGGTCCGAAAGGATCAAACCCCATCCATCTGGTGCCGGCTGGGCTCGGAACACGGATACAGCGTTGGATGGGGGCCGGTTGAGCAGCAGGCGAGCGGTGAGACGCTCGCGGTCCGGGACTGGGGATCGTTGCTCCAGCCCGCCCGCCGGAGGCTTCAAGGCGGCGAGGTTCCAATAGAACTCGGCGCCGTCGCGCTTCCGGATAACGACCGCGCGGAGCGATCGGTCTTCGTCGAAACGGTATTCTCTAATTTCTTCCGGACGGTGTCCGGCGCTCCGCGTCCCTTTCCAACTCACAGCGAAGGCGTGAGGCCGAAAAGCCGTGGCTCACTCACTTGCCCCCACCTGGCGGCTTCGCCGCCTGTCCGCCCCCGTAGGGGGCGGAGCCTTCGCGCCGCGCCAGCCGGAGGGCTCTTCCCCCTATGACCGCGAAGCGGTCCGTAGGGGGCAAGTGGGCGCCGCATCGAGGAGCAGAAAACCCCCCTACTTCTCCAACCGCGCCACCAGACTGGAGGTGTCCCAACGGTTCCCGCCCATCGCCTGAACCTCGCCGTAGAAGCCGTCGATCATCGCCGTGGCCTCCAGCCTGGCCCCGTTCACGCCCGCCTCGGCCAGGGCGATCCCCAGGTCCTTGCGCATCCAGTCGACCGCGAAGCCGAAGTCGAACTTGCCCTCCGACATGGTCTTCCAGCGGTTCTCCATCTGCCAAGATTGGGCCGCGCCCTTGGAGATGGCCGCCAGGACGTCGTCGGTGGGCAGACCGGCGCGCTTGGCGAAGTGCAGGGCCTCGGCCACGCCCTGGACCACGCCGGCGATGGCGATCTGGTTGCACATCTTGGTCAGCTGGCCCGCGCCCGAGGGCCCCATCGGGCGGATGGCCTTGGCGTAGGCCATCAGGACGGGCTCGACGCGAGCGTAGGCGTCCGCGTCGCCGCCGGCCATGATCGTCAGCTGGCCGTTCTCGGCGCCCGCCTGGCCGCCCGACACCGGGGCGTCGACGAACCAGCGGCCCACGGCCCGGGCGGCGGCGTCCATCTCGCGGGCCACCGTGGCCGAGGTGGTGGTGTGGTCGACGATCACCCCGCCTTCCGCGATGGCCGGCAGCACCTGCGCCACCACGCCGCGGACGTCGTCGTCGTTGCCGACGCACAGGCAGACCAGCTCGGCCCCCGCTACCGTCTCGGCGATCGTCGGCTTGGACGCGCCGCCGTGCTTTTCGACCCAGCGCGCGGCCTTTTCGGGCGTGCGGTTGAAGACGGTGACCTCGTGGCCGGCGGCCTTCAGATGGCCCGCCATCGGGAAACCCATCACGCCCAGGCCGATGAACGCCGTCTTCATGTCGGAAACTCCTCTTGGAAGAGGCCCGACATCGCCCTTCGCGGGCCGGATCGCAACGGCATTTTAACGTCCGCCCCTCACCTTCGCTCGAACAGGGTTAAACAGGCTTAAGTGCAATGGCCGTCAGCGGCGACCAGCCGATCATCGTCATCAAGAAGGTCAAGAAGGGCGGCGGCCATGGTCACCATGGCGGCGCCTGGAAGGTCGCCTATGCCGACTTCGTGACCGCGATGATGGCCTTCTTCCTGCTGATGTGGCTGCTGAACACGACCAGCCCCGAGCAGAAACAGGGCATCGCCGACTATTTCGCGCCGGCCTCGATCTCGTCCAGCACCAGCGGCTCGGGCGGCATCCTGGGCGGCACCTCGCTGGGCGACGACGGCGCCAAGGCCGACGGCAAGATGTCGGTCATCCAGCAGATGGCCCCCGAAGCCCCCAAGGAAACCGACAAGGACGGCCAGAGCACCGCCTCGGCCAATCTCGACTCGGCCAGCGAGCAGGCCCTGCGCGACGCTCTGGCCAAGAAGGAGCAGGACAGTTTCGCCTCGGCCGCCCAGTCGCTGCGCCAGTCGCTGCAGGAGATGCCGGAACTGGCCGAGCTGTCCAAGCAGATCCTCATCGACCAGACCCCGGAAGGCCTGCGCATCCAGCTGGTCGACCAGGACGGCCGCTCGATGTTCAAGGAGAACTCGCGCGACCCGAACGACCGGGCCCGCATCCTGTTGCGCGCGGTGGCCAAGGTGATCAACCAGCTGCCCAACCGCATCACCATCTCGGGCCACACCAGCGCCAGTTCGGCCGGCAAGCGCGCCGACAGCGACTGGGCCCTGTCGGCCGGCCGCGCCGACGCCTCGCGTCAGATCCTGCGCGGCGCCGGGGTGGACGAGGACCGCATCTACCAGGTCTCGGGCAAGGCCAATTCCGAGCCGCTGTACGCGGACGATCCCACCCTGCCCGGCAACCGCCGCATCTCCATCGTGCTCCTGCGCGAAAAGCCGGTGCTTCCCGATGGGCTCTGAGGCGTCCCGTGAAGTGATGACGCTCAAGCGTGCTGCACAGCTTGCGCAACCGTCGCGGATGCCGCCTAATCGTGTTTCAGCCCGGTTACGCGGGTTAGAGCGTGGCAGCCGAAAGTGGTTGCCGGTTTCGGCGCCTGCCACGCTCTAAGTGTTAAAAATGGAGCCTGCCCTCAGGCTCCAGGCCACTAGAGGGATCGGGCGCTTTCCGTGACGCAGCATTTTCCGACGCGACAGCTGCGCTTCTTCCTCACGGCGCCCACGCCTTGCCCCTATCTGCCCGGCCGCGAGGAACGGAAGGTGTTCGCCCACCTGCCGCTGTCCGACGGTCCGACGGTCAATGACAGCCTGACCCAGGTCGGCTTCCGCCGCTCGCAGAACATCGCCTACCGCCCCGCCTGCGAGACCTGCCGCGCCTGCCAGTCGGCGCGCGCCCCGGCCGGCGACTACGTCTTCTCGCGTTCGGAACGCAAGGTCCTGACCCGCAACGCCGACCTGGAACGCCACCTGGTCGAGGCCGAGGCCACGCTCGAGCAGTTCGAACTGCTGCGCCGCTACCTGCTGACCCGCCACGCCGACGGCGGCATGGCCGAGATGACCTGGCCCGACTACGTGGCCATGGTCGAGGACACGGCGGTCCGCACCCACCTGATCGAATACCGCCTGCGCTCGAAGGACCGCGGCCCGGGCGACCTGATCGCCTGCGTGCTGGTCGACGTGCTCGCCGACGGCCTGTCGCTGGTCTACAGCTTCTACGACCCCAGCCTGACCAAGCGCAGCCTGGGCTCGTTCATCATCCTGGACCACATCCTGCAGGCCCAGCTGAACGCCCTGCCCTACGTCTATCTGGGCTACTGGGTGCCGGGCAGCGAGAAGATGGCCTACAAGGCGCGCTTCTCGCCGCTGGAGATCCTCAAGCCCGGCGGCTGGGCCCTGATGTCGGCCCGCGAGCGCGGCGCGCGTCCGCCCAAGCCGGTCGGCTGCGGCTCCAACGCCGGGGTCGAGCTCAGCGACGCCGAACCCGCCGAGCTGGGCGGCTTCCCCAGCCCGGGCAAGCCCTGAGCGCCCTAGCGCGCGAACGACACCCCGCCGTCCACGGTGACGGCCGAGCCCGTCACATAGTCCCCGGCCCGCGAGGCCAGGAAGATCGCCGTCCCCGCCATGTCCTCGGTCGTGCCGATCCGGCCCGCCGGAATGGCCTTCGACACCGCCTCGGCATGGTCGCGGGCGACCCGGTTCATGTCGGAGGCGAACGCCCCCGGGGCGATGCAGCTGACGGCGATGTTGTCGGGCGCCAGCCGCAGGGCCATGCGCTTGGTCATGTGCAGCAGGCCCGCCTTGGACGCGCCATACGGATAGGTCTCCTCGCGGGCCACCGACTGGCCGTCGATCGAGGCGATGTTGATCACCTTGGCCACGTGCTCCTTGCCCGCCGCCCGCAGGTGGCCGATCAGGGCCTGGGTCAGGAAGAACGGCGTCTTCATGTTCAGGTCCACGACCTTGTCCCAGCCGCTCTCGGGGAACTCGTCGAACGCCGCGCCCCAGGCCGCGCCGGCGTTGTTGACCAGGATGTCCAGCTTGTCCTCGCGTTCGGCGATCCGCGCCACCAGGCCGTTGATGCCCTCCAGCGTCGAGACGTCGGCCGGCAGCGAGATGCACTCGCCCAGGGCCGACAGCTCCTCGGCCGTCGCGTCGCAGGCGGCGGCCTTGCGGGCCGAGACGTACACGCGGCGCGCGCCGTAGGTCAGGAAACCCTCGGCGATCATCTTGCCGATGCCGCGCGAGCCGCCGGTGACCAGGGCCACGCGGCCCTTCAGGGAAAACAGATTCTGCATCATGGGATCGGTCTCTCAGAAGCTGCGGCCGGCGGCGAGCGCGCCCATCCGCTGGGTGATGTCGAAGAACTGGGCGACGGTCTCGTCGATGATCTGGGCGGCCGGCTTGACCTCGTCGATCAGGCCGACGGTCTGGCCCGCCAGGGCGGGCGCCGCCTCCATGTCGCCGCCGAAATAGACGCCGAGGATGCCCTTCAGCGCGTCGGGCGGCATCAGGCCGGCTTCGTGGATTTCACGGGTCCGCTCGGACTTCAGCGCGCGGATGCAGGGGCTGGCCTTCTTGTTCAGCACCCAGGTGCCGGTCTCCTTGGAGCCGGTGATCGCGGCCTTGTAATTGGCGTGGACCGGGCTCTCGGCGGCGCTGACGAAACGGGTGCCCATCTGCACGGCCTCGGCGCCCAGGGCAAAGGCGGCGGCCATGCCTCGGCCGTCGCAGATGCCGCCGGCGGCGATGAGCGGCACGTCCACCCGGGCGCGGATGGCCTGCAGCAGCACCAGGGTCGAGACCTCCTCGGGGTTCTTGAAGCCCCCGCCCTCGGCGCCCTCCACCACCAGGCCGTCGACGCCGGCCTCGACGCATTTGACCGCCGCGTCGACCGTGGGCACGGCGTGATAGACGACGATGCCGGCGTCCTTCAGCGGGCCCACGAACTTGGCCGGGCTGCCGGCCGAGGTGGTGACGAACTTCACGCCGCTCTCGCAGACGAAGCGCAGCATGGCATCGTCCTTCAGGAACAGGATCGGCAGGTTCACCCCGAACGGCAGGCCGCTGTCGGCCATCTTGCGGATCTCGGCCTTGCAGGTCTCGGTCTCGCCGGACGAGGTCTCGATGATCCCCAGCCCGCCGGCCCGCGAGACGGCGCTGGCCAGCGGAAAGCGGGCGATCCAGCCCATGGGGGCCTGGACGATCGGATATTTGGCGCCGGTATGGGCCAGGACGCGATTGGTCATGGGATCAACAGCACCCGGCCGACGGCCTGGCGGCTCTCGATATAGGCGTGGGCGGCGGCGGCCTCCGACAGCGGGAAGGTCCGGTCGATCAGCACCTTCAGCTCGCCGCGCGCGGCCTCGTCGATCAGGGTCTGGATCATGTCGTGCACGCGGTCGGTCATGATCTCGGCGCCCAGGAACACGCCCGTCAGGCTGCGGTTGCCGCCCATCAGCGACGACACGTCCACCTTAGTCGGCTCGCGGCCCGCCTGGCCGACCAGCGAGATCCGGCCACGATAGCCCAGGGCCAGGATGCTGGCCTGGAGGGTCTGGCCGCCGACCGGATCGACCACCAGATCGACGCCGGCGCCCTTGGTCAGCTTCATCACCTGCTCGACCACGTCGTCGCGGCGATAGTTGATCCCGTGATCCAGGCCAAAGGGCTTCAGGCGTTCCAGGCGCTCGTCGCTGGAGGCGGTGGCCAGCACCGTCGCCCCGGCCCGCTTGGCCAGCTGGATCGCCGCCACGCCCACGGCCCCGGCTCCCGCCTGGACCAGCACGGTCTCGCCGGACTTCAGATGGCCGGCCCCGAACAGGCACTCGTGCGCCGTGCCGAACGGCACCGGGATCGCCGCGGCTTCCCGGACGTCTAACCCTTCGGGGATCGGCCAGGCGTTGCGGGCCGGCACGCTGCGGAGCTCGGCGTGCGAGCCGAAGGCGTTCACGGTCACCGCCTTCTGGCCGACCTTCAGGTGCGTGACCTCGGCCCCGACCTCGACGATCTCGCCGGCCGCCTGGTAGCCGACGATGTGCGGGCTGCCCGCCATCGGACCGCCGCCGCGGTTGAGGGTGTCGCCGCCTTCGATGCTGACCGCCTCGACGCGGATCACCACCCCGCTCGGATAGCAGGGCGGATCGGCGACCTCCTCGTACTTCAGCACCTCCGGCGAACCGGTTTCGTAATAGACGGCGGCCTTCATGACGGGCTCCCTAAGCTTTGTTTTCGTTGCCTTCGAGGGCCTGCCTATTTCGCCGGATCGACCAGGGCCTGATAGACGAGGGTCGAGGCGTCATCGCTGATCTTGGCCAGGGCCGGATCAATGTCCTTGGCCAGGATGTGGATCATCCCCAGCATGAAGAGGTCGTTCTTCGGGTCGATCCAGAACCAGGTCCCGGCCGCCCCGCCCCAGCTGTAGGTCCCTTCGCCTTGCAGCGTGCCGTCCCGGGCCGGATCGGTGACCACCGCGAAGTCGAGGCCGAAGCCCACGCCCTTGCCAGGCGAGAACGAGGCGTCGGGCGCGGCCATCACGATGTCGCTCAGATGGTTGGACGCCATCAGCTTGATCGTGCCCGGCGACAGGATGCGCGCGCCGTCCAGCTCGCCGCCGTTCAGCAGCATCTGGGCGAAGCGGGCGTAGTCGGCCGTGGTCGAGACCAGGCCGCCGCCGCCCGAGGCGATCACAGGCGGCTTGGTGACGTCCAGCACCATGAAGTTGTCGGCCGGGACCAGCTTGCGGGTCTTGGGATCGGGGATGTAGAGCGCGGCCAGGCGATCGCTCTTGGCCGCGGGGACGTAGAAGGCCGTGTCGGTCATCTTCAGCGGATCGAAGATGCGGCTCTTCATGAAGTCGGCCAGGCTCATGCCCGACAGCCGCTCGACGATCAGGCCCTGGATGTCGACCGAGACGCTGTAGCGCCATTCCGTGCCCGGCTGGCTGGCCAGGGGCAGCTTGACCAGCTTGTCCAGGAACTCGGCCTGGGTCTTCGAACCCAGCAGGCCGCTGTCCCGATAGGCCTTCTCGACCGGTTGATCCGTGCGCAGACCATAGGCGAAACCGCCGGTGTGGCTCATGATCTCGCGCATGGTCGGCACGCGCGTCGCCGGCTCGGTGATGAAGGTCCCGTCGGGGTTCTGCCCCTTGTAGACCTGCAGATGGGCGAACTCGGGCACGAACTTGGTGACCGGATCGTCCAGCCGCCACTTGCCCTCCTCGAACAGCATCATCATCGCCACGCCGGTCACCGGCTTGGTCTGGGAATAGATCCGGAAGATCGTGTCCTTGGTCATCGGCGCGCCGCCGATGGCCTTCTTGCCGTAGGTCTCGTAGCTGACGACCTTGCCATGGCGCGCGACCAGCGTGATCGCGCCCGGCAGGTGACCCTGATCGACCAGGCCCTGCATGTAGCCGTCCAGGCGCTTGAGGCGTTCGGACGAGAAGCCTTCGGCTTCGGGCGTCGCGGGAGCCAGGATCGCGGCGGGCGCCGGCTTGGGCGCCGCGTGCGCCGTCATCGGGGCCAAGGCGATCGCCGCCATCGCCGCCGCCATCGTCAGCCGAATCCGCATCCATCCCTCCAAACGATTGTTTGGAAGCACCTTAGCTTGCTTTGATGACGCGGCAATGGATCACGTCGCGGCCGCCCTTGCCCCCTCCCCGCCGATGCGGCTAAGGAGAACGCCCCGTTCGACGAGCGGCGGGCCGGATTAGCACAGCGGTAGTGCAGCGGTTTTGTAAACCGAAGGTCGCGGGTTCGATCCCTGCATCCGGCACCACTCCTTCTCCCACCGACAGCCCAAAAGAAAACCGCCCGATCCGCGAGGGACCGGGCGGCGAAGTCTGCTCGTGTCCGGGGAGGACTAGAAGGTCTTGCGCAGCGTCACGCCGTAGGTGCGCGGTGGGGTGGGATAGCCGCTGTAGCTGCCGTCCTGGGCCACGGTCGGGAACGTGGCGATCAGGCTCTCGTCGTCGGTCAGGTTGCGCCCCCAGAAGGTCAGCTCCAGCCCGTGCGCGTCGTCGGTCACGCCCAGGCTGGCGTTGACGATGTTCTGTCCCCAGGTCCCGACGTCCGGCGGCGTCGTCTCGCTCAGCTGCACCTTGCTGGTGTAGTCGTACTCGACGCGCAGATAGCCGGCGTAGCCCTTGCCCAGGTCGTGCGAGACGGTGGCCGAGGTCGATACGGTCCACTTGGGGATCCCGGCCGGCTTGTCGCCGGTCAGGTCGCGGAAGTTGGGCCGCAGGCCGGTGGCCGGATTCACCGGGCAGCGGGCGGTGTCGTAGTTCACGCAGGCTGCGCCGGTGAAGGAGTCGTAGGTCGGGTCCAGATAGGTCGCCGACGCCGTCAGCGACAGCCAGTCCAGCGGCCGGTAGGCGCTGTCGACCTCGAAGCCCTTCACCGACTCCTCGCCGGCGTTGACCAGGCTGTAGCCGATGCCGGTATAGGCGTTGGACTGGAAGCCCTTGATCGACTGGTCGAAGATCGCGAGGTTCAGGTAGCCGCCCTGGAAGTTGGCCTTCAGGCCCGCTTCGTAGACGCTGACATCCTCGGGCGCGGCGGTGCGGCCCACGCCGTTGGCGTTCGGCGGCCGGCTGTCGGACGACAGGTTGTAGGCCCCGGCCTTCCAGCCCGTCGAATAGCTGACATAGGCGTTCACCCAGCCGAAGTCGTAGGCGGCGCGGACCGCGTAGGTGACCTTGTCGCCCTTCAGCTCGCCCGACTCGTTGGCGTTGGGGAAGTTGACCGGCGCGTGGTTGGTGGTGTTGCCGTAGTAGAACTGCAGGCTGCCCAGGGCCCCGTAGAGGTTGGCCGGCAGGCCCAGGGCCGTGAACTGCGGAACGTTCTGCAGGTTCAGGGCCGAGAACGGGTCACGCAGCACCACGTCCGAGACCACGCGCTTGCGGTCGTTCAGATAGGACAGGCCGCCGGTGATCGTCAGCTTGTCGGTGATCTTGTAGTCGGCCTGGCCGAACAGCGAATAGGACCGCTGCTTCATCGAATAGTCGTCGTCGATGCCCTGGCCGGCCTGGAAGTAGGTCGAGCCCGGATGGATCGACGGCGTCACCAGGCTCTGCAGGAACTCCAGGGCGTAGAGATTGGACTTGCCCGTCAGCGCCGGGCGGATGCCCGCCGGTAGGGCGGCCAGCAAGGCGGCCGGAACCTGGCCGCTAAGGCCCTCGGCGTAGGCGCGGATGTCGGAGCCGTAGTTGATCGTCCGGCCGGTCTGCAGCTTCTCGTCCTGGTAGAAACCGCCGATCAGCCAGTTGAACGGGCCGTCACTGCTGGAGGCCAGGCGCAGTTCCTGGGTGAAGGTCTTGATGTCGTTGCCGTCGTCCTTGTTGGCCAGGTCGGCGCCGGTGAAGTCGACGTCCTGGTACGAGGCGCTGGTCTGTTCGCGATAGGCGGTGATCGCCGTCAGCTTCGCGAAGCCCAGGTCCTGGTCGAGCTGGCCCGAGATCCCCTTGCCGGTCAGGCGGTTGGAGGGGTCGGTGTTGAAGACCACGTCACGGTCGAAGATCTTGTTCGGATCGCTGATCGGCTTGCCCAGGCCGAAAGGCGAAGGCGCGCCGATGAACTGGGTGGCCGGGCCGTTGTAGATCGAGTTCACCGCGCAGCAGACTTCGGTGATCTTGTTGTAGTCGGCGATGATCCGGACCTGGGTCTGGTCGGTCGGGACCCACAGCAGGTCGCCCCGGATCGACCAGCGGTCGCGGTCGTTGACGTCGTTGCCGGTGGTGAGGTTGGTGGCGTAGCCGTCACGCTCGTTCATGCCGCCAGACAGGCGCACGGCTACCGTGTCGCTCAGCGGTCCCGTGACGGTGGCCTTCACCTGACGCGTGTCGTAATTGCCCAGGGTGACCTCGGCCTTGCCGCCGAACTCGAACTGCGGCTGCTTGGTCACGATGCTGATCGCGCCCGCCGACACGTTCTTGCCGAACAGGGTCGACTGCGGGCCGCGCAGCACCTCGATGCGCTCGACCTCGGGCAGGTCGTCCAGGGCCGCCGCCGAACGCGAACGGTAGACGCCGTCGATGAACACGCCGACCGAGCTTTCGATGCCGTCATTGCCGTTGCCGTTGCCGAAGCCGCGGATGACGAAGTTCGTCTGGCTGGCGGCGTTGAACTGCTGGACCTTCAGGGACGGCACGACTGACTGCAGGTCGATCAGGTCGCGGATCTGGGCCCGCTCGAGGGTCTTCTGGCCGGTGACCGCGACCGAGATCGGCACGTCCTGCAGCGTCTGCTCGCGCTTGGTCGCCGTGACGATGATCTCCTCGACGGTCGCGGCGGCGTTGGCGGGCGGCGTCTGGTCCTGGGCCAGGGCGGGCCCCGCCACGGCCAGGGCCAGCAACGACGCGCCGACGAAATGCACCTTCTTCACGTTATTCTCCCTGGGATCTGTTCTTGTTTTCAGCGTGCGAGGCAATCGCGACGCGGACCGGCCCGCCCCGTGCGGACACGAGGGGCTCGGCGATTTCGGATTCGGTTGAGCGGTACGGCGATGACATCGCGCGACACGTCGCCCTCGATGAGGACGCAGACTCGGTCCTGCGCGGCGTTCGCGGCCATTCAGTTTCCCCCGGGGCCGCGAGCGCCTGTTTCGGCGCTTTCACGTCCCAAGGCAGATTCTAGTACACTCCAGATATTCTAGAGCAAGTTAGAAATTTTAGGATGAAATAGAACATCGTTCTTCAGCGTGCTTGCCCAAAGCGGTGTCAGACCGCTACCACTGCGGAAGTTCCGTAAAGAGAACACCAGGGGAGCGCGCAACCTTGACCGGGGAAGACGAGACCGTGACGGCCACGCCGGACGGTCACAAACCGCTGTCGCACAGCCCGAAATCGGCCAAGAAGCGGGACGCCATCCTCCGGGCGGCCACCGAGATCATCAACGTCAAGGGCTACGCCCTGGCCACCATGACCGAGATCGCGGCGGCGCTCGATCTGCGCGACGCGGCGCTCTACTACTATTTCCCCAACAAGCAAGCCTTGGTCTTCGCCTGCCACCAGAGTTCGCTGGAGCGGTTCGAGCGGGTCCTCAGCGAGACCAACCAGGACGGCGGCGCCGGTTTCGAAAGACTGGAACGCTTCCTGCGGGCACTCTTGGTAGAGTCCGCCCGCAACGGCCCCCTGCTCTATTTCGGCGACCGGTCCTATCTGGACGAGGATCAGCGCGACGCGATCGCCGCCTGCAGCGAGCACCTGACCCGCCGCCTGGAACGGATCATCCAGGACGGCATGGCGGATGGGTCGATCACGCCGTGCGAGTCGTCCCTGGTGGTCCAGCTGCTGCTGGGCATGCTGATCTGGCTGGCCAAGTGGGTCCCGACCGTCGAGGGCGTGACGGTCGACCGGCTCATGGCCGCCATCGGCGTGATGGGGCTGCAGGGCCTGAGGAACGACGCGCCCCAGGCCTGACAGATCCCGGGCCTAGGCGCCCAGCAACGCCTCGTAGCGCGCGACGTTCTCGGCGAGCCACTGACGCAGCCGCTCCAGTTCGCTGATGTGGACGTGGGTCTCGTCCTGCACCGCGCCGTCGTCCGTGCGCGAGCCGACCTGCAGCTTGCCGCTGCGCAGGGCCTCCAGGCGCTGGTCGAGCGCCTCCTGTTCGGCCTTGTGTCGCTCGACGACGCGATTGATTTCGGCCTTGTCCATACTCGGTCTCCACTGGGATCGCCGGGTCGCCGACGATCGGGTCTCTTGAAGTCCGAGCTTACGGCGCGCGCGCGGGCGCGTCGATCAAACTGTGGTCCGTGGAGGATGTCCGGGCGCCCGCCCCGCCCGGACCACCGTTTGGGCTAGTTGTGCACCCAGCGGCAGACCTTCTGCTTGTGGCCGTGATGGCGCTCCCACTTGCAGACCTTGTGCTCGTGGCGGTGATGTGAATCCCGCGCGGAGGCGGGAGCCGCGACGGTCAGGCTCAGGGCGGCGGCGGCCAGGGCGGCGGTTCCGAATAGTTTGGCGAAAGTCATCTGCGTCTTGTCCTCCCAGACGTGGCGACCGAAGGCGGTCGCAGGGACCGTCCCATCGCGATGTTGTCGCCATGTTGCGATGTGTTTCCCGGCCGTCGGAACGTGCGGCCGCACAGGACAAAAAAATGCCCGGCGCGAAGGCCGGGCAGTCATTAGGGAGGAAACGCCCAGGAAGGGCAGGAGCGCCAAGGGCGGCTCCACGGGTTGATAACTAGTGCGCCGGGGCGGCCGATCAAGGGCAAGACCGCCGCGTCTCACGCTGAAGCTTCGAAGAACGCCTGGTTGTGCGCAAAGCGGGCAACCGGAACACAGCTGCCCAAACCCTGAGCGCGGGGGTTCGCGCGACGGGCGAAAAGTCGAAGCCCTCCGCGCCCGTGACCGCTTGTGAGTCGATCTCCCTGAGTCGCGTTCCGTCCGACCGGCGCGAGCCGAAAGCCCGTCATGGACAGCCGAACCCCGGCCGGATAAGCCTTCTCGCGTTCGAACGGCCAAGGTGGAAGACCGATGAACGCGCCCCTGACCAGCGTCTTCGCCGAACGGGTGGCGGGCGCCCATCGCTTCGGGCTCGAGCGGGTCCGCCGCGCCGTGCGTTTCGCCATCGCCCATCGCGACCGCCGACTTCCTCGCCTGGCCCAGATCCGCAATCTCGACTATCCCGCCACCAACGGCCGACGCGCCGCCCGGCTCTACGTGCCGATGCAGGCCCCCGCCGTCGGGCCAGCGATCCTGTTCTTCCACGGCGGCGGCTTCGTGATCTCCGACATCGAGACCCACGACGCCCTCTGCCAGCGCCTGGCCGACGCCGCCGGCGTCCGCGTGGTGTCGGCCGCGTACGGCCTGGCGCCCGAACACCCCTTCCCTTCGCAGGTCGACGACGCCCGGGCGGCGCTGGCCTGGCTGCTGGACCAGGCGGACGAACTGGGCGTCGATCCCGATCGCCTGGCCGTGGCCGGCGACAGCGCCGGCGCCTATCTGGCGGCCACCGTGGCCGCCGAGGCCAACGCGCGCCGCCCCGGCGCGGTGAAGGCCCAGGGCCTGTTCTATCCGCTGGTCCATCTGGACGACGAGGTCTGGGCGCAGACCCTGTTGCGGGACGCCCGGCTGATCGGTCGCCTCGCGGTGGCCTATATCAACGCCCAACTGGCCAGCGCCCGCGCGCCCTCCCTGCTGGACGCCGTCGGAACGGCCACCCCGCCGACCTTCCTGGTCAGCGGCGCCCTGCTCGACCCGGTCCACCCCGACGCCGTCGCCTACGCCCAGGCCCTCGAGGCGGCCGGCGTGCCGGTCGAGTTGAAGACCTATCCGGGCCAGGCCCACGGCTTCGTCAACTTCACCCACGTCCTGCCCGCGGCGGTCGAGGCCGTCGCGACGCTTGGCGCCCGGCTCGGGAAGGCGCTACGAGACGGCCCATGACCGTTCTCTACATCGACGCCGACGCCTGCCCCGTGAAGGACGAGGTCTACAAGGTCGCCGCCCGCTACGGGCTGAAGACCTTCGTGGTCTCCAACAGCTGGATCCGTATCCCCCAGACGCCCGCCATCGAGCAGATCGTGGTCGACGCCGGTCCCGACATCGCCGACGACTGGATCGCCGAACGGGCCGGTCCGGGCGATGTGGTCATCACCAACGACATCCCGCTTGCTGATCGCGTGCTGAAGGCCGGCGGCCAGGCGCTGGGGACGACCGGGCGGTTGTTCACCGTCGACACCATCGGCTCGGCCCTGGCGTCGCGGATGATCGGCGAGCACCTGCGGTCGATGGGCGAGGTCACCAGCGGCCCCAAGCCCTTTGGTCCCGCCGACCGCTCCAGGTTCCTGCAGGCGCTCGACCAGGCCGTGGTCAGGGCCAGGCGCGTGGTCCGATGATCGAGATCACCTCCTGGCTGCGCATCGAGGACGACGAGATCGTCGAGAAGGCGACGCGCGCCTCGGGCCCCGGCGGCCAGCACGTCAACAAGACCAGCACCGCGATCGAGTTGCGGTTCGACGTCCGCAACTCCCCCACCCTGCCGGATGACGTGAAGACCCGGCTGGAAGCCCTAGCCGGCAGCCGCCTGACCCAGGACGGCGTGATCGTCCTGTTCGCCCAGGGCAGCCGGTCCCAGGAGATGAACCGCCAGGAGGCCCGCGACCGGCTGGTTGAATTGATCCGTCGCGCGACCGAAAAGCCCAAGCCCCGACGGCCGACGAAACCGACCTATTCCAGCAAGCTCAAGCGGCTGGAGACCAAGGGCAAGCGAGCGGGCGTCAAGGCCCTGCGCGGGCGCCCGAGAGGGGATGACTGAGTTGCAACGCCCACCGTGTTGAGCCATCCATCGCAAGCTCAACCTTGGCGTAAGTATTTATATCTGGACAATTTTTAAGGATATTGATCACAGTCCGCCAAGCGCTGGCGGCGGGGCGGCCCATGAGCCTGGTGGTTCGAGAAATGGCGGAGTCCGAGGTCGATCTGATCATCGACTACTTCCATGCGTCGCCCCCGGACCACTTGGAACTCATCGGGGTGGATCGTGAGCGCCTGCCCAAGCGAGAGGACTGGCGGGCCTATTATGAGGTGGTCTTCCGACAGCCGCTGGAACGCCGCGAGACCCTGCTCCTGACCTGGCTGGACGACGAGCGCCCCGTCGGCTTCTCGAGCGCCGACAAGATCGTGTTCGGCCAGCACGCCCACATGCATCTGCACGTCACCGCGGCCGACCAGCGTCGGCGCGGTCTCGGGGGCGAGGCGGTGCGACGCAGCGTCGAACTCTATTTCGAGCAACTGCGGCTGAAGCGGCTGTTCTGCGAACCCCACGCGTTCAACGCCGCGCCGAACCGCACGCTGAGATCGGCCGGCTTCCGATATCTGAAGACCCACATCACGGTGCCGGGACCGCTGAACTTCCGTCAGCCCGTCACGCGATGGGTCATCAGCCGGCCCGCGAAGCTGGATTCCTAGCCGCGTTCCCAGGCCGGTACGACCGGACCCGGCCCATAGGACAGCACCTCGTGCTTCCACTCAGGCTCGGTGATCAGCCCGCCGAGGATCTTCTGGAGGTAGGTCGCGAGATTGGTCTGCTCCTCCACGGTTAGCTCGGCGCAGACCTCCTGGTTAATCGGATGGATGTCTTCGCGGATCCGCCCCAGGATCTCCTGGCCTTCCGGGGTCAGACGAACCACCACCTTGCGCCGATCAGACGCCTGGGTTCCCCGCTCGACGAGGCCGTCGCGGATCAGGCCGTCGATCGATCGGGTCAAGGTCGTGCGATCGGCCGCCGACAACCGCGCCAGGCGCGTCATCGAGCATTCTCCGAACCGCGCCAGGGAAGCCAGCGCCACCCACTTGGCGAAGCTCAACCCGTGTTGCGCGATGCAGTCGGCCGCCAAGGCGCGCCGATGCTGTTCGGTCTGGTACATCAGATAGCTGACATAGGTCGGCAACGGCAAACCGCGGCCCTCCCCTTGCTTCTGCTCTGACATGGTTCCCCCCACGCCAAATGGCGCGTCTTCATCTCACACGCGGAAGCCACACACAATCACGGCTCCGCTTGCGCGGTCACGAAAGCGCGCGTTTGCATCTATTGGAACTCAGCGCCGTTCCCCCTGGCGTGAACGGTAGCGAACACCGTTCGATCGAGCCCTAACGTCACCGCTAACCATACAGTTCCAGACAAGACGGCCCCCGCGAACAAGTTCGCGGGGGCCGTGCATTTCTCGCTCATTTGGGGGCCTAAGGCCCGATCAGGCGGCGCGGTTGGCGACCGCTTCCGGGGTCGTGGCGTTGCGCGCGCGGGCCCGGGTCAACCAGTCGTCGGGATAGGTCTCGCGCACCACGATCGACTTGAACTGGCCCACCGGGATGCGGGTGTTCTCGCCGGGATTGAGGTCGCGCGACACCGAATGACCGGCGAACTCTTCGATGATGGTGATCACCTGGCTGCTGCCGGCGGTGTTTTCGATCAAGACCATGTTCATGGGGGTCGTCCTGGAGCTTGGGTTCAGGCGATGAAGGTGATCAGGCGGTGTGGCGTTCGATCTGGGCGGCCGGCTGGCGGGCCCAGGCCTTCAGCTCGGAGGGCGAGGCCAGCTTGCGGAAGGCGCCCCGGGCGTGCTCGTCGCAGTACGAGGCGCGGGCGGTCTTTTCGCGACCGCAGAAGCCGAAGTCGTGGGAGTCGGGATTGCCGATCGGCCAGCGGCAGGAATGGGTTTCGAGGCCGAGGATGTTCGAGGTCGGCGCCATCTCGGCGATCTCGATCACGCGGACGGCGGAACGGACGGAAGCGGCTTCGCGGGCGACCCGAGCGCGAGGTTGGGCTCGGACGGCGGTGCGCACCGCGGTGCGCTGACGGGCGGGAATGTCGCGAACGGTGATGCCCAGACGGTGCACCTTGCCGATCACCGCGCTGCGGCTGACGCCGCCCAACTGACGCGCCACCTGACTGGCGCTCATCCCCTCGAGCCACAACTTGCGAAGCGTGGCGGTGCGCTCTTCGTTCCAGTCCATGATTTTTTCCTACCCGGTCGCCGGAGCAGCCCCTCCGACGACTTTCTGGGTACGTTTATGGTTAATTCCGGTCAATTTTTTATGTGCATACCCACGGTTTGTAATCGGGCATTTTGCTTTTACATTCTGTGGGATAACGCGCGTTGTCGCAGGGCGCTCTCTGAAAGGTGGCGAGACCTTGACCGGATAACGACGTTATATATTGGATGCGAGGCCCACATTTGGGCCAGGAAATGAATGCGGCGCCGCGCCGCACAGCTTGCGGCATAATGTCAGTCGGGGACCAGTAAATGCGTCAGTTTCACCTCGCCGCCGCGGCGGTCGTAAGCCTCCTCCTGGCCGGTTGCTCGAAGCCCGGCGGAGAAGCCTCCGGCGACGGATCGGCGAGCTCGACGCCCGCGGCGACGCCGGCGCCGACCGACGCCGAGAAACAAGCCCTGCTGGCCGCCCTGCCCGCCCCCTACAACACCGGAGACCTGATGAACGGCCAGAGCAAGTTCGCGCTCTGCCGGTCCTGCCACACCATCACCGAGGGCGGCCCCGACATGACCGGCCCCAACCTCTACGGCGTCTTCGGGCGCAAGGCGGGCAGCAAGCCGGGCTACAAGTATTCGCCCGTCGTCGCCGCCGCCGGCTTCGATTGGGACGCCGCGCATCTGGACAAGTGGCTGGACAATCCGCGCGGCTTCATGCCGGGCACCAAGATGACCTTCGCGGGCCTGCACGATCCCAAGGACCGCATCGATCTGATCGCCTACCTGAAGGTTGAGACGGGCTACAAACCCCCGAACGGCTGAGGCCGAGCATGGACGACGCCCAAGCGCTGCTCACGCGGCTTTACGAGGCCTACAACCGGCGCGACCTGGCCGCGTTCTCGGCCCTCTTGGCGACTGACGTCGACTGGCCCGATCAGATCCAGGGCGGGAGGCTGATCGGCCTCGACGCCGTGGCGGCCTACTGGACCCGGAACGACAAGATGATCACCGTCGACGCCGCGCCCGTCTCGTTCGAGACGCGGCCGGACGGCCGGGTCGCCGTCGACGTCAACCAGATCGTCCGCAACCTGGCGGGCCATATCTGGTCCGACAGCTGTCAGCGCCAGGTCTTCACGCTCCGCGACGGCAAGGTCGCGCGGATGGACATCGAATTCCTCGACAAGGGGCGCGAAGCATGAGCGCGGCGACCGACCTGATCGTCCGCTACTACGAAGCGATCGAGCAACGCGATCTCGAGGCGGTCCTGGCGACGACCCATGCCCAAGTGCGCTTCGAGGATTTCCTCGACGGCGGGGAGGTCGACGGCCTGGCCGCCGCCCGCGACTTCTACCGACGCATGTTCGAGTTCGCGCCGGACCTCGACCTGATCACGGTCGAGACCTTGCCGGACGGACGGGTGCGGACCGAATTCCAGTCCTCGATCCACTCGCCGTCGGGCCACCTGTGGTCGGACACCCGGCAGGCAGCGATCTATACGCTGGCGGACGGGCTGATCCAGGGGGTCGAGCTGCTGGGCCCGACCTCCTGAGCCATCCGCGCCGTCGTCAGATCAGCAGGTCGGCGCAGGCGTCCAGGATGGCGTCGGCGTCCAGGCGGTACTTGCCGTAGAGGTCCGGCAGATCGCCCGACTGACCGAAGGTCTCCAGCCCCAGGGCCCGCAGGCGCATGCCCCGGACCGAGCCCAGCCACGACAGGGTCGACGGCGCGCCGTCGATGACCGTCACCAGTCCAGCATCCCGCGCCAGCGGGGCCAGCAGGGTTTCGATGGTCGAGACGCGCGGTCCGCCCTCGGTCCAGCGTGCGCGCCCCGCTGCGGTCCAGTCGCGATGCAGGACGTCGGCCGAGGTCACGGCCAGCAAGCCCGCGCCCGGCTCGTCCTCCAGCACCGCCTCGAAGGCGGCCAGGGCCTCGGGCGCCAGGGCGCCGGCATAGACGATGGCCAGGCGCGCGCCGGGAGCCGGCGGCCGCAGCCAGTAGGCTCCATCGACCACGCCCTGACGCCAGGTATCGTCGGTGCGGTCCGGCTGGGAGATCACCCGGGTGGAGAGCCGCAGATAGGTCGAAGCCCCCTGCTCGGCCTGGATCTGGCAGAAGGCGTGGGCCATCAGCACCGCCGTCTCGTCGGCGAAGGCCGGCTCGTAGCTGTCCAGGCCCGGCTGGCTCATGCCGATCAGCGGCGAACCGATCGACTGGTGCGCGCCGCCCTCGGGGGCCAGGGTCAGACCCGACGGTGTGGCGACCAGCAGGAAGCGGGCGTCCTGGTAGCAGGCGTAGTTCAGCGCATCGAGCCCACGGGCGATGAATGGGTCGTACAGCGTGCCGACCGGGAACAGCCGCTCGCCGAACAGCGGCGCGGTCAGGCCCAGGGCCGCCAGGGCGATGAACAGGTTGTTCTCGGCGATGCCCAGCTCGACGTGCTGACCGGTCTCGGCCTTGGACCAGACCTGGGCCGAGGGGATGCGTCGGCGCTTGAAGACGTCCTCGTGCGCCCGGCGTTGGAACACGCCCCGGCGGTTCACGAACCCGCCCAGGTTGGTCGAGACCGTCACGTCCGGCGAGGTGGTCACCACCCGGCCGGCGAACTCGTCGTCGCGGCGGGCGATCTCGAACATCACCTTGCCGAAGGCGGCCTGGGTCGATTGCTCGCCGCCGCCCAGCACCGGCGCCAGCAGTTCGTCGGCCGTCGGGATGGCGATCCGGGGCGCGACATGCTCGCGCTCCACCTGGGCGGCGAACGGGGCGCGGGCGACCAGGCCCTTGAGGGCCGTGTGCTCAGCGGCGGAAAGGCCCGACAGCGCGTCCCACTCCTCGCCCTCGACCACGCCGAGCCGGGCGCGCAGCTCGGCGATCTGGGACTCGGTCATCAGGCCGGCGTGATTGTCCTTGTGGCCCTGGAACGGCAGGCGCAGGCCCTTGACGGTGTAGGCGATGAAGAAACGCGGCGCGTCGTCCTGGCCGGCCCGCTCGAAGGCCTCCAGGATGGTCTCCATGCAGTGGCCGCCCAGCTCGGTCATCAGCTCGCCGAGATCGACGTCCTTGTAGGTCGCGATCAACTTCAGAGCCTCGGCGTCGCCGGCCAGGTCCGCGTTCAGCCGCTCGCGCCAGGCCGCGCCGCCCTGGTAGCTGAGGGCCGCGTAGAGGTCGTTGGGGGCCGTCTCGATCCACTGCTGCAACGCCGCCCCGCCGGGCTTGGCGAAGGCCTCGCGCTGGCGCTTCGACCACTTCAGGGTCTCGACGGTCCAGCCCGCGGCTTCGAAGATCTCGCCGTAGCGGGTGAACATCCGATCCTTGGTGGTCGCGTCCAGGCTCTGGCGGTTGTAGTCGACGATCCACCAGGTGTTGCGGATGTCGTGCTTGCAGGCCTCGATCAGGGCTTCGTAGATGTTGCCCTCGTCCAGCTCGGCGTCGCCCAGCAGCGAGATCATCCGCCCCATGCGCTCGGGCTTCACCGCGCCCCGCGCCGCCAGATAGTCCTGGCTCAGCGAGGCGAACGCCGTCATCGCCACGCCCAGCCCGACCGAACCGGTCGAGAAGTCGACGTCGTCCGTGTCCTTGGTCCGCGACGGATAGGACTGGGCCCCGCCCAGGGCCCGGAAGGCCTTCAGCTTTTCCAGGCTCTGGCGACCGAACAGGTGCTGGATGGCGTGGAACACCGGGCTGGCGTGCGGCTTGACCGCCACGCGATCCTGCGGCCGCAGCGCCTTCATGTAGAGCGCGGTCATCAGGGTGGTCATCGAGGCGCAGGACGCCTGGTGACCGCCGACCTTCAGCCCGTCGCGGCTTTCACGCAGATGGTTGGCGTTGTGGATCGTCCACGAGGCCAGCCAGAGAATGCGTTCCTCGATGCGACGCAGGAGCGCAAGCTCCTGCCGCTTCGCCGCCAAAATGGCTTCAGCCATGCTTCCTCACCCGGTTCAGACGGGTGAGGCATGCCCCTCCCCGCTCTTCTCGCGGGCTTCATACTCTTCGATCTGCCGCGCCGTCCACTCCGGCGACTTCGTGAAGCGCGCAAGCAGGTTGTAGAACACCGGCACCACGAACAGCGTCAGCAGGGTGGCGAAGATCGCGCCGGTGAAGATCACCGCCCCGATCGTCTTGCGGCTGCCCGCACCAGCGCCCGCCCACAGCATCAGCGGCAGCGCGCCCATGGCGGCCGAGATCGAGGTCATGATGATCGGACGCAGGCGCAGGGCCGCCGCCTCGATCACCGCCTCGCGCACCTTCAGCCCCTCGTCGCGTAGCTGGTTGGCGAACTCGACGATCAGGATGCCGTTCTTGGCGGCGATGCCGACCAGGATGATCAGGCCGATCTGGCTGTAGGTGTTGATGGTCGAGCCGGTGATCAGCAGGCCGAACAGGCCGCCCAGCGCCGCCAGCGGCACGGTCAGCATGATCACGGCCGGGTGGATCCAGCTTTCGAACTGCGCCGCCAGCACCAGGAACACCAGCAGCAGCGCCAGGCCGAAGGCCAGGCCCACGGCGCCGGAGGCTTCCAGATAGTCCTTGGCCTGGCCGCCCCATTTGACGCTGACGCCCGGGGTCGGATGCTCGGCCGCCTGCTGCTGGAAGAACTTCACCGCGTCGGCCACCGTGTAGCCGAGGTTCAGCTGGGTGGTCAGGGTCACCGCGCGCAGCCGGTCGACGCGCGGACGATCAGGCGTGTCGCCGCGCAGCTCGGTGGTAACCACCGTCGACAGCGGCACCAAGGCGCCCGACAGGGTCCGCACCTGCAGGCGGTTGAGGTCTTCCAGGCCGCGACGCTGGTCCAGCGCCGTCTGCAGGATGACGTCGTATTCCTGGCCGGTCTTGATGTAGGTCGTGACCTGGCGCGAACCGAACATGGTCTCCAGCGCCCGGCCGATCGACTGGGCCGAAACGCCCAGGGTCGCGGCCTTGTCGCGGTCGATCTGCACCGACAGGCGCGGCGCGGTCGGCTCGTAGTCGAGGCGCGGACGCGACAGGCCCGGATTGGCCTGGGACGCTTCGAGGATGGGCTTCAGCCAGTTGGCCAGTTGGACGTAGTCGTTGCCGACGGCGATGATGTCGACATTGGTGCCGCCCCCGCCGCCGCCGCCGCCGCCGCGCTGGAAGGCTCCGCGCACCGAGGCCACCGCCCGGACGCTGGTGATCTTCGACAGACTCTTGTTGAGCTCGGCGGCGACCTGGTCGGCCGACTTGTCCCGCTCGCCCCAGGGCTTCAGCGCGATGACGGCGTTGCCGGTGTTGAACTGGTTCTGGCCGAAGCGCGGCACGGTGATGATCGTGCGCTCGGCCACGCCGTCCTGACGGTACTGGTCGAGGATGGACTCGATCCGGTCGGCGACCTTGACCGTCGCGTCGAAGCCGCTGCCTTCCGGACCGTTGATCGACACGTCGACGCGCCCGCGGTCCTCGGCGGGCACTAGTTCCTGCGGCAGCAAGGCGAACAGGCCGCCGGCGCACACGGCCAGGACCAGCACCGATAGGCCGGTCACCACGGTGGCCGAGCCCCTGCCCAGCAGGCCTTCCAGCGAATGCCGATAGCTGTCCTTCAGGGCGTCCATCGCCTTGTCCACCCGGCTGGACAACCAGTTGGAGCTGGCCGGCTTCAGCAGCTTCGACGCCATCATCGGCGAAAGGCTCAGCGCCAGCAGGGCCGAGAAGCCAACGGCGGCGGCGATGGCCACGGCCAGCTCGACGAACAGGCGGCCGATATAGCCGGGCAGGAACATCAGCGGCGCGAACACCGAGATCAGCACGATCGTGGTCGCGACGACGGCGAAGAACACCTGGCGGGTGCCACGAAGGGCCGCCACGGTCGCCGGCTCGCCCTCGTCCACGCGGCGCTGGATGTTCTCGACCACCACGATGGCGTCGTCGACCACTAGGCCGACGGCCAGCACCAGGGCCAGCAGAGTCAGCAGGTTCAGCGAGAAGCCCAGCGGGGCCAGGACGATGAAGGTCGACAGGATGCAGATCGGCGCGACGATCGATGGGATCAGGGCCGACCGCCAACTGCCCAGGAACAGCAGATTGACCAGGGCCACCAGGGCGATCGAGATGCCCATGGTGATCCAGACCTCGTGGATCGCCTCGGCGGTGAACACCGAGTTGTCGATCGCCACGATCATCTTGGAGCCGGCCGGCAGGGTCTGGTTGATCGCCTCCACTTCCTTGCGTACGGCTTCGGAGATGGCGACGTCGTTGGCCTGCGACTGGCGGGTCAGGGCGATGCCGACCTGGGGCACGCCGTTGCCGCGGAACAGCTTGCGGCGCTCGTCCGCGCCCTCCTCGACCCGCGCCACGTCGCCCAGGCGGACGACGAATCCGTTCGCGTCGCCGGCGCGTAGCGGCAGCTTCAGGAAGTCTTCGGGCTTGGAATAGGCCCGGCTGACCCGGATCGTGAAGTCCTTGGCGGCGCCTTCCAGCGCGCCGGCGGGCAGTTCCACGTTCTGGGCGTTGAGCGCGTTCTCGACGTCGTCGACCGTCACGCCGCGCGCGGCCATGGCGTCGGCGTCCAGCCAGATGCGCATGGCGTACAGCGGTGCGCCGTAGAGGTTGGCCTGGGCCACGCCCGGGATCGTCGACATCCGCTCGACCAGGTAGCGGTCGGCGTAGTCGGCCAGCTCCAGCGTGCTGAGCGAGCTGGACGTCAGGTTCAGGACGATAATCGGCGAGGAGTCGGCGTTGGCCTTGGCGATCTGCGGCGGGTCGGCTTGGTCCGGCAGGTTCGCCGCTACCCGGCTGACCGCGTCGCGCACGTCGTTGGCGGCCGCGTCGAGATCGCGGTCCAGGGTGAAGGTGATGGTGATCTGCGAACGGCCGTCGCGCGACGAGCTGTTGACGCGGTCGATGCCCTGGATGCCGGCGACCTGCCGCTCGATGATCTGGGTAATGCGTTCTTCGATGACCTCGGCCGAGGCCCCGCGATAGGCGGTCGAGATCGACACCACGGGCGGATCGACGCTGGGCAGTTCACGGATCGGCAGACTCTTGAACGCGGCCAGGCCGACGACGCAGAGAATGATCGCGGCGACCGCGGCGAAGACCGGGCGGCGAACGGAAAGGTCGGAAAGCATCAGCCGGCCTTCTGCTTGCGGCCGCCGGCCTTCTCGCCGCCCTGGGCCTTGTCGCCTTTGCCGCCGCCCGGATTGACCGGCGCGCCGTCCTGAACGCGATTGAGGCCGTCGCCGACGATCCGGTCGCCGGGCTTCAGGCCCGAGGTGATCTCGATGAAGCCGTCGGCGGTGATGCCGGTCTGCACGGCGGTGCGACGGGCGACCTGCCCCTTCGGCCCCTTGGCGATCAGGAACACCGAGGCCTGGTTGCCCTCGAACTGCACAGCCGCCTCGGGGACGGCGACGTTCTGGTGCTGGCCCTGGTCGATGCCGACCTTGATCAGCATGCCCGGCTTGAGGCGGCCGTCGCCGTTGGGGAACTCGGCCCGCGCCTTCAGCGCGTGGGTGGCCGGGTCGATGCGGGTGTCGATCTGGGCGATACGGCCCGTGAACATCTCGCCCGGCAGGGCGTCCGGCTTGGCGGTGATGGCCAGGCCCTCGCGCAGGATCGGCAGATAGCGATCGGGCACCGAGAAGTCGACGCGGATCACGGAGACGTCGTCGAGGGTGACGATCGCGGTTCCGGGGCTGATCAGGGCGCCCGGCGCGATGTCGGAAATGCCGACCCGGCCCGAGAACGGGGCGCGGATCACCTTGTCCAGCTTCTGGGCGCTGGCGGCGGCCAGGGCGGCGCGGGCGGTGTCGCGGGCGGCCAGGTACTGGTCGGCCGAGGCCCGCGGCGCGATGCCCTTTTCGGCCAGGGTCTTCCACCGCGTGTATTCACGATCGGCCTGGGCCAGCTGGGCCTGGGCCTGGGCGATGCCCGCGTCCTCCTGGTCGCCCTTCAGCTCGACCAGCACCTGCCCCTTGGAGACGGTCTGACCGTCGCTGAAGTGCACGGCGGTGATCAGCTCGGCGGTGTTGGAGGTGATGGTGACCGATTGGCGACCCTTGGCCACGCCCAGCACCTCGACCCGGTCGGCGAAGCCGCGCGGCTGGGCGACGACCAGCGACACCGGCGTCGCGCGTCCGCCACCGCCCGGGCCGCCCTGCCCCGGCGCCTTGCCGCCGAAGGCCAGCTTCAGTCCGCCGACCAACAGCATCAGCAAGACGGCGACCACCGCCGCGACGAGGAAGAAGTGTCTGCGGATCACGAAAAGCTCCGGGCGCCGGAGATGACCGGCTCAGCTGATACAAATCGGCTCAATAGCCGTCAGCCCTAGGCCGCGTCCAGTGACACACGGATGACCGAATATTACATCGTTGAAATATCAGAACCGACGCCACACGGCCACGACCGGGCCATGGTCGATCGGGGTCTCCCGTCCCGACAAGGTCTGTCGCCATCCCGCCTGCAGGCTCCACACGCCCAGGTCGCGCGTGACCGACACCTCGCGCTTGCGCCAGCGTGACGCGACCGGTTCGGATTCGGCCTTGCCCATATAGGTCTGGGCCATCAGAAGCCAGCGGGGCGTGGGCCGCAGCCCCACGGTGGCGTCGATACGGGTTTCGTCCGCCAGGCCGCTGCGCTTGAGGCGGGCGACCTGCAGTTCAGCGAAGCCGTGCGCCTTGCGCCATTGCCGGGAGGTCCCCGCCAGGAGACGCGCCTCCAGGTCCATGTCGCCCTGCCCCGGCGCCGCGTAGCCCGCGTTGCGCCCCACGCCGTCCTTGGTGGCGCCCAGATAAAGACTGACCGCTGATCGATCCGTATGCAGCAGCGCATAGCGCAGGCCCAGTTCGAGCGGGCCCAGTCCGTCGTAGTCGACGAAGTTGTCGTGGCCGCGGGTCAGCGCCGCCTTGGTCTGCAAGGTCAGCCGATCGGTCAGGCCGTACTCGCCATAGATCGACAGGGTCTGGTCGCGCCGGGGATCGATCGACCGCTCCACGCCGTCGGGATCGTAGCCCTTGTCGGCCTTCTGATCCTCGTACTTGAGGATGGCCAGCCCCTCGCCGTCCTTCATCGGCCAGGCGCCGGCCCGGGCGGCGCTCGACGCCCCCAGCAGCGCGCAAAAGAAAGCCGCCGCGACCCCGAGGATCGCGGCGGCGTTTGGTTTTCGACGTTTGGGCGTCAATCCGCGTAGCCGGGGGACTCCCGGTCGAGTTTGCGCAGGCAGCCCGGCCAGGCCAGGCCGGCGATCATGCCGAGACCCATGCCCGTCTGGCTGCGGACCTCGGCCTGGGCGCCCTCCGGAGCCTCCAGCACGTTCCCGCGGCCGCCGCTGAGCGCCATCACCTGCTGGGCGCAGGCGCGCTCGAGGTAGAACATGCCCAGCCAGCACTCGGCGGCCGTCATCCCCGTGGACAGAGTCCCGTGGTTGCGGAGCATCATCAGCTTCTTCTCGCCGAGGTCAGCCACCAGCCGTTCCCGTTCGTCCAGGTTGAGCGCAATACCTTCATAATCGTGATACGATAGTTGAGGCAAGACAATTAACGCGTGCTGCGACAGCGGCAGCAGACCTTCCTTGTTCGCCGACACCGCCACGCCCTGATCGGTGTGCAGATGCATGACGAACTGGGCGTCCTCGCGCGCGGCGTGGATGGCCGAGTGGATCGTGAAGCCCGCCGGATTAATGAAGTACGGGGTCTTGTCGATGACGTTGCCGTCCAGATCGACCTTGACCAGGCACGAGGCGGTCATCTCGCCGAAGAACATGCCGTAGGGATTGATCAGGAAGTGGTGCTCGGGCCCCGGGATGCGGGCCGAGATGTGGGTGAAAATCATGTCGTCCCAGCCGTGGACGGCGACCAGGCGATAGAGCGCGGCCAGATCGACGCGGGCCTTCCATTCGGCCTCGCTGACCTTGTCCTTGAGCGACGTGGCGATGGGCGATGCACCGTCGGCCATGAGCGGATCCTCCGTAGGTTATCATTGTTAGCTTAAGGGTCGCGCCGCGCGCCCGCTGCGTCAAGCGATGATGGCTCCATCCGCGAGCCTGTGTTAGCCCGTGCGTCTTCCCCGCGTTCGAGACTTTCCATGATCCCCTGGCAGCACCTGGACACCGCCAAGGTCCCCGGCGACGGCGGCGAGCTGAAGCTGATGCGGCGCGGGACCGAATATTCGATCATGGCCGGCCCGATCGAACTGATGAACAGCCGGCTCAGCGGCTCGGAAGAGGCCATGGCCACCCTGGCGTTCGAGCGCATCGGCAAGCGTCCCAGGGCGCGGGTGCTGATCGGCGGCCTCGGCATGGGCTTCACCCTGCGCGCCGCCCTCGCCGCCTTCGGGACCGACGCCAGGATCGTGGTCGCCGAACTGGTGCCGGCCGTCGTCGAATGGGCGCGGGGGCCGCTCAGCGAACTCCACGCCGGCGGCCTCGATGATCCGCGCGTGACCTTGCGCCTGGGCGACGTCGGCGAGGCGATCGGCGCCGAGGCGGCGGCCTACGACGCCATCCTGCTGGACGTCGACAACGGTCCCGGCGGACTGTCGCGCAGGGAGAACGACGGCCTCTACGTCCCCGCCGGCCTGGCCGCGGCCAAGCGCGCCCTACGCCCCGGCGGCGTGCTGGAAGTCTGGTCGTCGACCCGCGACAACGGCTTCACGACCCGACTGAAGCGGGCGGGCTACGCCGTTGAAGAGATCGGCGTCCGCGCCCACAAGGGACGCGGCGCGCGGCATGTGATCTGGATGGCGACCCGGCCCTGAACGCGGAGCGGACCACGATGAAGACCTTGCTGACCCTGGCCGCCGCCCTGGCGCTTTGCACGGCGCCGGCGATGGCCCAGAACGCCGTCGTCCGCGACAACCCGCCGGGACTGTTCACCAGCCCGCGCTTCACCAATGTCCTCGAAGTCCCCGCCGGGGCCGACCTGGTCTTCGTGTCCGGCCTGACCGCCCAGGGCCCGGACGGCGTCGCGCCCAAGGACGCCCAGGGCCAGGCCCAGGCGGTGTTCCGCAATCTCCGCATCGCCTTGGCCGCGCGCGGCCTGACCCCCGCCGACGTGATCCAGGTCCGCGGCTTCCTGGTCGATATCCAGAACACCCTGCCCGCCTATCGCCAGGCGGCGGGAGACTTCTTCGGCGCGACGCCGCCGCCGGCCAGCACCGTGGTCGGCGTCGCGGGACTAGTCCGTCCGGACCTGCTGCTGGAAGTGGAGTTGGTCGCGGCCCGGCCGGCCGCGGCGAAGTAGCGGGCGGTCAGTCCCCCCGGTCGCCCTTCATCAGCCGCGCCTTGTCGCGCTGCCAGTCGCGGGCGGCCTCGGTCTCGCGCTTGTCGTGGTTCTTCTTGCCCTTGGCCAGGCCGATCTCCAGCTTGGCCAGGCCCTTCTCGTTCCAATAGAGCTTCAGCGGGATCAGGGTTCGGCCGTCGCGCTGGACCGCGCCGATCAGCTTGTCGATCTGCTTGCGGTGCAGCAGCAGCTTCCGGTGCCGGCGCGGCTCGTGGTTGAAGCGGTTGGCGTGGCCGTAGGGCGGGATGTCGGCGTTGATCAGCTTGATCTCGCGCCCTTCCACCGAGGCGTAGGACTCGGCGATGTTCGCCCGCCCCACGCGCAACGACTTCACCTCGGTGCCGGTCAGCATAAGCCCGGCCTCGACGGTCTCTTCGATGAAGTAGTCGTACCGCGCGCGGCGGTTCTCGGCGATCGGCTTGGTCATCAGACCAGACCCGCCTCGCGCATGGCTTCCAGGATCGCTGGTTGCACCGCTTCGCTGCACGGCGTGATCGGCAGGCGCGTGGTCGCTTCGCAAAGGCCCAGATGCGCCATGGCGAACTTGGTCGGCGACGGCGAGGCGTCGAGGAACAGCGCCTTGTGCAGCTTCACCAGGCGGTCCTGCCAGTAGAGCGCGGTTTCCCACTCGCCGTTCAGGCAGGCGTTGATGAAGGTGGCGCAGGCGTCGGGCGCGACGTTCGAAGTGACCGAGATCACCCCGTGGCCGCCGTGGGCCACGTAGCCCAGGGCCGTGGGGTCGTCGCCCGACAGCATCACCCAGTCGGGACCGCACATGATCCGCTGGAAGCTGGCGCGGGTCAGGTCGCCGGTGGCGTCCTTGATGCCCACGATGTTGGGCAGCTTGGACAGGCGCTCCAGCGTCTCGTTGGCGATGTCCGAACCGGTGCGGCCCGGCACGTTGTAGACCAGCACCGGCAGCTGCACGGCGTCGTTGATGGCCTTGTAGTGTTGATAGACGCCTTCCTGGCTGGGACGCACGTAGTACGGCGAGACGACCAGGGCGGCGTCGGCGCCGACGGCCTTGGCGTGGGCGACCAGTTCGATCGCCTCGGCGGTCGAGTTCGAGCCCGCGCCGGCGATCACCGGCACGCGGCCGCGGGCGGTCTGCACGCACAGTTCGACGACGCGCTTGTGCTCCTCGTGCGACAGGGTCGCGGTCTCGCCGGTGGTGCCGACCGGCACCAGGCCGTGCACGCCGCCGGCGATCTGGCGTTCGACCAGGGCCACGAAGGCTTTCTCGTCCACCGCGCCGTCGCGGAATGGCGTGACCAGCGCCGGAATGACGCCCTTGAACGGAGAATGAGCCATGACTTGCAATTTGCCGTGAGAAACGCGCCGCGACGGTTGCGGCCTGAGGATGGGGGCGGACAATATGTCCCGCTCCCCCTGTCCCGCAACCGGTCCGTGCCGCTCTGCACCGATTTGGGGATGTTTCTGCATAGGTCAATCCGCCGCGAAGCGGTCTATAAGCGCCAAACAGGGTCACGAACGCCGCAAATCGGCCCCTCGATCATCCGAAAACGGCGAGAATGCAGCCCGCGAGGGCCAGAGAATCGAAGGAGACGGCGTTTTGGCGTCAGGGCTGGGTAAGGTGTTGCTGGGCGGAACCGCGGTTGTCGCGCTGTTTGGAGTGGCGCTGGCCCAAGACGACGTCGACCTGCCCCGCGGCCCCCAGCCCTACACGCCGTCGGGCCTGATCACCACGCCGCCGACCGCCACCTACGCCACGCCGGCCGAGGCCGACGCCGCCAACCTGCGCACCGCCGTGACCAGCCGCGACCCGGCCACGATCCGCATGGCCATGTCCAGCATCCAGGACCCGCTGTCGCGCAAGATCGCCCTGTGGGCCCTGGTGGACGCCGGGGCCGAGAGCATGGGCTTCTTCGAGCTGGACCAGGCCCGACGCGACCTCGCCGGCTGGCCGCGCTCCCAGCGCCGCGAGAACGCCGCCGAAAAGGCCCTGGTCACCTCCGGCCTGGACGCCCAGCGGATGATCGCCTGGTTCGGCGGACGCGATCCGCAGACCGCCGAGGGCGCGATGTCCCTGGCCGCCGCCTACCAGGCCGCCGGTCGCACCGCCGACGCCAGCAACCTGATTCGCCGCTGGTGGCGCGACCAGGTGTTCGAACTGGACGCCCAGCGCGGCATGCTGGCGCGGTTCGGCACGCTGCTGACCAGCGACGACCACGTCCGCCGCGCCGACATCCTGCTGTACGGCCCCCAGGGTCCGGCCGCCCGCGACATGGTCGCCCTGCTGCCCTACGACCAGCAGGCGGCGGCCCAGGCCCGGATCGCCCTGCGCTCGAACGCCAGCAACGCCAACGACCTCTACGCGGCGCTGTCGCCGGCCCAGCAGGCCCAGCCGGGCGTGGTCTTCGAACGCGCGTCCTATCTGCGCCGGAAGGGCCTGGACACCCTGGCCCTGCCCCTGGTCAGCCAGTTCCCCGCCCCGCCGCCCAGCGACGACGCCGCGGCCGCCATCTGGCGCGAACGCAAGCAACTGGTGATGTCCGCGCTGAAGAACGGCGACAACGCCGGCGCCTACGCGGCCGCCAACGCTCGCCTGAAGGACGGCGCCGACGCCGCCGAGAGCGAGTTCTTCGCCGGCTGGATCGCCCTGGCCCGCCTGAAGGACGCCGATCGCGCCGCCAACCACTTCGCCCGCATCGCCGAGATCGGCGCCTCGCCGATCACCCGCGGCCGGGCGCTCTACTGGCAAGGCCGCGCCGCCGAGGCCCAGGGCGACCGCATCGCGGCCCAGGCCTTCTACGCCGAGGGTTCGCGCTACATCACCACCTTCTACGGCCAGCTGGCCGCCGAAAAGGCGGGGATCAAGGAAATCCGCCTCGACAAGGACCCGACGATCACCCAGGCCGACCGCGCCCGTTTCGAGGGCCGCGAGCTGGTGCGGGCGGTCCGCACCCTGATGGCGGCCGGGGCCCGCGACCAGGTCCGGGTCTTCGTGCTCTACATCGACGACCAGCTGCCCACCGCCGAGGAGGAGGCCCTGCTGGTCGATCTGGCCCGCAGCTACGGCGATCCCGACCTGGCCATGCGGGCGGTGCGCACCGCCGCCCAGCGCGGCTTCACCCTGCCCGAGCGCGGCTACCCGCTGCTGGACCACCTGTTCACGCCCGGACCGGGCGCGGCCGAGACGGCGTTCGTCTATTCGATCTCGCGCCAGGAAAGCAATTTCGACCCCAACGCCCGCTCGGGCGTCGGGGCGCGCGGCATGATGCAGCTGATGCCGTCGACGGCGGCCATCGTCGCGCGCCAGATGGGCGAGAGCTACAGCGCCGACCGCCTGTCCGACCCGTTCTACAACATGCGCCTGGGCTCGACCTATCTGGGCAGCATGGTCAGCAACTTCAGCGGCTCGTACATCATGGCCGCCGCCGCTTACAACGCCGGCCCCGGACGACCGGCCCAGTGGGTGACCCTGTGCGGCGACCCGCGCGGCGCGACCACCGACCCGCTCGACTTCATCGAGTGCATCCCGTTCTCCGAGACCCGCAACTACGTGATGCGGACCATCGAGACGACCATGGTCTACCGCGCCCGCCTCAACGGCGGCGTCACGCCGCTGACCCTGTCGAGCGATCTCAAGCGCGGCGGCTACAGCTATGCGGGCCCGGCGGGAACCACGGCCAGCGGCCTGCCGCCGATCGGTGGAACGACGCCCGCCTCGACCACCGCCATCCCTCAAGGCGGCTACGTTCCCGGCACCCGCTGACGGGCTAACGGCGCCTGGCCGCGACGACCAGCCCGGCCGGCGTGTCGATCAAGGCGCCGTCCAGTCGGAACACGGACGCCAGCACACCGGGCGACAGCGCCTCGACCGGCGCGCCCTGCGACGCCACGCGACCGCGATCCAGCACCAGGACCCGATCGCACGTCCGCGCCGCCAGGCCCAGGTCGTGGAGGGTGACCACCACCGCCGCCCCGGACGCCGCTTCGGCGCGCAGGAGGTCCAGCGTCAGGAGCTGGGCGTCCGGGTCCAGCCCGGCCACGGGCTCGTCCGCGACCAGCAGCGGAGCGCGCGTCGCCAGCAGCCTGGCCAGCAGAACCCTCGCCCGCTCGCCGCCCGACATGTCGAGCACGCCGCGATCGGCCAGGGCGGCCACGCCCACCCGTTCCAACCGCTCGCGGGCGACGGCCAGCGCCTGCTCCGGCGGCAGGTCGGGCGCGCCCAGGGCGGCGACGTCGCGAGCGGGCAGGTTCCAGGCCAACCGCCGCTCCTGCGGCAGGTAGCCGACCAGCCGCGCCCGTTCGACAGGGTTGAGGCTTCCGACCGGGCGCCCGGCCAGCAGGGCCGAACCGGCCTCCAGCGGCATCAGCCCCAGGCCCGCTCGCAGCAGGCTGGTCTTACCCGCGCCGTTGGGGCCGACCACGCCCAGCACCTCGCCCGCCGCGACGGTCAGGGACGCGCCGTCCAGCACCAGGGCCTTGCCGCGCCGGGCCTTCGCGCCCTCGATCGTCCAGGCCGCGGTCATGACCGCCAGCTCCGCGCCGCGCGCCAGGCCAGCAGAGCGAAGACGGGCGCGCCGAACAGTGCGGTGACCACGCCGAGCTTCAGCTCCTGCTCGGTCGGGATCACGCGGGCGGCCAGATCGGCGGCGACCAGCAGCACGGCTCCGGCCAGGGCCGAGGGACGCAGCAACCGGCCCGGATCGTCCCGGACGGCGGCGCGCACCAGGTGCGGCGCGGCCAGGCCGACGAAACCGATCACGCCCGTCGCGGCGACCGAGGCGCCAGCCAGCAAGGCCGAGCCGGCCACCGCCGCCACCCGCAGCCGGGCCATCGGCAGGCCCGACATCTGGGCCGCCTCCTCGCCAAGAGTCAGCATCCGCAGGCCCCGCGCCGCGTAGAGGCAGAGCCCAGCGCCGATGGCCATCGGCGGCAAGGCGCGCAGGATGTCGGTGAAGTCGCGGTTCTCGACCGAGCCCATCAGCCAGGCCAGGACCTCGGCGACGGCCACCGGCGACGGCGACAGGTTGAAGACCAGGGCTGTCAGCGCCCCGGCGAAGGCCGACAGCGCCACCCCGAACAGGATCAGCACCTCGGGCTCGCGGAACCGCGCCGCCAGGCCGACCACCGCGCCTCCGGCCAGCAGGGCTCCGACCAGGGCGGCCAGCTCGATCGCGCCCGGCAGGGCCGCCAGCCCGCCGGCGATGGCCAGGGACGCGCCCAGCCCCGCCGAGGCCGAGACGCCCAGCACGCCGGGCTCGGCCAGGGGATTGCGCAACAGCCCCTGCATGGTCGCCCCCGCCAGGCCCAGGCCGGCCCCGACCAGGGCCGCCATCAGCACGCGCGGCAGGCGGATGGTCCACAGCACCTCGCCCGGCGGCGAGGCCGGGTCGGTCAGGGCCTGGTGATATTGCGCGGCGTTCAGCGGGCTCTCGCCGAGGCTGACGGCGATCGCCGCCGCGACGACCAGGATCAGCAGGAGGATCAGTTCCAAACGGCGCGGGCTCATCGCGCCGCCTCCGCCAGGGTCCGGGCGCCATCGGCGGCGAACCAGGCCGAGCAGCCCAGCATGGCGCCGGGCAGCGAGGCGACCACCCGGCCGCGTGTGGTCTTGCGCAAGGCTGCGTGACGCCCCGGTCCCCAGCGATCGGCGCCGGCGCGGGTCAGGTCGAAGAAGCCCAGCACCACCGCCTTGGGCGGGTTCAGCACCAGGCTCTCCAGCGGCGCGGGCGAGAAGTAGGGTTGGGTCGAGGCGTTGGTGAAGCCCGCCGCCCGCAGCATGGCGTCGATCATGGTGTTGGGTCCGGCCGTGTAGCCGCCGGGGGTCAGGTAGAAGGCGGCGCGCCCCCTGCCCGCCCCTTCGGCCCGCGACAGGTCGGCGTCCATCCGCGCCAGCAGCGCCTCGCCCTCGGCCCGGCGACCCAGGGCCTGGGCGACCTGGCGGACATTGGCCCGCACCCCGTCGAAGTCGGTGGCGTCGCCCAGGCTGATGGTCCGCACGCCGCGACGGGCGACGGCCGCCGTCAGCCGGGCGGCGCCGCCCCACTGTCGCACCACGACGTCGGGACGAGCGCCCAGCACGGCCTCGATCGTCGTCCGCCGTTGCGGCAGGCCGATCGCCTTGGCGCGGAGGAAGGAATCCGGCGCGTCGGCGCGCGGCGAGACGCCGACGATCGCCTCGCGCGGGGCCAGGGCCAGCACGTACTGGTCGGCGCAGGAGTCCAGCGACATCACCCGCCTTGCCGTGGTCTGGGCGGCCGCGGGATCCGCGACGGCCGCCAAGCCGACGATCAGGCCGGCGAGCAAGGCGGCGCGCATGGATGTCAGTCCGTGACCAGGCCGTGCAGCAGCCCTTCGAGGGTGACCTTCATCAGTTCCTCGCGCGGCGCCCAATTGCGGTCCGGCATGGTGATCAGCAGGGCCACCAGGCCGTGGCAGGCGGCCCACAACACTTGGGCGGCGCTCTCGCCCGAGCCCGTGCGCAGACGGCCGGCGGCGGCGATCTCATGGATCGGCCCGCTGAACTCGGCGAAGCAGCGATCGCCCAGCTCGGCCGTGGCGGCCTGCTTTTCCTTGGAGATCACGTCGCGCGAGCCGCAGAACACCAGTTGGTAGGTGTTGGGGTTGTCGAGGGCGAAGCGCATGTACGCCTCGAGCATCAGCTTGACCCGCGCCACCGCGTCGATCGGCCGGTGGGCGATGTCGACATTGACCGCCAGCAGCTGGCCGATCGCGCCGTCGCTGATCTCCAGCAGGATCTGGTCCTTGTCGCGGAAGTGCATGTACAGCGCCGTCGACGACACGCCCACGGCGTCGGCGATCTTGCGGATCGTCGCCCCGGCGTAGCCCTCGGCGATGAAGATCTTCTCGGCGGCCGCCAGGATTTCTCCGCGACGCAGATGCCCGTCCCCTTTGGGCTTTCGCGCCGACTTGTGCGGCTTCTTCAACGCGACCGTCACGATATGGCGTTCCCCTACCTAGTCCCCAAACCCGACACTAAACGGGAATCACCCAAACGTCGCAACTCTCAACGATTTAGCCAAAACGCGTGTTTTTCTGATTGACGCGTCATGGTTGAGGATTCGTTATCTGCTCGCTGGATCCGATATGGCGCGGCGGGGGCTATGGCGCGAGAGGAAAGAGACCAGCGGGGGCGGACGCTCGGGGCCAAGACGGCCGACGGGCTTTGGATCGAGGCCCTTCCGGAAGACATCGGCTCGGCGGCCCCGCCCCTGCAGGACGGCGCCCATCGACGCCTGTCGCGAGGGCAGATCGTCGGACTGGCGGTCCTGGCGCTGGCGCTGCTTCTCCTGACGGCCTGGCGGCCCGACCCCATGATGCAGGGCTTCCATCTGCTGTTCTTCGTCGGCTTCCTGAGCCATTCGGGGATCAAGCTGGTCGCCGCCTTCACGCCGCGTCCGTCGACGACCGCCGCGCCGCTTCCGGACGAGGCCCTGCCCGCCTACACGATCATCGCGCCGCTCTATCGCGAGGCGGCGGTCGCGGCGGAGCTGATCGCCAACCTGGCCCGCCTCGACTATCCGCGCGATCGGCTGCAGGTCCTGATCGTGCTGGAAGCCCAGGACCACGAGACCCAGGCCGCGTTCGGCGCCCTCGACCTGCCGGTCGGCTTCCAGGTGCTGATCGCCCCACCCGGCACGCCCCGTACCAAGCCGCGCGCCTGCAACATCGCCCTGGAGCGGGCGCATGGAGACCTGGTGGTGATCTACGACGCCGAGGACGCGCCGCATCCCGACCAGCTGCGCGAGGCCGCCGCGCGCTTCGCCCAGGCCGGGCCCGAGCTGGCCTGCCTGCAGGCACCGCTGCGGATCGAACCCGACCCGCGCTTCCTGCCCGACCAGTTCGCGCTGGAATACGCCGTGCTGTTCGAGGTCTTCCTGCCGGCCCTGGCCCGCTGGGGACTGCCCTTCCCGCTGGGCGGGACCAGCAACCACTTCCGGACCGGCGCCCTGCGCGCGGCCGGTGGATGGGACCCGTACAATGTCACCGAGGACGCCGACATCGGCTTTCGCCTGGCCGCCCAGGGCCGCCGGCTCGGCGTCCTGACCCGGCCCACCTTCGAGACCTCGCCCGCCAGCCTCAAGGTCTGGAAGCCGCAGCGGGCGCGCTGGATCAAGGGCCATCTCCAGACCCTGGCCGTCCACGCCCGCGGTCCGGCGGCCCGCTCGCCGCGCGGCCTCGTCGCGCTGATCCTCACCCTGGCCCTGCCCGTCGTGTCCTCCCACGTCCACGGTCCGCTGTTCGCCTGGCTGCTGATGCAGGGGATCGGCGCCAAGCTGGGCCTTTGGACCGCGGCGCCGGCCATGGACTGGATGCTGATGGTCTTCGGCTGGACCTGCATCGCCGTCGCCGGGACCGTGGCCCAGCGGCGGGCCGGACACCGCCAGCGGATGCTGCCGCTGCTGGGCGCGATCGCCTATTGGCCGCTGCAGAGCCTGGCGGCCGCCGAGGCGCTTCGGCAGTTCGTCGTCGCGCCGTTCCACTGGGACAAGACCCCGCACACGCCCCGGTCCGCGAACCGTCTCCTGCCCCGGCTGCTGGCGCGGACTGGACGGGCCTTGCCCTGAGCGCGTATTGGCGGGGGCATGAATCCGACCATCGCCGCCGCCCCGCTCGTCATGCGCACCACCGGCTGGGCCGACTACGCCCTGCTCGACAGCGGCCACGGCAAGAAGCTGGAGCGCTACGGCCGCTACACCGTCGTCCGCCCCGAGCCGCAGTGCTTCTGGGCCCCGCGCCTGGACCCAAAGGTCTGGGACGCCGCCGACGCCGTCTTCGACCCCACCGACGAGGACGAGGCCGGCCGCTGGCGCTTCAAGGGCAAGCCCCTGGAGAAGTTCCCCCTGGCTTGGGGCGAGGCCAAGTTCCACGGCCAGTTCACGCCGTTCCGCCACCTCGCCTTCTTCCCCGAGCAGGCCGCCAACTGGGCCTGGCAGGACCAGCGGGTCCGCGCCATCTCGCAAGCCCCTGGGGGTCGCCAGCCCAAGGTCCTGAACCTGTTCGGCTACACCGGCGTGGCCAGCCTGGTCTGCGCCGCCGCCGGCGCGGCCGTGACCCACGTGGACGCCTCCAAGAAGTCGGTCGGTTTCGCCCGCGAGAACGCCGCCTTCGCCGGCCTGGCCGACAAGCCCATCCGCTGGATCGTCGAGGACGCCCGCCGCTTCGTGGCCCGCGAGGTCCGGCGCGGCTCGCAGTATGACGGGATCATCCTGGACCCGCCGAAGTTCGGCCGCGGCGCCGACGGCGAGGTCTGGCGCCTGTTCGAGGACCTGGCGGAATTGACTCGAAGCTGCGCCCAGATCCTGGCGCCCGACGCCTCGTTCCTGCTGATGAACGCCTACGCCGCCCGGGTCTCGGGCGCGGCGATGTCGGGCCTGCTGGCCCAGGAGCTGAAGGGTCGCGGCGGGGTCATCGACTGGGGCGAGCTGGCCCTGGTCGAGGAGAAGGGCGACCGCCAGATCGGCCTGTCGTTCTTCGCCCGCTGGGCGTCGGAGTAGTCGCCATGAACGCCCCCCAGCACTCAAAGACCGTCACCTCCCTGTCGAACAATACCGTCAAGGCCGTCCGCGCCCTGCACATGCGCAAGGAGCGCGAGGAGAGCGGACTGTTCCTGGCCGAGGGCCTGAAGATCGTCATCGAGGCGATCGACTGCGGCCACGCGCCCAAGATCCTGATGTACGGCCGCGACGCGGCCGACCATCCGATGCTGCAGAAGGCCAGCCAGGCCTGCCTGAAGGCCGGCGGCGAGGTCATCGAGGTCAATCGCGAGATCCTCGAGAAGGTCTCGCGGCGCGACAATCCGCAGGCCGTGGTCGGGGTGTTCAAACAGGTCTTCACCCCGCTCAGCGCCATCGTGCCCGAGAGCGCCCCGTGCTGGGTGGCCATGCAGGCCGTCCGCGACCCGGGCAACCTGGGCACCGTGATCCGCACGGCCGACGCGGCCGGCTGCGGCGGGGTGATCCTGGTCGGCGACTGCGTCGACCCCTATTCGGTCGAGGGCGTGCGGGCGACCATGGGCTCGATCTTCGCGGTCAAGATCGCCAAGGCCTCGATCGCCGAGTTCCTGGCCTGGCGCGAGACTTGGCCCGGCAGCGTGATCGGCACCCTGCTGACCGCCACGGTCGACCACAAGAGCGCCGACTATGTGAAGCCGTCGCTGATCCTGATGGGCAACGAGCAGCAGGGCCTGCCGCCCGAACTGGCCGCCGCCTGCGACGTCAACGTCAAGATCCCCATGCGGGGCCGGGCCGACAGCCTGAACCTGTCGGTGGCGACGGGGATCATGATCTACACGGTGACGGGATAGGGTTTTGATCCTTCCCTCCCCCTCGTGGGGAGGGTGGCCCTGGCGGAGCCAGGGTCGGGTGGGGCTTGATGACTCCGCAGACCCCACCCACCAGCTTCGCTGGTCCCCCTCCCCACAAGGGGGAGGGAGAAATCTCCAGCTACTTGATCCGCGTCCACTTCTCGGTCTTGCACAGCGGGGCCACGATGCAGCCCTTCAGCTTCAGCTCGTTAGCCGAGAGCACGGTGATCGTGCCCGAATAGGTGCCGCCGTCGGCGGCGTTGTAGACCTTGCCGCCCGTCCACTTGGTCGGACCGCCGGTGAAGTCGTACAGCATCTGCATGTTCTTCAGCGTGCGGCCGCGCTGGCTGGGATCCTTGTTCTTCTCGTCCTTGACCGTCGGATCCTTCTTGATGTGATCCGAGCTGACCAGCTTGCCGCACAGGCTGTTGCCGCAGCGGCTGATCTCGACCTGGCCGCCGTTGGTCTGGGTCTGCCACAGACCCGTGACGTCCTGGGCGAAGGCCGGGGCGGAGACAGAAAGAGCCAGGACGGCGGCGACGATGGGCAGTTTCATGGGGGGTCCTCTCCCTGTTGTTGTCACCCTTCTAACGCGCGTTCGGCTGAACCGGCCATGAATTGGTGGCCAAGTTCGAACAAGGCTCGCCGATCCCCTATCCGGCCCGCCGCCGCAGGCCCGGACTGGAGCAGGTGGTGTAGCTGTCGGCGTTCAGCCGCCCGGCCGTCATGCCCAGCCTGTCCGGCAGCTCGCGGATGTGCGCCGCCTGGGTCGCCTCCACGGCCGCCAGGGCCACGGCCCCGCAGGCATAGGCGTCCTGGGCGGCGTCGTGGTGCTTGAAGTCCACGCCCAGGAAACCGCAGACCGCGTCCAGCTTGGCCGACGGCAGCTGCGGCCAGGTGTTCTTGGCCACCTGCACCGTGCAGATGTAGTCGAAGCGCGGATACGGCAGGCCGTAGAGCTCGCAGGTCCGGCGCATCACGCTGATGTCGAACGACGCGTTGTGGGCGATCACCGTCGCCGCCTCGATCCGGTCCCGCAGCCGCGACAGCACCGCCGGGAACTCGTCGGCGTCCTCGACGTCGGCCGGCCGGATGCCGTGGACGGCGATGTTCCAGCCCGAGAAGCGCATGTCGATCGGCCGGATGTAGTGGTGCTCGACCTCCGTGATCGCCCCGTCCTCGATCCAGGCCAGGCCGATGGCGCAGGGGCTTGAACGCTGCTCGTTGGCCGTCTCGAAGTCGATGGCGACGACGGTCATCCAGCCCCCACCATCTCGAGCCACTCGTCCTCGGTCATCACCTGGATCCCCAGTTCGGTCGCGGTCTTCAGCTTGGAGCCCGCCCCCGGGCCGGCCACGACCAGGTCGGTCTTCTTCGACACCGACGAGGCTACCTTGGCCCCCAGCCCCTCGGCCTGGGCCTTGGCCTCGTCGCGGGTCATCTTCTCCAGCGAGCCGGTGAAGACGATGGTCTTGCCGGCCACGGCCGTGTCGGTCTTGGGCTTGGCCACCGGCTGGATGTCGAGCTCGGCGACGAGGTTGGCGACCTTCTCGCGATTGTGGTCCTCGGCAAAGAACCGGGCGATCGATTGGGCGGCCACAGGGCCGATCCCGTCGATGGCCGCCAGGTTCAGATAGTCGTCGCCCGGCGCCCCCTGCCCGGCCTCGGCCAGGGCCTGGGCGAAGGCGTTCCAGTCGCCGTAGCGCTCGGCCAGGGCCGCGCGGGCCGGTTTGTTCAGCTTGGGCACGGCGTGGCCGATCTTGACCTCCAGGCTGTCGGCCTCGGGCCACGGGTCGGCCTTCAGCCCGCCCTTGCCGGCCTCGACCAGCTCGTCGCGCGCCTTGGGTCCGACCCCGGCCGCCCCCGCCAGCTCCAGATAGACCGCGCCCGGCAGCTGCCCCGCCGCCCGTTCGGCGGCCGCCTGCAGGTCCTCGAAGCGGTCGAAGTTCCGGGCCAGAACGGTCGAGGTGGTCTCGCCGATGTCGCGCATGCCCAGGCCGTAGATCACCCGGTCCAGGCCGATGGTGCGCCGGGCCTCGATGCCCTTGACCAGGTTGGCCACCGAGGTCTCGCCGTAGCCGTCGCGTTCCCGAAGCTGGGCCAGCTTCTCCTCGTCGCGGGCCAGCCTGAAGATGTCGGCCGGCTCCTTGATCCAGCCCTCCTCGAAGAAGGCCGCCAGCTGCTTCTCGCCCAGGCCCTCGATGTCGAAGGCGCGGCGCGACACGAAGTGGCGCAGGTGCTCGATGCGCTGGAACGGACAGGCGAACTCGCCGGTGCAGCGGCGCACCACCGACTCCGCGCCCGAGGCGTTGACCTCGCGGGCCAGCGGCGTCTTCAGCGGGCACGGGCATTGGTGAGGGAATTCATAGGGTTCCGGCGCGGGGCTCGGACGCTCCTCCAGCGCCACCTGGACGATCTGCGGGATCACGTCGCCGGCCCGCTGGATCACCACGGTGTCGCCGACGCGGACGTCCAGGCGGGCGATCTCGTCGGCGTTGTGCAGGGTGGCGTTGGTCACCGAGACCCCGCCCACGGTCACGGGCTTGAGCCGCGCCACCGGGGTGATCGCCCCGGTGCGGCCCACCTGCAGGTCGATGGCCTCCAGGATGGTGCGGGCCTGCTGGGCCGGGAACTTGCGGGCGATGGCCCAGCGCGGCGAGCGCGAGACGAAGCCCAGGCGGCGCTGCTGCTCCAGCTCGTCGACCTTGTAGACCACGCCGTCGATGTCGAACGGCAGCTTGGGCCGCAGCACCTCGAACTCGGCATAGGCGTCCAGCAGACCCTGGGCGTCCCGGACGCGCTTGGCCGGCGGGGCCGTGGTCACGAAGCCCCAGTCGTGCAGCTTGCCCAGGGCCTCCCACTGGCCGGCGGCGAACGGCCCGCTGACCAGGCCCCAGGCATAGGCGAAGAAACGCAGCGGACGCTGGGCGCTGATCTTGGGGTCGATCTGGCGCAGCGAGCCGGCGGCGAAGTTGCGCGGGTTGGCGTAGGTGCGCTGGCCGGCCTCCAGGGCGGCGGCGTTGAATTCGGCGAAGGCCTCCAGCTCGACATAGACCTCGCCGCGGATCTCGATCACGTCGGGCCAGCCGGAGCCTTTCAGCTTGTGCGGGATGTCGGCGATGGTCCGCAGGTTGGCGGTGACGTCCTCGCCCACCCGGCCGTCGCCGCGCGTCGCGCCCTGGACCAGCACGCCCTTCTCGTAGCGCAACGAGGCCGACAGGCCGTCGATCTTGGGCTCGGCGGTGTAGAAGACCGGCTCGTCGGCGGACAGGCGCAGGAAGCGGCGGATGCGGGCGTCGAACTCGGAGGCCTCGTCGTTGGAGAAGGCGTTGTCCAGGCTCAGCATCGGCACGCCGTGCTCGACCGGCGAGAACTGCTCGGCCCGGGCCGCGCCCACCCGCATCGACGGCGAGTTCTCGCGGATCAGGTCGGGGAACCGCGCCTCGATGTCGAGGTTGCGGCGCTTGAGGGCGTCGTACTCGCCGTCGCTGATCGTCGGCGCGTCCTGCTGGTGATAGCGCAGGTCGTGGGCCGCCAGCTCGTCGGCCAGCCAAGCCAGTTCGGCATCGGCTTGGTCCTTGGTGAGGTCGGCGACGGCGATCTGGGACACGGGCGAATCCGGAGGCTGTGGAACGGCGGCGAGACTAGCAGGCCGTCTTGCCGTGGGGGAGCTCAGTGCAGGCGAACACTTGCCCCCTACGGACCGCTACGCGGTCGTCTTCCCCCGGAGGGGGAAGAGCGCTGGCGCGAAGGCTCCGCCCCCTACGGGGCGGACAGACCGCGTAGCGGTCAGTTGGGGCAAGGGGGTGTGATCTCACGCCTGCGGCTGTGAGCGGGTGGGAAGGGTGCGAAGCGCCCGGGCCTCGCCCGGATGATTTGCAGTTTTGAATACCGTTTCGACGAAGACAGGCGCTTCGCGCGGAGCCGTTATCCGGAAGCCTTCGGATCGCGGATTTTTAACCCGCTCCGAGAGAGGCCCCCGACGGGCGAGGTGCTGGCCGCACCCCGGACCGCCTGGGCGATTTCAGCCCAGGCCTGGCGGCTTCTCCGTCTCCCCGAGCGCCGGAGCTTCGTCGCGGCTAAGGCGAACCTGCTCCAACTCCAACCCAGGGCGTCTCCGAGGAGACACGACGGACAAAGCCTTCCCGCTCGTCCACCCCCGAAGGCCGCATCGGTCGCCGTACGTGCGCCCTCCCCCGCCTTCAGGTGACCTCAGGATACGGGCGCCTGGAAGGGTGAGCATAAGTTCGGTCGAAAAAGTTCAGGGCGTTGAAAACGCTGAAGTCTGTTCGCTATCCGCCGAGGATAAGTCGCTCAGTCGGGGACATGCCCTTGCGGCGTGTCCCCAACCACCTGGCGCCGCGCGAGACCTGGGGACACGCCCAAGGGCATGTCCCCGGTCGCACATCCTCTCCTGGCCCGGCCCTTGCTCCCTCGCGGGAAAGGAGCCGCCGCATGTCCCAAACCGCCACGATGTCCCAGAACGGCCTGTCGCGCGGCGGGGCCCTGGACCTGCTGCGGTTCGTGGCGGCGCTGTTCATCGTGCTCTATCACGTGGCCGAGCGGGCGCCGGTGTCGCTGTTCGCGATCCACCCCGCGTTCGGGCGCGGCTACCTGGCCACCGACTTCTTCCTGATGCTGTCGGGCTATGTCCTGGCCAAGACCTACGGGCCTCGGGTGCTCGGCCAGGGCGTCACCACGGGCGAGTTCCTCAAGCGCCGCCTGCTGCGCATCTGGCCCGCCCACCTGGTGATGCTGGTCCTGTTCGTCATCTTCATCCTGGCCACCGGCGCCGTCGGCCTGGCCCCGCAGAATCCGCAGTGGTTCCAGTGGGACCAGCTGCTGCCGCAGGTCTTCCTGATGCAGGCCTGGTTCGTGCCAGGCCCGTCGGGCTGGAACATGCCGACCTGGACCCTGTCGGCCCTGATCGTCTGCTACGCCGGCTTCCCGGCCGCCTGGCGGGCCGCGGCCCGGATCACCTCGCCCTGGACCACCCTGGCGATCGGTGTCGCCCTGTTCCTGGTCGTCGACTACGCCGCCAAGGCCGTGACCGGCATCCCGGCCCACCAGCTGCCGCTGCGGTTCGGCCTGGTGCGCGGGATCCCGCTGTTCGCGCTGGGCATGCTGATCGCCCGCCTGCCGACCGCCCTGCCCTCGCGCTGGCCCGACGGCCTGGCCCTCGCCGCCGGCGTCGGCGTCGTGGCCCTGCAGGTCGTCGGGCGCTTCGACCATGCGAGCCTGGCCCTGCTGGGCCTGCTGATCTGGGCCGCCGGCGCCTCGGGAGCCAAAGGTTGGGGCTGGGCGGGCCTGGCCGGCCGCCTGTCGTTCGCCCTGTTCCTGACCAACCAGCTGGTCGCCGTGGTCTGGTTCGGCCTGCTGCGGGTCGTCGAGGGCAAGCTGGGCGTCGAGGGCCCCGCTCTCTGGGCCGCCTGGGCCCTGGCCCTGCCCGCCTGCGTCGCCGCCGCCTGGCTGTTCGAACGCTTCGTCGACGCGCCGCTGCAGGTGTGGGTGAAGGGGTGGTCGCGCGCTCCCAATCATCCGCTCATCCCGGCGAATGCCGGGACCCAGATCCCTTAGCTTTGGGTCTGATTGGAAAAGCTCAGCGCTCTTGGAGGTCAGCTCAGCGCCATTCCATCTGGGTCCCGGCATTCGCCGGGATGAGCGGATAGAAAATTACCCAATCAGCGCCTTGGCCGCCGCCCGAGCCGCCTCGGTGACCTCGGCCCCCGACAGCATGCGCGCGATCTCCTCCTGGCGCTGGGCCGGCGACAGCGGCTCCACCCGCGTGCGGGTCGAGGTGTCGTCGCCGGACTTGGCGATCCGCCAGTGGGCGTCGGCCCGGGCGGCGACCTGGGCCGAGTGGGTGACGACCAGCACCTGGGCGTTCGCCGCCAGGCGCTTGAGGCGCAGGCCCACGGCGTCGGCCACGGCCCCGCCGACGCCCTGGTCGACCTCGTCGAAGATCATCAGCGGCTGGGGCCCTTCGCGACCCGCCAGGGCGGCCTTCAGGGCCAGGGCGAAGCGGGCCAGTTCGCCGCCCGAGGCGATGGCCTCCATCGGACCGAACGGCGCGCCGGGATTGGTCGAGATCTCGAAGGCCACGCGATCGGCGCCGGTGGGGCCGGCGCGGTCCTCGTCCAGCGGTTCGACGGCGACCCGGAACCGGGCCTTCTCCAGCTTCAGCGGCGTCAGCTCGGCCTCGACGGCGGCGGCCAGGCGGTCACCGGCGGCGCGGCGTTCGGCCGACAGGGCCTGGGCCGCGAAGAGATAGGCGTCGCGGGCGTCGGCGGCCTCGCGCTCGGCCTCCAGCAGCGCCTCGCCGGAGGTCTCGATGGCCTGCAGCTTGGCGGCGAACTCGGCGCGCTTGTCGGGCAGCAGCTCGACGGCGACGTTCAGCTTGCGGGCCATGCCGCGCAGGGCGAACAGCCGCTCCTCGGCCTTTTCCAGCCGGTCGGGCTCGAACTCGAAGGCCTCGGCGGCGCCGTCGATGGCGGCGGCGGCCTCCTGGGCCTCGACCAGGGCGCGGTCGACCGCCTCGCAGGCGGCGGCCAGGCGGCTGACGGCCGGGCCGTCGGCGGGGGCGCCGGCCTGGATGGCGCGGTCGCGGGCCCGTTCCAGGGCGCGGAAGGCGCCGGCCAGCTTGCCCGAAAGGTTGTCGCCGCCCAGGGCCTCGGACGCGGCGCTGATGTCGGCCAGGGCCTTCTCGGCCGAGCCCAGCAGGGCCCGCTCCTCGGCGAGTTGCGTCTCCTCGCCCTCGCGCGGGTCCAGCCGGTCCAGCTCCGACAGGCGAAGCGTCAGTTCCTCGGTCTCGACGGCGGCGCGGTCGGCCAGGTCGCGCAGGGCGGCGGCCTTCTCGCGGGCGGCGCGCCAGCCGCTCCAGGCCGAGGCCACGGCCCCGACGCCGACCGCCCCGAAGGCGTCCAGCAGGGTGCGGTGGGTGCGCACGTCCAGCAGGCCGACCGTCTCGTGCTGGCCGTGCACCTCCAGCAGCAGCGCGCCCAGGTCCTTGAGCACGCCCACGCTGGTGGCCTGGTCGTTGACGAAGGCCCGGGAGCGGCCGTCGGGCGACAGCTGGCGGCGCAGGACCAGGTCCTCGTCGCGGGCGTAGTCCAGGCCCTTGTCGTCCAGATAGGCGAAGGCGGCGTGGTCGGCCGGCAGGGCGAAGATGGCGGTGGCGCTGGCGTGGCCCGCGGCCCCCCGGCGGACGAGCCCGGCGTCGGCCCGCGCGCCCGTGGCCAGGCCCAGGGCGTCCAGGATGATCGACTTGCCCGCCCCGGTCTCGCCGGTGAGCGCGGTCAGGCCCGGGCCGATGGCCAGGTCCAGGCTTTCGATGAGCACGACGTCGCGGATGGAAAGGCCGATCAGCATGGCCGCCAGGATCGCCGGGAATCAGGGTTTTTCAAAGGGGTCTTGTTCTCGGGACGTTCTCACGGGCCGCGAGGGCCGTTCCGGAACGGAAAACGGGCCGATCCTGGAGGACCGGCCCGCTTGAACTCTACATCCCCAGGACGCCCATGATCCCGCCCTTCTTGGGCTTGGCGGGCGGCGTGGCCGGCGTCGCCGGCTTGGCCTCGGTGGTCGCCGGGGCCGTCCCGTCGGCCGGCGGGGTCGCCGCGACGGGCGCGGCGGCGGCCGGCGGGGCCAGGGTGGTGTCCTTGTCGTGGATCAGGCGATCCAGCGCGTTGCGCTTGTTGCCCGCCTTCAGCGGCTCGACGGCCGGCTTGAGGTTGTTGGCGGTCAGCAGCTTGTAGGCCTCGGCGTACCAGGGATCGCCCGGGAAGTTGTAGCCCAGCACCGCGCCGTTGCGCTTGGCCTCGTCCAGCAGGCCCAGGGTCAGGTAGCTCTCGACCAGGCGGTAGAGGGCTTCCGGGGTGTGCGAGGTGGTCTGGTGGCGATCGACGACGGTGCGGAACCGGCCGATGGCGGCCAGGGTCTGGCCGTTCTTCAGGTAGTAGCGGCCGATCGTCATTTCCTTGCCGGCCAGCTGGTCGCTGACCATGTCGATCTTCAGGCGGGCGTCCTGGGCGTATTCCGAGTTGGGATAGCGCTGGACCACGTCGCGCAGGGCCGCCATGGCCTGCTCGGTGGCGGCCTGGTCGCGGTTCACGTCGACGATCTGCTCGAAATAGCAGACGGCCTTCAGATAGTAGGCGTACGAGGCCGACGGGTTGCCCGGGTACAGGCCGATGAATCGGTCGGCGTCCGAGATCGCCTCGCTGTACTGGTTGCCCATGTAGTGGGCGTAGCCGGTCATCAGGATCGAGCGGCGCGACCATTCCGAATAGGGGTGCTGGCGCTCGACCTCGCGGAAGTAGTCGACGGCCTCGTTCCAGTTGCCGCGGTCCAGGCGGTTGGCGCCGGTCGAATAGAGCAGCTCCACCGGGCGCTCTTCATAGGCCAGGGTCGGCTTCTTGCGCTTGCCCGCGCAAGCGGAGACCGACAGGGCGACCAGCACGGCGGTCGCGACCATGACGGCCTTGCGTCCCGAGAAATTACGAAGCACCGACTTTTCACCCTCGAAGCAAACGTGCGCCCCTGCGCCGTGCAAGGCTTCTACACCACGCCGATGCGGGCGCAAATGGAAGCCGAGCCGTGACCAGGGTACGCCCAAAGACGCATCCCCCCGGGAATCCGTCCAAACGCTACAGACATCGGCTTTTTGACCAAATCAGGTCGAAGGCCGACGCGTTCATATCAGTTTGTCAGACGGCCTGCGCCAATTCCACCGAATGCGCGCGCACCCGCCAGGCGGCCGGGTTGGCGATCAGGGCCCGGACGATGGCGTTGTTCAGGCCGTGGCCGGCCAGCACGCCTTCGAAACGGCCGATGACCGGCGCGCCCAGCACGTAGAGGTCGCCCACCGCGTCCAGCGCCTTGTGGCGCACGAACTCGTCGGGGCGGCGCAGGCCCTCGGGATTCAGCACGCGGTCGCCGTCGATGACCACGGCGTTCTCCATCGTGCCGCCGCGGGCCAGGCCGATGGCGCGCAGGGCCTCGACGTCGCGGACGAAGCCGAAGGTGCGGCAGTCGGCCAGTTCGGCGCGGAACGATTCTTCGTCGACGGCCAGGTCGATGCGCTGGCGGCCGATGGCCTTGCTGGCGAAGGCGATCTCGAAGGCCACCTCGAAGCGGTAGCTGGGCGACAGGCTGGCGGTCTTGTCGCCCTCCTCGACCGTCACGGTCTCGAGGATCTCGATGTAGCGGCGGGCGGCTTCCTGCTTGCGGCGACCGGCGCGGTCGAGGATCTGCACGAAGGGCTCGGACGAGCCGTCCATGATCGGAACCTCGGGACCGTCCAGCTCGACCACGCAGTTGTCGATAGCCAGGGCGGCCAGGGCGGCCATCAGGTGCTCGATCGTCGAGACGCGCACGTCGGCGGCGTTGTTGATGACGGTGCCCAGCTGCGTCTGGCAGACGGCCTCGGGCGAAACCGGCACGCGGTTGTCGCGGTCATGCACGTCGGTGCGCACGAAGACGATCCCGGCGTCGATCGCGGCCGGGCGCACGGCGACGCGCACGTGCGAGCCCGTGTGGAGGCCCACCCCCGCGAAAATCACCGGTCCGGCGACCGTGTGCTGAAAATATGCCGAAGCCGACACTTGAAACCCTTACTACCAGCGGACGGTTCGAAGACCGCCTTCTCGCCCCACGTACCATTTAGGGACAATGCTGCGTCGCGGCAAAGCAAGTCCTGTTTCCGATTGTTACCTCCCTAGCGACTTGTTTTTCATGGCTTTTTTGGCCGATCAGCGGTCATTATTTTGTCGTATTGCGCAGCTTGCTCCGCGAGCCGGGCCGCTCCGGCGCAATCTTCCGCCCCCTGCCCTGGCCTAGGCGGCACGTCCTCGCTAGGCTCGGGCCGCTTTTCGGCGTCACCATCTCCCGGATCCCGTTTCGATGACCAAGACCTTGCGCATAGCCGCCTCCGCCCTTGCCGTGTCCCTTGGGGCCCTGTCCCTGGCCGCCTTCGCCGTCGCGCCCGCCGCGCTGGCCGCCGACGCCGGCCGAGGCTTCACCGCCAAGGACATGGTGCAGCTGGAGCGGATCAGCGATCCGCGCGTGGCGCCGGACGGCCGCTTCGTGGTCTACAGCGTACGGACGATGGACCTGCCGGCCAACAAGGCCGCCATGTCGCTGTGGATCGCCGACCTGAAGGCCAAGATGGCCCCGCGCCGGCTGGCCGTCTCGGACGGCGGCGCGAGCAGCCCGCGCTGGTCGCCGGACGGCAAGGCGATCTACTTCGTCTCGGGACGGACGGGCGGCCTGGATCAGGTCTACCGCACCGATACGGCCGGCGAGACCGCCGTCCAGGTGACCAAGGCCCCGTTCGACGTCGGCGCCTTCAAGATCGCGCCCGACGGCAAGACCATCGTCATCGCGCAAGCCGTGTTCCCCGACTGCGCCACCCTGGACTGCACCAAGGACCGGCTGGCCGCCAAGGGCGCGCAGAAGACCACCGGCGTGGTGTTCGACAAGCTGTTCATCCGCCACTGGGACCAGTGGAACGACGGGCTGCAGAACCACCTCTACGCCCTGAAGCTGGACGACCAGGGCCTGGCGACCGGCGAGCCCGTCGCCCTGATGAACGGCTTCAACGGCGACACCCCGACCAAGCCGTTCGGCGGCGACGAGGACTTCGTCATCACGCCCGACGGCAAGTCGGTGATCTTCTCGGCCAAGCCGGCCGACCGCGAGGAATCGTGGAGCACCAACTACGACCTGTGGCGCGCACCGCTGGACGGCTCGGCCGCCCCGGTCAACGAGACGACGGCCAACAAGGCCATGGACTCCCAGCCCACCGTCTCGCCGGACGGCAAGGCCGTGGCCTGGCTGGCCATGAAGCGCCCGGGCTTCGAGGCCGACCGCTACGCGATCATGGTCCGCGAGGGCGATACGGTGCGCGAGCTGAGCCCCGCCTGGGACCGCTCGGCCCAGTCGATCACCTGGAGCGCCGACGGCAAGACGATCTACACGACCGCCGAGGACATCGGGCAGACCAAGCTGTTCGCCGTCGATGTCAAGAGCGGCAAGGTCTCGCCCCTGACCGGCGAAGGCCATGTCAGCGCCCTCAGCCTGGGCGGCGGGACCCTGGTCTACGCCCAGGACAACCTGAAGGGCCCGGCCCAGCTGTACGCCCTGTCGACCGGCAAGAAGGCCGGCGCGCCGATCAAGCTGACCGACAACAACGCCCAGGCCCTGGCCGGCGTGGCCATGGGCGAGGCCGAGCAGTTCAGCTTCCCCGGCTGGAACGGCGAGACCGTGCACGGCTACCTGGTGAAGCCCGCCAACTTCGATCCGGCCAAGAAGTATCCCGTGGCCTTCCTGATCCACGGCGGCCCGCAAGGCAGCTTCGGCAACCTCTTCCACTACCGCTGGAACGCCCAGACCTACGCCGGCGCCGGCTACGCCGTGGTGATGATCGATTTCCACGGCTCGACCGGCTACGGCCAGGCCTTCACCGACGCCATCAGCCAGCACTGGGGCGATCGCCCGCTGGAGGACCTGCAGAAGGGCTGGGCCTTCGCCACGTCCAAGTACGGCTTCCTGGACAAGGACCGCGCCTGCGCCCTGGGCGGCTCGTACGGCGGCTTCATGATCAACTGGATCGCCAGCCAGTGGAAGGAGCCGTGGAAGTGCCTGGTCGACCACGACGGCATCTTCGACAGCCGCTTCATGGGCTACTCCACCGAGGAGCTTTGGTTCAGCGAGTGGGAGAACGGCGGCCCGCCCTTCCAGGCCGGCACGACCTATTCGAAGTTCAACCCGGCCGACCACGTCGACCAGTGGAGCGTGCCGACCCTGGTCGTCCAGGGCGGCCAGGATTTCCGCGTGCCGCTGGAAGAAGGCATCGGCACGTTCACCGCCCTGCAGCGCAAGGGCGTCCCCAGCAAGCTGCTGTATTTCCCGAACGAGAACCACTGGGTCCTGAAGGCCCAGAACTCGGTGCAATGGCACGACGAAGTGCAGAAGTGGCTCGATCAATGGACCAAGGGCGAGCCCGCCAAGTAATACGCTTATAAATTGCAGCCATTCACCCCTTCCGTTAGTTTGACGACGGAAGGGGCGCTCATGTTCCACCTGTTTCGCGCGATCTCGAACCGGCTGACGCTGCATTCACGACTGGGGGGACGCTATGCGGAGGCCCGGATCCTGGCCGCCGAGCTGGACCTCGACCTCACCGAGATCGCCCTGCGCCACGGCAACCAGGGCTATGCCGAAGGCGGCACGGCCGAGGGCAACAGCCAGGCCGAGCAGGAAGAGAAGTTCAAGCGCCTGACCGAGGGCTTCAGGAGCCCCTATCCCAGCGAACAGATCGCCGCCGCCGTCGACCTGCGCAAATGGATGGTCCGCGACTACGGGCTGGAGCGGCTGAAGTGGTTCGTGCCGCAGCTGCGCGAGCGCTACGTGCAGGCCGTCGGTCCCAAGAACGTCAAGCTCGACCACCTGGTCTTCTGCGCCGAGGACGCCAGTCGCGACGAACTGGAGGCCGAGGCCCTGAGCCTGCTGGAGCGGCTGAAACTGCTCTACACGCTGAGCAGCGAGCGCGAGGTGCTGACCGGCCGCATGCGGCGCTGGGCCCTGGGCCTGCTGTGCTGGCTTTTCCTGGCGCTGATGGTCACCCGGGTCCTGCCCAACATCACCCCGCCCGGCTCCCTGCGCGAGTCGGTGACGGTGATCTCCAACTTCTCGCTGATCGCCTTCGTCGGCGCGGCCGGGGCCATGGTCTCGGTGCTGCGGCGCACGGAGTCGGCCATGGCCTCGGCCTCGTCCGAGATCGACCCCGTGCGCCAGGTCAGCGCGCTGAGCCAGGGCCTGACGGCGGTGTTCATCGCCGCCTTCGTGGGCATGTCGGTGTCGTTCGTGCTGGTGGCCTTCTTCGCCAGCGGCCTGGTGCAGAACGGCGACATCGTCGGCAAGGGTGCGGCGACGCTGTTCCCGCAGATCGTGCCCTGCCGCTACGACTGCCCGATCACCCTGGTCAATCGCGGCATGATGTTCGCGGCCGCCATCGACGCGGCCAAGATGATGGTCTGGGCGTTCATCGGCGGCTTTTCCGAGCAGTTGGTGCCGGATGTGCTGGACCGCCTGACCAAGGCCGCGCGCCAGCCGAAGAAGCCGTCGGAAGCGGCTTGAGGCCGGGGACATGCCCTTGCGGCGTGTCCCCAAGACTTGGCTCCGCGGATGCTGATGGGGACACGCCGCAAGGGCATGTCCCCGGCTCTAGACCCTTCCCGTCGCCACCGCCCAGGTCAGGCGCAGCTGGGTCTCGAACGGGCTCAGCTCACGTTCGCCCGTCTGGGCCTTCGCCAGGGCCGCCGGCGCGGCGGCGGGGAACGCGGCGATCGGCAGGGCCTTGAGGGCGCCTCGAGCCTTGCCCAGCGCCGCGTCCACGCGACGGCGCACGTCGCCTTGCGTCCAGTCGGCCGGCAGGCGCTGGACCCCTGCCCGCTTCAGTCGCCACAGGCCCGCCAGGCCGTAGGCCCGGGCGGCCTCCTGCACCGCGTGGGGGTCGGCCTTCGGGTCCAGCCGCCAGGCGGCCAGCATCGTCACCGCCCCGGCCGTGGCGTCGAGATAGGCCAGGACCTGGGCCTCGGTCTCGAACGGCGCGGCGTCCAGGTCGGCCATGCGGGCCTCGGCCATCTCGGCCAGGGCGCTCAGGGGATAGCCGGCGGCCACCACGGCCTCGACCGTGGGGTGACGGCGCGCCGGCTGGCCGGCGGCGATCTCGTCCATGGCCTCGCGCCACCAGGTCAGGCGGATCTCGCCCATCAGGGCGTTGCTGACCCCGCCGGCCACCCGGGCCAGCTCGTAGTTGAAGGCGTAGAGCGCGATCACGTCGGCCCGCGCCTTGGGATCGGCGATGAACCGGCTGGCCAGCCAGCGGTCGGGGTCCACCCGGCGCACCAGGGCGTCCAGGTCGGTGTCCGGCGCGTTGTTGCGGTGGGTGACGTCCAACGTAGTCATGGGCGTGGTCATGGGCGCGGCTTATGCGCTGCATCGCCCAAAAGCAAAAGGCCCGCCGAACCGGCGGGCCTTTCCTTGGATGTCGTCATCCCGGCGAAGGCCGGGATCAGCCGAACAGCGTCTGGTACATCGTCATGCAGGCCAGCATCGGGATGCTGAGCAGCGTGTTGATGCGCGAGAACAGCATGGCCATCTTGGCGGCCTTGGCCTTGGTGTCCGCATCGGCCTCGACGATGCCGAGGGCGCGCTTCTGGTTCGGCCAGATCACGCCCCAGACGTTGATGAACATGATCGTCGCCAGCCACATGCCCAGGCCGATGAAGGTGAAGCCCATGTCGGTCCCGCGCTCGTAGCCGTTCCACAGGCCCAGGGTCGCGGCCTCGGCGAAGTAGCCGCGCGCCACGGCCAGGATCACGCCCATCACCCAGGTCGCCAGAGCGGCCCAGCGGAACCAGAACAGCGCCTCGGGCGCGATGTACTTGGAGACGGCCGGCTTCAGCTCGGCCGGGATCTGCGGCATGACGCGGATCTGGACGAAGTTGAAATAATACAGCAGCCCGATCCACAGGATGCCGAAGAACACGTGCAGCAGGCGGAAGATCGCCTGGAAATAGGCCCCGTCGAAGCCCTGCGGGCTGTGGCCGAAGCCGAACACCACGACCAGCGCCAGGATGACGCTGACGATGATGGTGTTGCGGAAGTTGGAAAGAAGACTGGTCATGTCGTGGCCCCCTAATGCCCCTGCTTGCGCTCAGGTATAGGGCGCCGCGCAGAGTCGGCAAATAGACGGGCGGTTGGCCGTCTAGACCGCGATCAGGGCCGCCGCCATCCGCCGGCCTTCGCTGGCCAGGACGTTGTAGGTGCGGGCCGCGGCCTCGGTGCTCATGAACTCCAGGCCCACGCCCGCCGCCTTCAGAGCGTCGCGCACGAGGCGCGGCGGCAGGGCGTTGACCAGGCCCACGCCCAGCAGTACGAACTCCACCGCCCCGCCCGCCGCGAAGACCTCGGCGAAGTCCTCGGGCGTCAGGGCGGCCAGGCTGGCGGCCGACCAGGCGCGCGGCTGATCGTCGAGGATCAGCAGCGAACCGGGCCGCCATTCGCCGGAGACGCGGAAACCGCCGCCGCCCCAGGCGTCGATCGATGGCGGCTGGCGCAGCATCAGGGCCGGGTGCCGGCGCCGAGCTTGATCGGCGTGGCTTCCTCGTCGCCCCGCTTGACGCCCCAGACCAGGATCAGCGGCAGGGCGATGTAGATCGACGAATAGGTGCCGATGATGATGCCGAAGGTCATGGTGAAGACCAGCGGGAACAGCACCGGGCCGCCGAACACCATGGTGCCGCCCAGGGCCAGCAGCGCCGTCGAGCCGGTGATGATCGTCCGCGACAGACGCTCGTTCTCCGACAGGTCGATGATGTCGCGCAGCGGCGTGGTCTTGTACTTGCGCAGGTTCTCCTTGAGACGGTCGAAGGTGATGACCTTCTCGTTCATGGAGTAGCCGATCACCGTCAGCAGGGCGGCGATCGAGGTCATCGAGAACTCGATCTGCATCACCGACAGCAGGCCCAGCGTCAGGATGATGTCGTGGAACACCGCGATGACGGCGCCGACGCCGAACTGCCACTGGAAGCGGAACCAGATGTAGCCCAGCATCAGCAGCAGGGCGATGCCCAGGGCCTTGAAGCCCGAGCCCAGCAGCTCGCCCGACACCTTGGCGCCGATGACCGACGGGGCCGGCATGGTCATGGTCGGGAAGTGCGCGACCAGCTTCTGCTTGATCTCGGCGGCCTCGGCGTTGGCGTCCTGGCCGGCTTCCGGGAGGAAGCGGATCATGGCGGAGTTGGGAGAGCCGAAGCCCTGGACCTGGGCGTCGTGAACGCCGATGCGGCCCAGTTCGGTGCGCAGTTCGGCCAGGGGGATCGGCGTGGGCATGCGCGCTTCCATGGCGATGCCGCCCTTGAAGTCGATGCCCAGGTTCAGACCCTGGGTGAAGAACGAGACGCACGAACCCAGGATCAGCAGGGCCGACAGGCCGGCGGCGATCGGGGCCCACTTCACGAAGCGGAAGTGGGTCTCGCGGGGGATCAGGCGGATAAGGGGCCAAGCCATGATGGGAACCTAAGCGATCGGCAGCTTCTTCGGCTTGGCGGCCTTGAACCACCAGCCGATGAGCACTTGAGTGATGATGATGGCGGTGAACACCGAGGTGAACACGCCGATCGACAGGGTCCAGGCGAAGCCCTTGATGGGGCCGGAGCCGAACCCGAACATGATCGCCGCGGAGATCAGGCTGGTGATGTTGGCGTCCATGATCGAGACCATGGCCCGTCGGAAGCCGGTGTCGGCCGCCGACATCGGCGACCTCCCGGCCGCCGCCTCGTCCCGCATCCGTTCGTAGATCAGCACGTTGGCGTCGACCGCGACCGCCAGGGTCAGGATCAGGCCGGCGATGCCGGGGAACGTCAGGGTGGCCTGGGTCATCGACATGATGCCGATGATCAGCAGCACGTTCACGACCAGGGCCAGGGCGGCGAAGATGCCGAACAGGCCGTAGGCCAGGATGATGAACACGAACATCGCCGCCGCGCCGATGGCCAGCGAGATGGCGCCGGCCTTGACGGCGTCGGCGCCCAGCTCGGCCCCGACCGTGCGCTGCTCTTCCAGGTTCAGCTTGGCGGGCAGAGCGCCCGAGCGCAGCAGCAGGGCGAGCTCGGCGGCGCTTTCCGGCGTGAAGTTGCCGGTGATGATGCCCGAACCGCCCGGCAGGGGCTGGTTGATGCGCGGGTCGGAGATGTACTTGCCGTCCAGCACGATGGCGAAGCGCTTGCCGACGTTGCGGGTGGTGGCGTCGCCGAACTTGCGGGCGCCCGAGCCGCCGAAGCGGAAGGCGACCACGGCCTGGCCGCTCTGGTTGTCGAACTCCTGGTTCGCCGTCACCAGGTCCTCGCCGGTCACCAGGGCGCGCTTGGCGACCGGGATCGGCGGGGCGCCGGGCTGGGTGCCCGGGATGACCACGACGCCGGGCGGGATGCGGCCGGCGATCATGTCTTCCTGCGAGACCGTCTCGTCGACCATCTGGAAGGTCAGCTTGGCGGTCTGGCCGATCACGGCCTGCAGGCGCGCCGGGTCGCTTTCGCCGGCCGCCTGGATGACGATCCGGTTGCTGCCCTGACGGGTGATCGTGGGCTCCTTGGTGCCCAGGGCGTCGATCCGGCGGCGGATCGTCTCGATGGACTGGTCCACGGCCTTGGCGGCGTCGGCCTTGGCGGCCTCGGGCACGAAGCTCAGCTCCAGCCGGCCGTCGCCCTTGTTGCTGACGCTGGTGTCGCGACCGCCGATGGCGCCGGCCAGAGGCCCGCCGATCGAGCGGCGCAGCAGGCTGACCGCCTGGTCCACCTTGGCCGGATCGGTGATGCGGACCCGCACGATCCCGCCGGACTCACCCAGCTCGCCGAACTCGATCTGGTCGTTGCGCAGCGTGGTGCGGACGTCCTCGACCATGTTGGTCAGGCGTTCCTTGCGCAGCGCGTCGGTGTCGACCTCGTACAGCAGGTATGACCCGCCTTGCAGGTCGAGACCCAGGTTCAGCTTCTGGTGGGGAACCCAGCCGGGAAGCGCGTCGAGCGTCTTCTGCGGCAGCAGGTTCGGCAGGGTGAAGACGATGCCGAAGATCACCGACAGGATGACGGCGGTGACTTTCCAGCGGGAGAGGGTCAGCATGGATTACAGGCTCTGGACGACGCCTTTCGGCGCCTCGTTACGGCGCGAAAGGTGATCAGCTCTTGGGATCGTTGGCCGGGGCCGGTTCGCCCTTGGCGCGGATCTCGGCGATCATGCTCTTGACCACCTTCACGGTCACGCCTTGGGCGATCTCGACGCCGACCTCGGTCTCCTCGACCCGGACGACCTTGCCCAGCATGCCGTTCGACAGCACGACGTTGTCGCCGCGCTTGACGGCGGCGATGGCGGCGGCGTGCTGCTTGGCGCGCTGCTGCTGCGGACGGATCAGCATGAAGTAGAAGAGCACGACCATCAGGATGATGGGCGCGATCTGGATCAGTTGGGCTTGCAGTCCACCGGACATGTCGTCTCCAAGAATTCTAGCCAGCGTCCCGCCGCACATGGGGGTCCCGCCAAGTCGGCGGAAGCTATGCGTTCACCTCCGCTTTTGCAATGACAGCGAGGTGGGGTTAGGAGGCAACACATGACCGAAGCCGCCCTCCCCTTGCTCGCCCGCATCGCCGACGCCTTGGAGCGCCTTGCCCCGGCCCCTCCGGCCGCCCCCGCCTTCGACGGTGGCCGGCTGTTCCGGCATGATCCGAAGAGCGGTAGCTTCGTACCGGCTCCGGACTATCCGATGGCCCTGGACCTGCTGGTGGGCGTGGATCGGCAGAAGGACCGCTTCGTCGAGAATCTGCGCCGCTTCGCCGTCGGCCTGCCCTGCAACCACGTGCTGTTGTGGGGCGTGCGCGGCACGGGCAAGAGCTCGCTGACCAAGTCGGCCTTCATGGTGCTGGCCGGCGAACACCCGGCCCTGAAGCTGGTCGAGGTCGACCGCGACGAGGTCACCGCCCTGCCCGACCTGTTCGACGCCCTCCGCACGCGCGCCGAGCGCTTCGTGGTGCTGTGCGACGACCTGTCGTTCGAGGACGGCGCCGCGGCCGCCAAGGCGCTGAAGTCGGCCCTGGAGGGCGGCGTGGCCGGCCCGCCGGAGAACGTGCTGTTCGTGGCCACCTCGAACCGCCGCCACCTGATGCCGCGCGACCACGTCGAGACCCAGGGCGCCATCGCCGCCGCCGAGAACGCCGAGGAGGAGATGAGCGTCTCCGATCGCTTCGGCCTGTGGATCGGCTTCCCGCCCATGGACCAGCCCACCTACCTGGCGGCGATCCACGTCTATGCCGAGCGCTTCGGCCTGGAGGTCGAGAACCTGGAGCGCAGGGCCCTGCAGTGGTCGCAGCTGCGCGGCGCCCGCTCGGGCCGCGTGGCCTATCAGTTCATCCGTGACCTGGCCGGGGAGCTGGGCGTACACTTGCCGGCGTAAAACCGCTCTGGAGGCCCCTATGGGCAAGCCTTGGTTTCGCGTGAAGCGCTACGGATTCGGCGCTGGACTGCCTTGCAGCTGGGAAGGATGGGCGCTGGTGACCGGCTTCCTGGCCGTCGTCATCGCCAGCGCCATCGCCTTCAGCGAGCGCGACCTGAACCTGCATCTCGGCATCGTTCTCGCCTCGACGGCGATCGTGCTCGTCGTCAGCTGGCGCAAGAGCGACGGGCCGTGGAAGTGGCGCTGGGGTAACGAGTAGGCTCCCGTCCCTCCCCCTCGTGGGGAGGGTGGCCCTGGCGGAGCCAGGGTCGGGTGGGAGTTTCTGAGTCAGCAGGCCCCACCCGTCCGCTTCGCGTCCACCCTCCCCATAAAAGGGGAGGGAAAACACGTCTGACTATTTCGGCAGCACCAGGCCCGGATCGACCGGACGCGCCTTGTCCTTCGGGGTCGGCGCGTAGCGGACCTCGAAGTGCAGCTGCGGCTCGGTGACGCCGCCGGTCTGGCCGACCGCGCCCAGGGTCGCGCCCTGGGCCACCTGCTGGCGCATCTTGACCTCGGTGGTCGACAGGTGGGCGTAGGCCGTCACCCAGCCGTCGGCGTGCTTGACCAGCACCAGATTGCCGAAGCCCGGCACCTGGTTTCCGGCGTAGACCACCTCGCCCGCCGCGGCGGCGCGGACCGGCGTGCCCTGGGCCGCGCGGATGTTGACGCCGTCGTTGCGCTGGCCGGTGCCCTTGGGGCCGAAGTCCGAGATCGTCTCGCCCTGGATCGGCCACACGAAGCGGCCGCGGCCGGCGGCGGTGATCTCCGCCTCGGTCGGCGGCGGGCTGGAGCCGATGATCTGGCCCGACGACGGCGGCGGCGTCACCGGCTGGGCCGAGACCGGACCGCTGGGCGTGCGCGGATAGTTCGTGGCCGGCGGCGGCGTGTAGGGACGCGGCGCGGTCGGCAGCGGGGCCGGCGTGGTGTCGGCCGGCGGATTGTAGCTGGGCGCCGGCGTGGTCGGACGCGGGGCGGCCGGGGTCGTCGTCACCGTGGTCTTCAGCGGGCCCTTGTCCTTGTAGCCGGACGGCAGGCGGATCTTCTGGCCCTTCTTCAGCGTGGCCGAGACCTTGAGGTTGTTCTCTTCCGCCAGGGCGGCCGGCTTGACGTTGAAGCGCTTGGCGATGTTGGTCAGGGTGTCGCCGCTGTTGGCGACATAGGCCTTGGCCGTGGTCTCCGGGCCCTTCAGCTTCTGGCCCGGGTGGATCGTGTACGGGGCCTTGAGCTTGTTGTCCTTGACCAGATCCTCGCGGGTGGTGTCCAGGCCGCGGGCGATGGCGTCGATCGCGTCGCCCGACTTGACGGTATAGATGCGGCGCGGACCGGCCACCTCGACCACCGAACCGGTGACGCTGACCGTCGTGGTGGTGACCGGACGGGCGGCGGGCGCCTCGTCCTCGACCTGACGCTCGGGGGCGGCGGGCGGCGGACGCCAGTCGGAATTGGCGCTCGAGGTCGGGGTGCGGGCGGGGGTCGCGCCGATCGGCGCCGAAGACGCGCTGGAAGGCGGCGCGGCCTGCATGACCGTGGTCTTGCTGGGGCCCTTGTCCTTGTAGCCGTCCGGCAGGCGCAGCTTCTGGCCCTTCTTGATCGAAGAGCCGGTGCTCAGGTCGTTCTCCTCGGCCAGGGCGGCCGCCGAGACCGAGAAGCGCTTGGCGATGGCGAACATCGTGTCGCCGGTCTGGACGATATAGGCCTTGGCGTCCTTGGCGTCCGGGCCCTGCAGCACCTGGCCCGGATGGATCCGGTACGGCGACTTCAGGTCGTTGTCCTTGGCCAGTTGGGCGCGGCTGGTGCCCAGGTTGCGGGCGATGGCGTCGATGTTGTCGCCGGCCTTGACCTTGTAGGTCTTGGGCGGGCCGGCGATCGTCACGACCGGGCCGGCCACGGTGGTCACCACCACGGGCCGCGGCGCGGGCGCGGGTCGATATTCAGCGGCCGGAGGCGGCGGGGGTGGCGGCGGAGGCGCGGGTTCGGCGGCGGGCGGCGCCAGCGACTGGCTGGACACGCCGACATGGCCGGCCGGGGCCGAGAAGCTGGGCGCGGGCTCGTCGGCCGTCGACGGCGTCGAAGGCCCTTCCGGCTGCTGGTCGGCGACGGGCGCCTTGACGACCGGGAAGTTCGGCGTCGGCGCCTCGCCCCGGATCGGATACTGCGCGCCGCCCGTGCTTTCGCAGGCCGCGAGGGTTCCAGCCGTCAGGGCGATCACCGCCGCGCGCGTCCACAACTGCCTCATAGCCTCTCCTCTGCCTCGCGAGGCTCCAGACGCCGTCACGAGGGTAAACCAACCATTAAACATCTCGCGTCGCTTCCGGAACCCGGCGCCGCCGTCCCGCACTACTCGCGGGCGACGCCATCCAGGATCGGGACGAAACGCACGTCGCACAGGACTTCAACGGTGAAGCCCCCCTTTCCGTCGCCGGCGTAGCGGCGAAGGCTCTGCACCGGCCCCTTCCCCACCGGCGCGACGAGCACGCCCTGGGGCTTGAGCTGCGAAAGCAGAGTTTCCGGCTCATCCTGCGCCGCGGCGGTGACCAGAATGCGGTCAAACGGCGCCTGTTTGGGCCAGCCTTCCCACCCGTCCCCGAATTTGGTGATGACGTTGGTCAGGCCCAGCACCGCGAAGCGGGCCTCGGCCTCCTTCATCAGGGTCCGGTAGCGCTCGATCGTGTAGACCAGCCGCGAGACGCGGCTGAGGACGGCGGTCTGGTAGCCCGAGCCGGTGCCGATCTCCAGCACCCGGCAGCGCGGCTCCAGGGTCAGGGCCTGTGTCATCAGGCCGACGATGAACGGCTGGCTGATGGTCTGGCCGCAGGCGATCGGCAGGGCCGAGTCCTCCCACGACCGCTCCTTGAACAGGTCGGGCGTGAACAGGTCGCGCGGGGTCTTCTCGATGGCGCTCAGCACGGCCGGGTCGGTGACGCCCTGGGCGCGCAGGGCGGCCATCAGCGCCTTCAGGCGGGCCTCGGGCGTATCGCTCTTGGCCTGGGCCATCACGTGACGGGCTCCAGCTTAGGCGGCGCGCCGCCCAGAACGCCCTTCATGGCCGCCACGGTCTGGTTGTGCGTCAGGTCGATATGCAGCGGGGTGACCGAGATGCGCCCCTCGTAGACGGCCTTCAGATCGGTGCCCTCCGCCGGCGTGGACGGCTTGAGCACGAAGCCGGTCCAGTAGTAGTCGCGACCCCGCAGGTCGGTCCGCTTCTCCATGCTCCGCATGTGCGAGTCGCGGAAGCCCTGGCGGGTGACTTCCACCTGGGCGACGCTTTCCGGGGCAAGCGCCGGGAAGTTGACGTTCATGATGACGTCCTTCGGCCAGCCGATCTCCAGCAGCCGCCGGACGATGCCCGGCCCGAAGTGCTCGGCCGTCTCCCAATGGGCCACGACCTCGTCGTGGAAATAGGTCATGGCCTGGGACAGGGCGATCGACGGGATCCCCAGGGCCATGCCCTCGATGGCGCCGGCCACCGTGCCCGACAGGGTGACGTCCTCGGCCAGGTTCTGGCCGCGGTTGACGCCCGACAGCACCAGGTCCGGCGCGGGGCCCTCGATCAGCTGCTGGACGGCCATGGCCACGCAGTCGGTGGGCGTGCCCTCGACGGCGAAGCGGCGCGGGTCGATGCGGCGCACGCGGATCGGGTCAGACAGGGTCAGGGCCCGGCCGGCGCCCGACTGCTCGTACTCCGGGGCCACGATCCAGATGTCGTCCGACAGGGCGCGGGCGATGCGCTCCAGGCTCTCGAGCCCGGGGGCGTGGATACCGTCGTCGTTGGTGAGGAGGATCCTCACGCCGCGCCCCCGATGTGGGTCACCCCGCCCATATAGGGCACGAGCACGGTCGGGATGGTGATGCGGCCCGTCTCGTCCTGGTAGTTCTCCAGGACGGCCACCAGGGTGCGGCCGACGGCCAGGCCCGAGCCGTTCAGGGTGTGCACGTAGTGCGTGCCCTTCTCGCCGGCCTTCTTCCAGCGGGCGTCCATGCGGCGGGCCTGGAAGTCTCCGCAGTTCGAGCACGAACTGATCTCGCGATAGGTGTTCTGCGAGGGCAGCCAGACTTCCAGGTCGTAGGTCTTCTTCGCGCCGAAGCCCATGTCGCCGGTGCACAGCAGCATGGTGCGGAACGGCAGCTCCAGGGCCTTCAGCACCGCCTCGGCGCACTGGACCATGCGCTCGTGCTCGGCCTCGGACTGGTCGGGCGTGGTGATCGAGACCAGCTCGACCTTCTGGAACTGGTGCTGGCGGATCATGCCGCGGGTGTCGCGGCCGCTGGCGCCGGCTTCGGAGCGGAAGCAATGGGTCAGGGCCGTCAGCCGCAGCGGCAGCTCGGCCTCGTCGGTGATCTGCTCGCGCACGAGGTTGGTCAGCGAGACCTCGGCGGTGGGGATCAGCCAGTGGTCGCCGGTGGTGCGGAACAGGTCCTCGGCGAACTTGGGAAGCTGGCCCGTGCCGAACAGCGCCTCGTCCTTGACCAGGACCGGCGGGCTGATCTCGGCATAGCCGTTCTGCACCGTCTGCAGGTCCAGCATGAACTGGCCCAGGGCGCGCTCCAGCCGGGCGATCTGGTTCTTCAGCACCACGAAGCGCGCGCCGCTCATGCGGGCGGCGGCCTCGAAGTCCATGCCGCCCAGGGCCGCGCCCAGGTCGACGTGGTCCTTTGGATTGTTCAGGCGGCCGGCCGGCAGCTTGGCGGCGTCGCCCCAGCGGCGGACCTCGACATTGCCCGCCTCGTCCTCGCCCTTGGGGACCTCGGGCGCGGGGATGTTGGGCAGGCTGGCCAGCAGGTCCTTCAGATGACCGCCGACCAGGGCTTCTTCCTCGCCGGCGGCCGCCATGACGCCCTTCAGCGCCTCGACCTCGGCCATCAGGCGCGCGGCCTCGGCCTCGTCCTTCTTGGCCTTGGCCTGGCCGATCAGCTTGGAGCTCTCGTTGCGCTTGGCTTGGGCTTCCTGCAGGGCGGTCTGGGCCGCGCGCAGCTGGGCGTCCAGCTTGACCGCCTCGGCGGCCGCACCCGACCGGCCCTTCGCCGACCAGACGGCGTCGAAGGCTTCGGGATTGTCGCGGATGGCCTTGATGTCGTGCATCGGAACGCTCGAGGGAGAAGTCGTTAAGAACGGACCTCTCTAAGGCGCGTCGGCGGGGGCGCCAACCTTTTCGGGAGCCGCCGCGCCGCCATCGCCCGGCCATCAACCGACCGTGATCGCGCCGCGCTCATTTTGGGGCTCGACGTCTTCGCCAGGTGCAGGCATAGATTCATCAGGCAAGAACATTCCAAAGTCATTTCTAGGCGTGGCGAGATGTCGCGGCCGAAAATGCATGGATAACGGCGATTAATGTCGTTCCTCCATTGCCTATTAATCCCAGGATGAAAAACAGCGCGCCACTTGAAGCACTCGTGTTTGTTTTCGAAAATCCTGGAGCCTCCCCATGAAGAAGATCGCTATTCTGGCCGCTGTCGCCGCCGTGTCGGCCGCCGCCGTTCCCGCCAGCGCCGCCCAACTGATCCGCATCTCGCTGGTCGACAAGTCGACCGCCCAGATCGACGCCGAAATCCGCGCCGCCGCCCAGGCCGTCTGCACCGACCGCAAGGCCGTCGTCTCGGACGAGTGCGTGACCGGCGCGATCGGCGCCGCCAATCGCCAGCTGGCCGCCATCGCCAAGGCCCGCGCCACCAAGACCGTCGCCCCGCGCCAGGACCTGACCGTCGTCCGCGTCTCGCTGAAAGGCAAGTCGGCCGACCAGATCGACGCCGACATCAAGCTGGCCGCCCAGACGGTCTGCAAGGCCACCAACGGCGTCAGCAGCATGGCCGACTACCGCGCCTGCGTCGGCTACGCCGTCCGCTCAGCCAAGGCCCAGCTGCAGGCCGCGACCGTCGCGAGCCGCCAGGACGCGTAAGCGCCTGAGCCCTTCCCTTTCCCCTTGCGGGAGAGGGTGGTCCCGGCGAAAGCCGGGGTCGGGTGAGGGGTCGAAAGACAGAAAAGCCGCGACCAGCCTCAAGGCCGGACGCGGCTTTTGCTTTGGAGAGACGCTGAGGCGAAGCCTAGACCGCGACCACGTCCTTGGTCTGCTCGCGTTCGTCCTTGGCCTTGCGGCGCTCGATCAGCCACACGCACCAGATCGAGATCTCGTAGAGCAGGCACATCGGGATGGCCAAGGTCATCTGGCTGATCGGGTCGGGCGGGGTCAGGATGGCCGCGGCGATGAACACGCCGACGATGGCGTAGCGGCGGCCGTCGCGCAGCAGCTTGCTCGACACGATGCCCGCCATGCCCAGCAGCGAGACCACGACCGGCAGCTGGAAGCACAGGCCGAAGGCCAGCAGCAGGGTCGTCACCAGGGTCAGGTAGTCGCTGACCTTGGGCAGCAGCTGGATCGAGATACCGGCGGTGCTGATCTGCTGGCTCAGCGAGAACCACAGCACGAACGGCAGCATCACATAATAGACCAGGGCCGCGCCCAGCACGAACATCACCGGCGAGGCGATCAGGAACGGCAGGAAGGCGTGGCGCTCGTTCTTGTAGAGACCCGGCGCGACGAAGCGGTACAGCTGCCAGGCCAGCACCGGGAAGGTCAGGACCACGGCCCCGAACCCGGCCAGCTTCAGCTTGGTGAAGAAGAACTCGAGCGCCGCGGTGTAGACCAGGCCCAGGGCCTTGGTGTCGGTCGCCGGGATGTCCTTCAGGCCCAGCAGAGCCAGCAGCAGGTCGAACGGGCCGTGATGGCCGCCGGCGTGCTGGGCGGCCAGCAGCTTCTGGGCCACCGTGAACGGCTCGACCAGGAACAGGAAGATGCGGTCGGCGAAGGCGAAGCAGACGCCGAAGCCGATGAACAGCGCGACCACGCAGATGATCAGCCGCATGCGCAGCTCGATCAGGTGATCCATCAGCGGCGCGCGCGAGGCTTCGATCTCGTCTTCCGGATCGTGTCCGATGGCGTTGGTCACGAGGTGATGTCCGAATTGGTGTCGCCGGCCCCAGGGGCCGTCTTGGCCACGCGCTTGCGGGCGGGCTTGGTCGGGGCCGGGACCGACAGGTCGCCCTTGGCCGCGCGCTTGGCGGGCGACTTGGAGACGATCTCGGTCGCCTTGGGCTTGGCCGGGGCGCGGGGCTTCCGGGCCGGCTTGTCGACGATCTCGACCGCCGGCGCCGGGGTTTCGACCGTGGCGGTCAGCGGCTGGTAGGCGTCGTGCGGCGAGACCTTGACCGCGCCGCTGTTGAGGCCGGCGTCGATGTCGGCGAACACCTGGTCGACATTGGCGTCGGCGGCCTGGGCGGCGGCGTCGCGCATCGGGGCGGTGTACTGGCCCTCGCGCATGGCCTGGACCTCGCGGCGCAGCTCGTCGAGCTCCGACTGGCGGGCCATCTCGTCGAAGCTGGCGCGGAATTCGTTGGCCATGCCGCGGATCTTGCCGACGAACTGGCCGAGCTTGCGCAGCAGCACGGGCAAGTCCTTGGGACCGACCACGATCAGGGCGACCGCGGCGATGACCAGGAGTTCCGTTCCGCCGATATCAGGAAGCATGGACGCGCCTTAGAGCGAGCGGCCAGGCCGGGCTCGCGGAGTGAAACGACGGTCGCGCGCGCCCTCCCCTCGGAGACCACGCCGCGACGAATCTCCTACGACTTGCGCAGGTCTTCCTTCTCGGCGTCGGTGCGCGGCAGCGCGCCGGTGGCCTTGTTGGCGGCGACTTCGTCGGACGGATCGTCCTTCAGGCCGTCCTTGAAGGCTTTGATGCCCTTGGCCGCGTCGCCCATGATGCCGGACAGCTTGCCGCGCCCGCCAAACAGCAGGGCCACGACCGCGATCACGATCACCCAGTGGATCCAGCTCATGCTACCCATGACGACGATGCTCCTTGCGACAGCGCGCCCATTAGCCGCTGCGGCGTGTCGTTACAATATCTCTGACAATATAGGCGGTCGCGAGGCGGTGGGCAAAGCGTCGCCGGACGATAAGCCGCCGCCCGCGACGATGTGCGCAAACCCTACCGCCCTTCCAGGTCTCCCAGGAAATCCTGAGCGAATTCCGGGGCCTCGTCGCCGTCCTCCAGCGGGTCCTCGTCCTCGCCCGCGCGCAGGCCCATCGGGTCGGGCACGGAGAAGCCCGGCGGCAGGTCCAGGGCCAGCAGGCCGGCGGCCCGCATCTCGGCGATTCCCGGCAGGTCGCCCAGGGTCGCCAGGCCGTAGTGCTCGAGGAAGGCGTCGGTGGTGCCGAAGGTCACAGGGCGGCCCGGCGTGCGGCGACGGCCGCGCATCTTGACCAGGCCCAGCTCCAGCAGGACGTCCAGCGTGCCCCGGCTGGCCTGGACGCCGCGCACCGCCTCGATCTCGGCCCGGGTGACCGGCTGGTGGTAGGCGATGATGGCCAGGGTCTCCTGGGCGGCCTTGGACAGGCGGCGCGGCTCCTCGCGCTCCTCGGTCATCAGGAACGACAGGTCGGTCGCCGTCTGGAACCGCCAGCGGCCGGCCACCTGGACCAGTTCGATGCCCCGTCCGGCGTAGCGCGCCTCCAGGTCGGCCAGGCCCATGGCGATGTCGGCCCCCTCGGGCAGGCGCTTGGCCAGGTCCTCGGCGCTCAGCGGCTCGGCCGCCGCGAACAGCAGGGCCTCGATGCAGTGTTCGGTGAACAGCGGGTCTTGGGTCGTCAAGCGATCGGCTCCAGCGGCTCGGCCCGCGTGCGCAGGTAGATGTCCGAGAAGTGCTCCATCTGCCGCGCCTCCAGGATGCCCTCCTTCACCAGCTCCAGGCTGGCCGACAGGGTCGAGGCCAGGTAGCTGGCGGGACTGGGCCCTTCGGGGTCCTCTTCCCAGCGGTCGACCGGCGCCACGCCCGACAGGGTGGTCCAGTCCTTCATCTCCGGCAGCAGATCGCGCAGGCGGTCGCGGGCGTCCTCCAGCGGATAGGCCTGGGGCGGACGCGGGGCGTAGTGGCGGCCGTGCTCGCGCTTGCGCTGGGTGATGTAGGCGGTCATCAGGGCGTAGAGGTCGCCCTCGAAGCGGGTCGAGGAGACGATCTTCACCGCCTCGGGATCGCCGCGCATGAAGACGTCGCGCTGGAGGATCGGACGCTCCTTCAGGGCCTCGACGGCCTTGCGCATCACGTCCAGCTTGGCCAGGCGGAAGGCCAGCTGGGCGGCCATCTCCTCGGCGGGCGGCTCCTCGGCCTTGGGGCGCTCGGGCTTGGGCAGCAGCAGGCGCGACTTGAGGTAGGCCAGCCAGGCGGCCATCACCAGATAGTCGGCGGCCAGCGAGAAGCGCACGCGTCGGGCCTGCTGGACGAAGGCCAGGTACTGCTCGGCCAGGCGGGTGATCGACAGCTGCAGCAGGTCGACCTTCTGGCTGCGCGCCAGGGCCAGCAGCACGTGCAGCGGGCCTTCGTAGCCGTCGATGTCGATGACCAGCGCGGCGCCGTCCTCGGCCGCCTCGTTGGCCGCTTCGAAGTCGAGCGTGGGCTGGAAGCCCGTGCTCACGCAAAGCGTCCGTCGAAAGCCGCATCGAAGCGGGCGCGGGCCTCGGCGACGTCGAAGGGCTCGGGAACCTTGACCAGGCGGCCCATGACGGCCTGGACGCGGCGCTTGGCCTCGCGCGACAGCTTGCCGACGCCCGACATCACGGCCTTCATCTCGGCCATGTCGCCGTTGCAGTGCAGGACCACGTCGCAGCCGGCCGACAGGCTGTCCTTGGCGCGCTGCTTGAAGTCGCCCGACAGCGCCTTCATCGACAGGTCGTCGCTCATCAGAAGTCCGTCGAAGCCGATGGATTCGCGGATGATCTTCTTGATCGCCTTACGCGACGTCGTGGCCGGGCGGTTGCGGTCGATGGCCGTGTAGACGACGTGGGCGGTCATCGCCATCGGCATGTCCGACAGCACGCGGAACGGCGCGAAGTCGCGGGCGTCCAGCTCGGCCAGCTTGGCCTTCACCACCGGCAGTTCCAGGTGGCTGTCGGCCATGGCGCGGCCGTGGCCGGGGATGTGCTTGATGATCGGCAGGACGCCGCCGGCCAGCAGGCCCTCGGCCGCCGCGCGGCCCAGGGTGGCCACCTGCTCGGGCGTATCGCCGTAGGCGCGGTCGCCGATGATCTCGTGGCCCTGCGGATCGGGCACGTCCAGCACCGGCACGCAGTCGACATTGATCCCCAGCGACAGCAGGTCGTGGGCGATCAGGCGGGCGCCCAGGCGGGTGATCTCGCGAGCCACAAGCGGATCGTTGGCGACCAGTTCGCCATAGGCGCGGCCGGGCGGGTACTTCTTCCAGTGCGGCTCGCCCAGGCGGGCGACGCGGCCGCCTTCCTGGTCGATCAGGATGGGCGCGTCGGGACGCCCCACCGTCTCGCGCAACGCCGCCGTCAGGGCCCGGACCTGGTTCGGGTCGGCGATGTTGCGCTTGAACAGGATGAAGCCCCACGGCTTCACGTCCCGGAAGAACGCGCCCTCTTCCGCCGTCAGGGTGGTCCCGGCGCAGCCGAGGATGGCGGCGGAGATGCTGGCCATGCGCCCTGCCCTCTTACTTCACGAAGCAGGATTTGCCGGCGGCGGTCAGGGCGTCGCAGAAGGCCTTGGCCTCGGCGCGGCTGGCGAAACCGGTGACGGCGGTGCGGTAGAGGGTGGTGCCGTTCTTGTCGATCGCCTCGACCCGCTTGCCCTTGCCCGCGGCCATGCCCGGCGCGATGCGGGCGGCGTCGGACCAGGCCTTGTCGGCCAGGGCGGTCGAGGACAGGGCGCCGATCTGCACGCTGG